>JAETOQ010000001.1 GCA_021771635.1 Oscillospiraceae bacterium | reverse complement strand
ACGGACGCGGTCTCCCTTGGCAAGGGCTGGGAGGACGGTGTGGACTATCTGGCAATGGCCCGGCAGCTGGCGGCCCAGGGCGACCTGATGGGCGCCTACGACGCTTTACAGCGGCGGGGCTACAAGATGTTTGACACAGGCTCCGCTGGAGGCGGGACCACTCAGGCCCAGGCCTATGCGGATATCCAGAGGGCGTGGATGAATTCCTCCGGGGCCCAGCAGACATGGCAGAATGAAAAGAGTGCCAACCAGCAGCGGCTGGCCGCTCTGGGCCTTTTGGGGGCCGCTGTCAACCCCAGCAATGCGGGGAAGACGCTGCTGAAGCGGACTGCGGACGGAAAGACCACCTACTGGGTGAGCTACGATGCCAATGGCACCCCGGTGATCGCGTCCCCGGTGAGTCAGGATGTGACCAAGAGGGGAAAGTCCCCCGGCTACTCGCCGGAAGAGATCGCGGCCATGGCGCAGTATTACGGCGCGGATGCCTACGATCCCAATATGTACATGTATCTGCACAACATGGCGGTGGACCGGACCGGCGTGGGCCGGAAGTACGACTCCACCGGAACACTGCTGCTGAATGAGGCGGACTTTGCACCGGCGGGCTTACAAATGGATGGAGGCGGACTGGCGGGGACCATGAACACGGCTCTGGGCGGTTCCGGAAATATCCTGAACCCGTATTCCTATTTGAACCAGCAGGTCACTGTTCCAGGTACGCAGGGCGGTCAGCTGCCGCAAATGGGAGCTGGGCTGGACATGGATATCCCCTCCTTTGAGGACTTCCTCGCCGGCACCGGATATGATACCTACTCTGAACAGACGAGGGCGGCGATCCAGGCGGCGGTGCAGAATGCCATCAACGGATATCGGAACCAGATCGATACCACCAACGACGACACGGAGGAGCTGGCCCGACAGGCCTATATCGCCAAGATGCTGGGGCAGAAGAATCTGGATCAGAAGCTGAGCGCCAGCGGCTATGCCGGCGGTATGGCGGACAGCCAGCGGATCGCCGCTGAGACGGACTACCAGAATCAGCTGAATGACATTGAAAAGCAGCGGCTGGCGACCGTCAAGGAGCTGGAGAGCGCCATCACCAACGCCCAGCTGACAGGCGACATGCAGACGGCCCAGGAGCTGGCAAGCTACCTCCAGACGATCCAGGGCCAGTGGATGGGCTATGTTCAGAATCAGCAGCAGATGGCACAGCAGAACTATTGGAACCAGATGAATCTGCAAAACGAGAATTACTGGAACCAGCAGAGCCTGAACGCCCAGAACGTGGAGAACGCGTACAGCAGGGCGCTGACAATGCTGAAGGCCGGATTTATGCCCAATGACGAGACCTTGACCGCGGCGGGGATCAGCAGGACGGAGGCGCAGAACTACATCACGCAGATGCAGGCGCTGGCTGCGCAGAGGGCGGCCAAATCCACAGGGCCTGCGGCAAGCATTGGGCGAAAGACATTGAGCGGAAAACCCAGTGGAACAGAAGGTACTTCGAAATTGGCTGTGACAACGACAAATGGAGTTCCGACTTTTTCTCAGCTGAAGCAGACGGTAAGCGGGCTGATCCAGACAAACAATATCAACAACGTACTGCCGTATTTGAATCAATATTGGGGTTCTATGAGTTCCAATCAGCAGCAGGAAATACAGTCTGTGCTGGCAAGAGCTGGGGTGCAGTATACCCCTTCCTGATAGGAGGATATTATGGGGAGCTTAACAAAAATCACAACAAAAAAGGAGCCGGAGATGCAGAACGCGTCTCCGGCTTCCCAGCAGTCCGGAAGATTGACAGCCATAGAGATTGGAACTGGACAGAAGAAGATAACGGAAGCATGGAAGATGGCGAACCCGTCCCAAACCAAAGTTCCCACCAAGAGCAATCTGCAAAGCGCGCAGGGCGGCGGAACGCTGACACCACATGCAGACAGCTGGAAGAGCAAAACGGTACAGGCCGCGGTGGGTGCGGGCCGCGGCGGCAGGACCGTTACAAAAGAGGTAGAGCGGCCGACACTGGCGGGCCGCGCGGCGGATCTTGTGTCCGGTTCGGTCAAGCAATGGGGCTCCGGTTTAGTCAACACCCTGGGGACCACCCAGGCCGTTACCGGCGGCGTGATGCGGAAGAACAGCCTGGAGACAGACCTGGAAGAGCTGCGCCGGGAGCTCGCCAGGTACGAATATGAGGTAAAAAACGCGGACACGCCGGAGGACCGGACCTACTGGCAGATGGAGGCTGATCAGGCAAGGCGGAGCATTGCCATGCGGCAGCAGGGACTTCAGGAGACCAAGACGGCGGGCCAGGGGCTGCAAAAGACGGCGGATCAGCTGGCGGAATCCGGCGCGGAGGACATTTTGAGCGCCAAGAAGGGGCTTGGCAAGGTGGGCGGCGCTTTGGTGGATATCGGCGCGGCCAGCCTCCAGATGGGAGCGGATGTTGGCACCGGGATCCTGACCGGCGGAGGCGCCCTGCTGCCCATGGCGGTGCGGGGCTTCGGCGGCGCGGCACAGGAGGCCCGGCAGGAGGGAGCCACCCTGGGGCAGCAGCTGGCCTATGGTGCCGGCAGCGCGGCGGTGTCCGTGGCGACGGAAAAGCTGTCCAACGTGGTAAAACCCTTTGCCAAGGCGTTCGGAGCGGGCGTCAGCGACGATTTGGTGGAGGCCGCCATCGGAAGAGCCGTGGAACGCTACGCCAAAACGGCGGCGGGAAAGACGGCTTTGGAGAGTCTGCTGAAGGCCGGCGCGGGCTTCGTCAGCGAGGGCGCGGAAGAATTTTTGGAGGATGTGGCAAATCCCATTCTGAAGCGGATGACTTATGATCCCAGCGCCCAGTTCGACCTGGAGGAGGCCGCATATGACTTCCTGATCGGCGGCGCGCTGGGTGGCCTGGGCGGCGCCGTGGAGGGTGTGACAGGGGCCAAAGAGAACTACCGGGGCTATCAGGCCGAGGTGCGGAACACGGCCATTGACAACGCCTATGACACCATGCGGGAGAAGGGCATGTTCTCCCAGGAGGCCCGGCAGGCCGTGCGTGACGCGGAGGACATTATACCAAGGTTGGATCCGGGCGGGCATATCGCCTGGGGGCGGATGATGGAGAATGTAGCCCCTGAAAAGCGGGATTCCTTTACACAAGCCAGAGAGATTGCGGGCCGATTTGGCGCGGATCTGGTGGTGGACAAGCTGGCGAACGGAGCGTCGGGAGAGTATTTGGGCGGCACGATCACCATTGATCCTGCCGCGGAGAATCCGGTGCGGCAGGTGCTGATCCACGAGCTGACACACCACATGGAGAGCAGCGGACTTTATGAGGAGTTCTCCCAGAAAGTCCTGGGATTTATTGCGGAGGACATGGGCGTGGACGTGGACGCGCTGCGGCAGAGCATCACCCAGGAATACGGGCAGAATGGCGTACAGCTGGACGAGGGCGGCGCCAGCCGGGAACTGGTGGCGAAGTTCGCAGAGAGCAAACTGTTTCAGGACGAGGCATCCATCAGCCGACTGCTGCGGACGAACCGCAATTTGTTCCAGAAGGTGTATGACTGGATCAGAGATGCGCTCTCCAAGGTGCGGGGCACCAGTGAGGAACGCTTCCTGATCGACGCCCAGCGGTTGTATGAAAAGGCCCTGCGGCAGGCAGGAACACAGCAGGGCACCGGAACGGCCCAGAACACCTTTGCAGGCGTCAATGCCCGCACAGCGGACCTGAATGCTCTGAGTACGGCACAGGAGCTGGAGAGGCAAGGAACGGACGCGGACGCGATCCGGCGTCAGACCGGGTGGTTCCGGGGCATGGACGGGAAATGGCGGTTTGAGATCGATGACTCCGGGATGCGGTATGACCGCCAGGGCTTCACGGAAAATCCGGACCTTCTGCGGCGGAGGGAGCTGGAGAACCAGCTGCTGTACGGAGACATGACGCAGGCCGAGATGGACGAGCTGCGAAGTCTGACAGAGGCTACCAGGGGCGTGCCGGGGCCATCTAAGCTGGGGGACTACATGCAGCATGAAGCCTTGTTTGCGGCATATCCAGAGCTGAAGGAGGTCAACGTGCGGTTCGTGGACCTGACAGACGGCGAGCGCGGGAGCTATGACCGAAGGACCAACACCATCACTCTGGACCAGTCACTGAGAGGATCACCAGAGGATACCTTGATTCATGAGGTGCAGCATGCCATTCAGAAGACGGAGGGATTCACGGGCGGAAGCAATCCCTTCTACTGGGCATCAAGAGATTACCAGACTGGGGAAGTGGTTCAGGGACTGCGCGAAGAATACAGAAAGACACTGAGCTCTCTGGATAAGGAATCCGCCAATAAATTTGTACGCTATCAGGAAGTGGAGCGGGAACTTGATCGCTTGCAGAATGCAGCGGAAGGATCGGTGGAGGCAAAGCGGTACGTACAGTTTGAAAAAGAATCTGACCGTCTGTATCTGGAACTGTGGAATCAGCCGTGGTTTCAAAAACTACTGGACTTGGATAGGGAGATCAAAAATCCGGGGGAAGTATACAACCGCTATTATCGCAACACCGCCGGAGAGATCGAGGCCAGGGACGCGGCGGCGCGGCGGAAGCTGACACCGGAGCAGCGGGAACTGAAGATGCCGACCTTGGGCGACGAGAATACGGTGTTCGCGGATGATGCCGGAACTGCCCAGGATTATATTCCGGGGATCATTGGGCAGGAGACCGTCCGCCAGGGTATTCAGGAGGTGGCCGGGATGGAGAGCGTGGCCGCCGTTCAGGGAACGGAGTTTGCAAAGGGAGACGTGGATCTGGTAACACAGGTCACCAACTACTTTGACAGCCTGGGGAATATGGTATTCAATCCGCAGCTGGGTGATGTGAAGCTGAGTAGGAGCGGCGCAAAGTCTGATATCGCCCATGGTATCGGCAGAAAAAAGGCCGCTGCGTTCGCAGCGGTGCCCAGCGTACTTGAAAATGGACGGGTCATTGACTATCAGCAGAATTGGAAGGGCCGGCGGTATGATACTGCTGTTGTGGCGGCGCCTATCACAATTGGCGGGCAAGACTACTTGGCGGGCATCGTTTTGACACGGGATGAAAAAGCAAACCATTTTTATGTTCACGAGGTATTGTTAAACGAAAAAGGAACAACGCCCTTCAAGACCGGGATTGGTCAAATAAACCGTGTACCCGGAGGCGATGTTCCTTCTGTACTTAGTTTACTTCACCAGGTCCAGGAAGTCAAGGATAACCGTTCGACAGACGATATGATACCGCGGCTGGAAGGCGGGCAGAACTCCATGGGCCGGTCCTTCAGTGAACTGGTGCAGAACCAGAGGGACGGCGTGGAGCTGGGCGATGCGGGACAGTTTGGCGTTGCCGGATTTGACCGGGGACCGAAAGCTGGTTGGACGCAGCTTGATTTGGAACTGGAACGACTGTCCAGAGAAAAGCGGACGGAAGGGACGCAGACCAATCAAGCGGCGGGACAGACACCTACCGAGAGACTGGGCGGCCCGCAGGTAGTCGGAGACCAGGGAGACTACACCAACACAGCCTTCCTGCGCGGCGCGGATCAGGGAAAGAAGGACACTGCCAGAGCCAGACGGCAGGCTGAAGCCAGATTGCAGCCGACACGGGGAGAGAAGCTGTTTGCCAAGGGAATCGCCAATGGCGACTATACCGTGGAGGATATACCGGCTTCCATGAGACGGGCAACCGTGACGGAGCTGGCGGACTGCTACACGGCGGAAAACAGTTATAAGGCCGTGGATGGTGTCCGGGAGCGGGGACGCCAGATCCGGGAGCAGAACGAGCGGATGGCGGCGGAGCTGTTCAAGGACGAGGAAGCCTTCAAGCCGATCTCCATGCTGAAGATGAACGAGCGGACGCCGGAGCGGGTCATGCGGAACATCTTCGGAGACCGACAGGGTGAGATCATCAACGAAAAGTACATCTACCCGGTGCAGCAGAACGAGGCCGGAAAGATGCGCTTCATTCAGCGGCAGCTGGACGCGGTACGGACCTTTGAGGACAGCCAGGGACAGCGGAGCGAGCTGACCAAGGAAGAACGGGCCATCGTCCAGCAGATCATGGAGGACCGCTTTGTGGAAGAGACGGTGGCCTCCATGGAGATGGCCGGGAGCATTCAAAACGCGGCGGAGAATATCCGGCGCGGTGAGGATCCGGTGGACACCGGCCGGGAGTTCAGCTTGAACGCGGAAGAGCGGAGCCTTGCACAGCAGCTGGCCCGCTGGATGCAGAATCAGGAGTGGCTGGAATCCGGGGAGCTGGACAGCGTGAAGATCAACAACGCTGTGCAGAAATACGCGGAGCAGTATGACCTGTTCTATGACGCGGTGAACGACTTTCTGGCAGCTCACGGATACGGCACCATCGGCTTCATCAAGGGATACGCGCCGCATATGCAGGGCGTGGACACGCAGAACAAGCTGATGAGCGCCCTGCGGGCCATGGGCGTCAACACCGACGCCTCCAGCCTGCCCACCTCCATTTCCGGCATGACGGCGGATTACAAGCCCGGAAAACGGTGGAATCCCTTCTTCCAGTCCCGCATGGGCAGCAAAACGGATTATGACGTGGCAAAGGGCTATGAGTCCTACGTCAGCTATCTGGGTGACATCCTCTATCACACGGACGACATCGCCCGCCTGCGGGGTGTCTCCCGGTATCTGCGGAAGACCTTCGGACCGGAGGAGATCAACAACGCCATCGACCACGCGGAGAGCCTGCGCTATGCGGACCTGCGCACACAGACGGAGGTGCTGAAGGACGCCGGGAAAATCTCGGAGGGGACCAAGCTCACCTATGAGGACGCCAGGGCCATGATGGACGATTACATCAACGAGCTGTACGACAACGTGACCAAGATGACCAAGTATGGAGAGTTCGTGAAGTACATTGACAACTATGCCAATCTGCTGGCGGGCAAGCAGAGCATGGCGGACCGAGGCATGGAGTACATGGCGGGCCGGACCAGCCTCAACGCCGGCAACAAGCTGGTGGCTGCCTTCGGACGGGCCCAGGTGGCCGGAAATGTATCTTCCGTGCTGAACCAGAGTTCCCAGCTGGCGCAGATCACGGCGGAGGTGGATGGAAAGTACATCGCCAAAGCTGCGATGGACCTGGCTAAGAGCACAAAGGGTAGGCTGTGGAACATCAAGGAGACACAGCTCTTCGACCAGAGCGACCTGCTGACGGGAAAGAAGGGCATCGAATACCTGACGGCGGACGACAGCAAGTTTGACCGTATGGTCTCAGCCATGTTCAAGCCGGCGGACATCATGGACAGCATGGTATCTGCCCTGGCGGTCCAGAGCAAGTACAACCAGCTGGTAGCAGAGGGGAAGCCATCCGAGGCAGCCATGCTGGAGGCGGACCGCTGGGCCACGCAGATCATGGCGTCCCGGATGAAGGGCAGCCGTCCCGTGGCCTTCGAGAGTAAGAATGTGGTCAATCAAATGGTCCACCTGTTCCAGGTGGAAGCACTGAACAGCTGGGAACATCTGAGCCAGGACCTGCCCTACAAGTATCGGAACATTGAGAAAACCCACGGAAAGAAGGCGGCCACCAGGGCGGTGGCCACGGTGCTGACAAAGGGCCTGCTGTCCGCATTCCTGCTGAATCGTGTGGCGGAGGCGGCCTACGGAGGCACCCCCGCACCGTTTGATGTGCTGGGCTACATCGCCAACTTCGTGTCCTCCGGCTTCGGCATGACCACCAATGAGGGGTTGAAGCAGCTGCTGAACGCCGGGTGGAAAGCCATGTTCGGAGAAGGACTGCTGGGAGATGACGATGAAAAGGAGCTGCAACCATTTGACTTGGGTTCGGCGTCATCGAATCTACTCTATAACGTATCTAATGATGTTCCGTTCTTCAGGAACGCGGCGGGACTGCTGGGCCTGGGTGACCAGACCATGCCGTTCACCAACATGGCGGAGGCGGCCCAGGGCGTCGGGAAAGCGCTGGCGGCGGAGGAGAAGTCCGCCGGCGAGATTGGCGGGGCATTTCTGGATCTGGGCAAGACGCTGATCCCTGGCGGACGGCAGATCCAGAAAACTTCACAGGGTATTCAAACCATGCTGAACGGTGGACGGGCCTATGGTTATGGAGATAAACAGAGGCTTCAGTACACCGTGGAGCAGACACCGGATAAGTGGCTGCAAGCGGTGCTGTTTGGAAATTCTGGTCTGTCCGAAACACGGGATTTCTATGCGTCCGGGGAAAGCGGCCTTTCCGCAAATCAGACGAATGTTCTGAAACTGCTGGTCAACGAGGGAGCTGATAGGGAGGCGGTATATCGTGCGATCCAGCGTATCCGGAAGGGAGCGGATACCAGCGAGAAGCTGGCGGCTTTGTCTGAGGCGGATGATCTGACGGACCGCCAGAGATGGCAGCTGTACACGACTGTCATTGCCAGCAAAGGCGCAAAGAAGCCAGGCCAGTTCCGCCAGATGCTGATGGGTGGCATGTCCTGGCAGCAGATCTCTGATGCTTATCAGAAATACCTTGCTTTGGACGAAGCGGAAGACATGGGGGCCTCGGAAAAGGCGACTCAATTTGCGGCATATCTGGATCGCAGTGATCTGAGCGAGAAGCAGAGCAGGGAGGTCAAAGAGGCCCTGAAATTTTACAGCCAGATCCCAGCGGGAGCGGAGCGGTATACAGAACTCACCGATGCGGGACTCTCTTCTGCCCATGCGGAAAGCCTTGCGGATGCGATTGGGAACCTAAAGCCGCGGGCGGGGCAAACCAGTGTCAGCAATATTCAGAGGTACAGAGCCGTTGTGAATTCCGGGATTTCAGAATCAGAGCAGATGAAGGCCCTGGAGAGCATGATGGATGACACTGAATTTGAAAAGCTGGAAACCGCCTGCGGTGCTGGTTTGAGCCCCGGGCAGTATGTGGAGTTTCGGGAGACCACGCAGGACCTGACCGCTGACAAAGATATGAACGGCAAAACTGTTTCCGGAAGCAAGAAGGCCAAGGTGATGGCGGCTATTGATGCCATGCAGATCTCCAACAGGCAGAAGACGGCTCTGTATTATGCCGCAGGGTATAAGGAGAGCACGCTGGACGAGGCTCCTTGGTATGGAAAAGCCGATGATATCATGCCGAGGCTGAGCGGAGGAAGTCTGACGCCGGTAAACCAAAGCGGCGGGGGACGGTTGTCGGCTCTTGACGATATCATGCCGAGGCTGGTAGAATAACAAAAAAGGCGCTCTGAATTTGTATTCAGGGCGCCATTTTCTATAAATTGCTTCATACTGTGATAAAGACTGCATCGAAGACCTGCGCTTCTATCCCAAGATGCAGTGTGTGGATATCATCAACCGCGCCCTGTCCGTCAAGGGCGGCAGCGCCAAGCTGCTGTATGTGTACGTGGATGTGGAGCCCGTCAGCTTCAACCGGGGCTTCTACACCGTGGATATGCGATTTTTCTACTCCGTGACGCTTCAAGCCTATTTGAGCTGCCCCGTCCCCGTCACCGTGGAGGGCCTGTGCGTGTTCGACAAGCGTGCCATCCTGTTCGGCAGCGAGGGGAATGCCAAGATCTTCTCCTCCGAGCTGCGGGTGGGTGAGCCTGACATGCAGATGATGAAGCGTGCCAACGCCCCCATCGCCGTGGTGGAGGCCGTGGATCCCATCGTGCTGGATGCCCGCATTATGGACTGCTGCGGCAAGCGGGACTGCGACTGCGACCTGTGCGAGGTGCCGTCCTTTGTCAACAGCTGCTTTGGCGGCGAGCTGTCCAGCGGCGATGACAGCCGCCGGATCTACGTCACTCTGGGCCAGTTCTCCATCGTGCGCCTGGAGCGGGATTCCCAGCTGCTGGTGCCGGTGTACGACTACTGCATGCCCGATAAGGAGTGCTCCTGCGGCAGCGACAAGGAGGACCCCTGTTGCATCTTCCGGAACATCTCCTTCCCGGTGGGCGAGTTTTTCCCGCCCAACACGGTCCGGATGCCGGACAATTATGAGGATGCCAAGTGCTGCTGCGCCTGCGGCAAGTAAAGCCAGGATTCAGACAGAATTCCAGGATTCAGAGAGGGGGCCGGTCCCGGAGACCGGCCCTCAGGCTGTCGATAAACCCCAAAAATCAGGAAAATGGGAAGGAAGGGTGTGCGCGGGAAACCCAGGAAGGGTGTCCTGCGCTATTCAAATCTCAAGCAGTTTGTCGAAAAGGCTTTTTCGACAAGCTGGGGGCCGGTCCCGGAGACCGGCCCTCTCCAAATTTTAGGCATACCTCTGGACGAGCCGTCATAGAGTGGAGTAACAAAAGAAAGGGGGAGGACCCTTGCGGAAGAATTTGAACATCCTGCGCTATGAGGACGCCGCCGCCATCCTGCCGAACCGCCTGCGAAAGCTGGCTCTGGCCCTGCCGGAGAATCAGCGGGCGGAGGCGGAGGAATTCCGCCTCCGGGCGGGGCGGCCCATGACGGTGCTGCTGCCCACGGGAGAGGTGCCGCTGGACGCCTTCGTGGAGCCGGAGGAATTGGAGACGCTGTGCGACCTGGCCACGGAATTTTCCCGCTATGCGGCGGCGGAGACGCTGAGGGAGGGCTTTCTGCCCGTCCGGGGCGGCTTCCGGGTGGGGCTTTGCGGCACAGCGGTGATGAAAGACGGCGCCAATACGAACTTGAAGAGCTTTTCCTCGGCGGTGGTCCGCATCGCCCGGGAGCAGAAGGGCATCGCCGACGGACTGGCGGACCAGCTGTTCCGGGACGGAAGATTTGCCAGCACCCTGATCCTCTCACCGCCGGGCGGCGGCAAGACAACGCTGCTGCGGGACCTGGTGCGGCAGCTGTCGGAGGGGACGGCGGCCAACGGTCCCCGGCGGATCTCCCTCATCGACGAGCGGGGAGAGGTGGCGGTGATGTACCGGGGCGAGCCACAGATGGACGTGGGGCCTCACACCGACGTGCTGGACGCCTGCCCCAAAGCCCTGGGCATCCCCATCGTTCTGCGGGCCATGAATCCCCAGATCATCGCCGTGGACGAGATCACCGTCCGGGAGGACCTGCGGGCCGTCTCCATGGCGGCGGGGTGCGGCGTGGGCCTGCTGGCCACCATCCATGCCGCCGACCTGTCGGAATTGGAGCAGAAGCCCCTGTACCGCCAGCTGCTGGAGGACCGGGTGTTCCGTCTGGCGGTGCGCATCGTCCGGACGGAAACGGGACGGGCCTACGAGGTGGAGGAGCTGCCATGGTGAAGCTGCTGGGAAGCCTCTGCATTTTCTCCGGCGGTGCTCTGGCCTGGTGGGTGCAGATGGCGGAGCGCAGGCGGAAGCGGGACACGCTGTCGGACTTGTTGGCGGCCCTGCGGCGCATGGCGGAGGAGATCCGAATGGCCCGGACGCCCCTGCCGCCGCTGCTGGACACGCTGTCCCGGACCTGCGGACCGGAGGCGGCATCCTTTTTCCGGAAGACCGCGGAGGCCGCCAGGCAGGGGGAGGACCTGCCCGCCGCGTGGAGGGAAGGGGCGGAGCGCCTGCCGCTGTCCGAGATGGACAAGGCTGCTCTCGCGGGCCTTGGAAAAGACATCCACGGCGACGAGGAGAACGCCTGTAAAGCAATATCCATTGTCGCTTATGAGCTGGCAAAAAGCGCGGAGACAGCGGAACAGAGCCGCCGTTCGGAGGAAAAACAGGCCACGGCGCTGTGTTTTTCCGCCGCCGCGCTGCTGGTGATCTTGCTGATTTGAGGGATCGAATATGGATGTGGATTTGATTTTTAAGATCGCCGCCATCGGCATTCTGGTGGCGGTGCTGAACCAGCTGCTGATCCGCTCTGGACGGGAGGAGCAGGGCATGATGGTGGTGCTGGCGGGGTTGGTGGTGGTCCTGATGATGATGGTCCAGGAGATCAGCGACCTGTTCGACCTCATCAAGACACTGTTTCACTTTTAGCCATGGAGATGGTCGCGCAGGTGACGGTGCTGTGTGTGGTGGGCGCCCTGCTGGCCCTGGTGCTGAAAAAGGGCAGTCCGGAGATGGGCCTTCTGCTGACGCTGGGGACTGCCGCGGCGGTGCTGCTGTTCCTGGTGGGAGCCATGGAGGAGCTGGTGTCGTTTTTGAAGGAGCTGGGGACACAAAGCGGCATCTCCGGCGACCTGTTTGTTCCCTTGTACAAAACCGTGGGCATCGCCTTGGTCGTTAAGGTGGGGGGCAGTCTCTGCCGGGACGCCGGGGAATCGGCCCTGGCGGCGGTGGTGGAGACAGCAGGGGCGGTATGCGCCCTGCTGGTGGCCCTGCCGCTGCTGCGGGCGGTGCTGACGCTGCTGCTGGAGCTGATGCAATGAAGAAATTGATTTGTCTGGTCATCGTCCTGCTGGCGGTGACTGTTCACGCCCAGGCGGCGGAGGTCCCGAAGGACCTGACGGACGCCCTGCCGGAGGGGGCCGGGGAGCTGCTGCGGGATATTGATCCCTCGGATGCCCAAGGCTTTGCCGGCGGCGTGAGCCGTATTTTGGAGAAGGTGGGCGGTCAGGTGGGGACCATTCTCCGCCAGCGGGTCCGGGGCGCGGCGTCGGTGCTGCTGGTGGTGGTGCTGTGCGGCGCGGTGGAGGGCTTTTACCAGGGCGCCGGAGGCGGCAAGGCCGCCATGTTCCTGCCCATGGTGGGGACCCTGTCGGTGACGCTGGTGACGGCGGGGAGCCTGGACTCCCTCATTGGCCTCGGCGCGGAGACCATCGGAGAGCTGAACGTGTTCTCCAAGGTGCTCCTGCCCACCCTGGCGGCGGCCACGGCGGCCTCCGGCGCGGTGAGCACCGCCACATTTCAGCAGGTGACCACTGTGTTTCTGGTGGACCTGCTGATGAATCTCATCAACGGCCTGCTTTTGCCGCTGGTATATCTGTACATCGGCGCCCTGGCCGCCGGGGCCTGCCTGCCGGAGAACCGGCTGGGCGTCATCGCGGACGGCCTGAAAAAGATCATCACCTGGCTCCTGACCACGGCGCTGCTGCTGTTCACCGTGTACCTCTCCGCAGCGAGAGTGATCTCCGGCGCGGTGGACGGCACCACGGTGAAGGTGGCGAAAACCGCCATCTCCAACGTGGTGCCGGTGGTGGGGAGCATTATCGCCGAGGCGGCGGAGACGGTGCTGGCCGGAGCGGGCCTGCTGAAGAACACCATCGGCGTGTTCGGAATGCTGGCGATTCTGGCGGCCTGCGCCTATCCGTTTCTGCAATTGGGCATTCAGTACCTGCTGTACAAGCTGACGGCGTTCCTGGCCGCCACGGTGGGCGCGCCCGGCCTCTGCAAGCTCATCGACGGTCTGGGCGGCGCCTTTGGCCTGGTGCTGGGCATGACAGGGAGCTGCGCGCTGCTGCTTCTGATCTCGGTGCTGTCCTCCGTGGCGGCGGTGATGCCATGATCGGGGCGCTGCGGGAGTGGCTCACCTCCATCGTGGTGGTGACTATGCTGCTGTCGGTGGCCCAGACGCTGATCCCGGAGGGGACCATCCGCAAGATCGCGTTCTTCACCGGGGGACTGATCCTGCTGGCGGCGCTGCTGCAGCCGGTGCTGCGGACGGACCTGGGCCGCCTGCGGCTGGACCTCAGCGATTATGCCGGCGCCATCGAGGACCGCCGCGCAGAACTGGACGGCGCCGGAAAAGAGGAACTTGCGGGACTCATAGCGGAGCGGACAGCCGCATATATATCGGACAAAGCGAACACGCTGGGCCTGACCGTGACGGCCCGGGTGGAGACGGAGACGGGGACCGACGGCGTCCCGGTGCCGGTGGCCGTCCGCCTGAAGGGAGAGCGGTCCGAGGCACTGACGGCGTACATCGAAGGGGAACTGGGCATTCCCCGGGAGAGGCAGGTTTGGCATGAAGAAAATTGAAGGAGTGCGAAAGCTATGGGACAAATACAAATACGCGGCCTTGGTGGCGCTGATCGGCGCCGGGCTGCTGCTGTGGCCGAGTGGCGGCGGCAGTACGGAGAAGAACCCCTTGAAACGGACGGAAGAACCGTCCAGCGGGAGCCTGCAGGCGGAGATGGCGGATATTCTTGGCGCCATGAACGGTGTGGGACAGGTGAAGGTGCTGCTGACGGTGGACTCCGACGGCGAGCGGCAGCTGGCCCAGGACACCGAGCTGACGTACAGCGGCGACACGGCGGCACCGGAGGACTACTCCCGCAGGTCCGAGACCGTCTTGGTGGATGGGGAAGGCGGAGACGGGACGGTGGTGGTCCGGACGCTGTATCCCACATACCGGGGGGCGCTGGTGGTGTGCCAGGGCGGAGACCGGGCGGATGTGAAGCTGGCGGTGACGGAGGCGGTGGCGGCGCTGACCGGCCTGTCCGCGGACCGCATCACAGTGGCAAAATGGCAGTGATCATTTGGAGGAGGAAAGGACATATGAATGCAAGATGGAAACGCAACGCGGTGGTGGCGACCATGGCCGTGCTGGTGTGCGCGGCGGTGGGACTGAACTGGAGATACTCCAGCAGGGAGGCGCTGGAGGACGCCCAGGAGGCTGGAACCAAGATCCTGGGCGAGGCTGCCCTGGTGTCCGGACAGGACGGGGTGGACACGGAGACCGGCGCGCCCACGGATGAGGAGGCGGTCTATACCGGCTCGGACTACTTTGCCTCCGCCCGGCTGACACGGCAGCAGGCCCGGGACAACGCCATCTCCCTTCTGCAGGACGCGGCGGATCAGGAGGGGGCGGACACCGCCACCGCCAACGAGGCCAGCGAGGGGATCCAGGTCCTGGCCGCCTATACGCTGAAGGAGGCGCAGATCGAAAACCTCGTCACCGCCAAGGGATACAAGGACTGTGTGGCCTTCATGGGGGATGACGGCGTCAGCGTGGTGGTCTCCACCGACAGCGGGGAGCTGACCGGCACCGATGTGGCGAAGATCACGGACATCGCCAAATCCGAGACCGGCTATCCCGCCAGCGGGATCAAGGTCATGGCGGCAAATTAGCTGTTGTAATTTCCGGGATAACATGGTAAAATAACAGTCTGGAACTATTTGACCATATCTTTTACCAAGGATACAACGGATAAGGAGAATCGTATCATGGCCGAAAGCAAGGAATACATGACGCTGCCGGAGGAGAATGGCAGCATCAATATCGCAGAGGAAGTGATCGCTTCCATCGCGGTGGGCGCCGTCCGTGAGGTGGAGGGCGTGACCGGAATGATGACCGCCATGGGCGGCAGCGTCACCGACCTGGTGAACAACAAAAAGAACGCACAGAAGGGCGCCAGGGGCGTGAAGATCGACATGACAGGCGCGGCGCTGAAGCTGGACCTGTATCTGACGGTGAAATACGGTTACGCCATCCCCGAGGTGGCGGAGAACGCCCAGAAGGCGGTCATCTCCGCTGTGGAGGCCATGACCGGCTGCGCCGTGGAGGCGGTCAACATCCGTGTGGGCGGCGTGACACTGGACTGAGCCGCCGGAGTGTGAACGAGAGAGAAAAGGACGAGTTGCTATATGGTACGGAACACCGCGCGGGAGATCGCCATCCATCTTTCCTATGAGCTGAGCTTTACCGACAAGCCCATCGACACGCTGCTGGACGAACGTCTGACGGCGGAGACCTTCGCCGCTCTGGCGGAGGAGGACGATATCTACCGGGAGGCGCCTAACGCCAAGCAGGCGGACTATATCCGCCGCCTGGTGAAAGGCGTGGACGAACACGGGGCGGAGCTGGATGGCTATATCGCCAAATATGCCAAGGGCTGGAACTTTGCCCGGATCCCCCTGGTGGCCTCCGCCATCATGCGGGTGGCCATGTATGAGATCTTGTACATGCCGGACATCCCCAACGGAGCCGCCATCAACGAGGCGGTGGAGATCGCCAAGAAGTATGAGACACCGGAGACGGTAAAGTTCATCAACGGGATCCTGGGCAGCTTTGTGCGGCAGGAGATCTCCGAATAAGCAGAAAAATGGCAGAGCGGGGCAGGGTGGCGCGGCCACCGCTTGTCCGGCTCTGCTTTTTCATAAAAGTTTTTACTATGGGATGCAGGAAGAAGGGACCACGGGAGGCCTGACGGGAATATACGGGGCCAGTCCCGCGCCGGTGCAGCCGCCCAGAAGAAAGGCGTGGATGGCGGTAAACGCCAGACAGGCCTCCAGTTCGTTCTGGAGATCTGACGTCAGGTCGTTTTTCAGCAGATCGAAATGGAAGGCGTCATCGCCCATTGGAACGGAGTCCAGATAGGGCTTGATGTAGTGGGGATACAGCCATTTCATGAAGTCGGACATGCTTGTAACTCCTTTCTGATCGCGCCACATCTGGCGTATTTTTATAATACTACGCCTGATATGGCGTGTCAAGGGGGATTTTATGAAAATAGGCAGGAAATTAAAAGAATTACGGATGGAGCGCAAAGAAACACAAGCACAGGTCGCGGCTGCCGTGGGAATGGGAAGCCGCCACTATCAACGCATTGAGAATGATGAGGGCCTGCCTGGTCTGGAGATATTCTGTGCCCTGGCGGACCATTTTGGCGTGAGCCTGGACTATTTGGCGGGGCGCTCGGACCAGCGGTAACGACGAAAGGCGTTCGGCCACGGCCGGAGGGCGGGGAATGTGCCGCTTTGCGGCACGGGAATGAACCCCCATTTTCTTTTCGTCTTGCCGAAAAGAAAACGGCCGTTCACGGTCAAAAGAAAAGGCGCTTTCCGTCCCAACTTGACCTGAATAGGCCAAGTTGTGACCAGACGAGGGGCCCCAGAAAGAGACCTTGGGTGGACGCTGCCAGATCCTGCGTTGGGCGCGGGCACAGTCTTGCTATATGTTTGGCTTTGCGCCACGCGAATCGGAATTGCAGGGACGGGCAAAGACCGCAAGGACCAGCGTTCCTTTCCGCTGCCGCTGGCCTGGAGCGCCAGGGTAGCGGCAGCGGGGCTGGTTGCTGAAAGCCTTGCGATGACCACCCCGGCCATGCACCTAAGCCCCCAAATGCGGCGGAGCAGTCCTACCCTCGTACCCGGTCTAGCGCACCCCGCAGAAGGCTGACGAGTCTGTATTGCACCGTCTCGCCCGACCCAAAATCTCAAGCAAATAAGGCGCAACGCGCCGTTTTGCGCCCAAGCGATTTCTCTTTGGACCGTGCACGGCCCGTTTCTCTTTTTCAAGAAAAAGAGAAATGGGGGGTGCATTCCCAGCACGCCTGCCAGGCGTGCGCCGTCCCCGGCCCGTGGCCGGATATCTCTCTTCCCCGCCTGCAGGCGGAACCCCTCTGTTCCCGCCCTGCCAGGTATCTGTCGGAGCGCAACCGCCGCGGAGCGGCTTTTAGCGTGGAAATTATCCCACAAAGGAGAGCTTTATGCAGCAACATATCTTCGGTGTCAGAGAGCTCAACGATCTGATCAAGCTGGTGCTGGACAACGAACCGATGCTCCAAAATGTCCAGGTGCGCGGCGAGCTGTCCAATTACAAAATCCATTCCTCGGGCCAGCACTATTTTACCCTGAAGGACCCGGAGGGGGCCTTGGGCTGCGTCATGTTCCGGGGCAGGGCCGTCCGTCTGCGGTTCCGGCCGGAAAACGGCATGAAGGTGGTCCTGTCCGGACACATCTCCATATACCCCCAGGAGGGAAGATGCCAGTTTTACTGTGAGACCATGACACCGGAGGGCGTGGGTGAACTGTCAGTGGCCTTTGAACAGCTGAAGACCAGGCTGCATGCCGAAGGCCTGTTTGACCAGGCTCACAAAAAGCCCCTGCCGGCCTATCCGGAGCGCATTGCCGTCATCACCTCCCCGACAGGCGCGGCGGTCCATGACATGATCCGCATCCTGCGCCGCCGGTATCCCATTGCGAAGGTGATCCTGATGCCGGTGCTGGTCCAGGGGGCGGAGGCGCCGCCTCAGATCGCCGGGGCCATCCGGTACGCCAACCGCTGGAAGGTGGGGGATCTGATCATCACCGGCCGGGGCGGCGGCTCCATCGAGGACCTGTGGGCCTTCAACGACGAGCGGGTGGCGCGGGCGATCTATGGATCGGAGCTGCCGGTCATCTCCGCCGTGGGCCATGAGCCGGATGTGACGATCTCGGATTTCGTGGCGGATGCCCGGGCCAGTACCCCTTCCAACGCGGCGGAGATCGCCGTGCCGGACCAGATGGAGCTGCTGCGGTGGCTCCGGGGCGCGGAGGAACGGATGGAGCAAAGCGAGACCGCCCGTCTGGAGGCCCTGCGCCAGCGGCTGGACACCCTGGCCGAAAAGCGGGTGATGACCGACCACCTGGCTTATGTCCAGGACAAGCGGATGGAGTTGGTCCACGTCCAGCAGAGGCTGGGGGACCTGTCCGGGGCGCTGGTGGCCCGGAAACGGCAGCGTTTTTCCGCGCTGGCGGCGTCGCTGGACGCTATGAGCCCCCTGAAGGTCCTGGGCCGGGGCTATGCCATGGCCCAGAACAAAGACGGTCAGATATTGAAGAGCTATCAGGATGTGACAGCCGGAGACCGGGTGTCCGTGACACTGGGCGAGGGCGGTTTCACCTGCACGGTGGACAGGCCTTTTGAGGAGGTAACGCGAACATGAGTGAAAAAAAGGTGACATTTGAACAGCGGATCACACGGCTGGAGGAGATCGTGGCGGCGCTGGAAAAAGGCGACGCCCTTTTGGCGGACTCCCTGGCATTGTTTGAGGAGGGGACAAAGCTGATCACCGCCTGCACAAAGCAGCTGGACCAGGCGGAGCAGCAGGTGGTCAGGCTGAAGAAGAGCGCTGACGGCACGCCGGTGGAGCTGCCCTTTGAAACGGAGGACTGATCATGGAGAAAGCGGTATTTGACGCCAGGTACGGGGCATACCGGCAGGCGGTGGAGACATATCTGGACGGCCTGTTCACGAAAAAGACCGATTGGGAGGACCTGTACGAGTCCATGCGGTACAGCCTGCTGGCGGGAGGCAAGCGCATCCGCCCGGTGCTGACGCTGGAATTCGCACGGTTGGCGGGGATGGACTGGAAAGGGGCGGTCCCCGTGGCCTGCGCCCTGGAGCTGGTGCATACGTACTCTCTGATCCACGACGACCTGCCCTGTATGGACGATGACGACCTCCGGCGGGGAAAGCCCACCAACCACAAGGTCTACGGCGAGACGCTGGCGGTGCTGGCGGGGGATGCCCTCCAGCCGGAGGCGTACCGCCTGATCCTGACGGCCCCCGGATTGACGGCGGATCAGAGAGCCGACTGCGCTCTGATCCTGGCGCAGGCCGCCGGAGCCGACGGCATGGTGGGCGGCCAGGTGCTGGACACCCTCCACGCGCCGAAGACGCGGGAGGAGCTGACGGAGGTCCACCGGCTGAAGACCGGGGCCATGATCGCCGGCGCCTGCAAGCTGGGCGTGGCCGCCGCCGGCGGGGAAGACGCCCTGCGGAACGCGGCGGAGGCATACGCCTATCAATTGGGCATGGCCTTCCAGATCCGGGACGATATGCTGGACGTGGTGGGCGATGAAGCCACTTTCGGCAAGCCCATCGGCTCTGACGCCGAGGAGGGCAAAGTGACTTTCGTGGACCTGCTGGGCCTGGAGGGCTGCACCGCCGCCGTCCGGGACTGCACGGAGAGGGCCAAGGCGGCGGTGGCCGCCTATGACGCCGATGGCTTTCTCTCCGCCCTGGCGGACAGCCTGGCGGAGCGGGATCAATAGTGAATTGTCAAACTCAGTGCAACAGGAAATAAGCTCGAAGTTCCAGAGTTCCTGAGCAGACTGAAAATATAAAACCTTACGAGACCTGGCGTTGATCAACGCCAGGTTTCAATTTCGTGTAGCAGGCGCAGGGAGGAAACGGCATAAAGACGCCGTTAAGGATCAGAGCAATGGACGTTATGACAAACGGCCCATGGGCCTGTCCGAAAAAATTCACAATTTGTATATACGGAATATGTTGTATATTTATGAAAACCGTGCTATACTAAACCTCGCTAACGGCGGCGCAGTATTCTAGTCAGATCCGCCGCTTCCGAGGGAGGGCCTAAAAATCCTCTGAAGGGCACATCTATGAAACCTCTGGTGCCTGCTTGATACGCCCAGTTTTGGGTGGGTGCTGGGGGGAAGCGCGCTGCGCGCGCTTGCGGACTCAGGGCGATGAACAATGGCATGATCAACCCGACCCTGTTTTCGTGGAGACCTGTTCTTGTGCACAGACGTACTCCCAACGTGGTATTTCCGGCCTGTGTACGAAGCAGATTGTGAACCTGCAATGCGGTGCATCGGTCCCTTTGGGGGCCGTAACGCTGTGTGCAGACGTAGCCTGCCTTGCGTGGGGCGGGTGGATGAGGGAACAACGCGGCGCTATGCTCTGGCCAGAGCGTCAGCCGCGATCGCCCTTTGAAACCCGGTCTGCAAAAGAGGCTAAAGAAGCGGATGGACTGTGGTGGAAATCACCTAGGCTGTTCAGAAGAGGCAGAAAAAGGATTGCAGTGCGGACTAAGTGGCAATCGGGTAGTATCGCTGGCAACACGGTACTGCGGCGCCGAAGGGGGAACCGCCTCCATCGGCAACGAGAGGTGCGCCGCGGGGAAATCCAACCCGTACCTAAGCCGTAAGATTTACTTTTTCTGCCGCCGCCGGTTAGCAGTTTTTAGACATTTGGTTTCAGCCGCGGCCCACAAAAGGCCGTCTGGCGCGAAAATGGCTGTAAACAGCCGTTTTTTTGAAGAATTTCCCTCTGTGGGAGGTATCCTGTTTGAAAAAAACACAAAAGGAAGAGAGAAAGGGAGGCGCGTCCTCTCCATATCGGTGGGCTTTTACGGTCTTTTTGATGGCGGTCGCCCTGTCCGCGGTGCTGAGCCTGGCATCCCAGTCGATGCTCTCGGGCGCGGGCGTGGCAGTCGCTCTTTTGATTTTGGCCCTGTTTATCGGGCTTGGCATCGTGTTTGACGTTATCGGCGTGGCTGTGACGGCGGCGGACCCCAAGCCCTTTCACTCCATGGCGTCCCACAGGGAAAAGGGCGCCAGGGAGGCATTAGGCCTGCTCCGCAATGCCAGCCATGTCTCCAGCGTCTGCAACGACGTGGTGGGCGACATCTGCGGCATCGTCAGCGGCGCCACCGGCGCGGTGATCGTGACACAGCTGCAAAAGGCCCTGAACACCCAGACCGTGCTGATCTCCGTGGGCGTCACCGCACTGGTGTCCGGCCTGACCATCGGAGGCAAGGCGCTGTCCAAGACCTTTGCCATGAAGCAGAGCACCAAGGTGGTCTATTGGGCGGGCCGCTTCCTGCATCTCTTCCACCGCTGAGAGAGGAGGACGCGAATATATGATATTGGAAAGCATCCGCTCTCCCGCCGACGTCAAGGCGCTGGGAGAGGAGCAGCTGCCCCGGCTCTGTCAGGAGCTGCGGGAGTTTTTGGTGCAAAACGTATCCCAGACCGGGGGGCATCTGGCCTCCAACCTGGGCGCGGTGGAGCTGACGGTGGCCATCCACCGGGTGTTCGACACGGAAAAAGACCGGCTGGTGTTCGACGTGGGCCACCAGTGCTATGTCCACAAGGCCCTCACCGGGCGGCAGGAGCTGTTTTCCACCCTCCGCCAGTTCGGAGGCCTGTCCGGCTTCCCAAAGCCCTATGAGAGCGTGCATGACGCCTTTATCGCGGGCCATGCGTCCAATTCCGTATCCGTGGCGCTTGGAATGGCAAGGGCGAGGACTTTACAGAAAGAAGATTACAGCGTCCTGGCCCTGATCGGCGACGGCGCCCTCACCGGCGGCCTCGCCTATGAGGGGCTGAACAACGCAGGGGCCTCCCGGGAGCCGCTGATCGTCATTCTGAATGACAACGGCATGTCCATCAACCCCAACGTGGGGGCCATGCCGTCCCACCTGAGCCGCCTGCGGAGCAAGCCGGCCTACTACCATTTTAAAAAGTGGTACCGGAGCCTGTTTGGCAAACGGCCCATGGAAAGCAGGCTGTACCGCTTCAACCACCGGGTAAAGACCTCTTTGAAAAAGACGCTTTGGCCCGGCAGCACGCTGTTCGAAGACATGGGATTCACCTACCTGGGGCCTGTGGACGGTCACGACCTGCCCCGCCTGTGCGATGTGCTGGAGTGGGCCAAGGAGTTGAACGGCCCCGTGGTGGTCCATGTGAACACGGTAAAGGGAAAGGGGTACTCCTTCGCGGAGCAGAATCCCGGCAAATTCCACGGCATCAGCCCCTTCGATCCCGAGACGGGCCTTTTGAAAAAACCGGGCGGAGAGAGCTTTTCCTCCGTTTTCGGCAAGACGCTGGCGGACTGCGCGGCGGAGGACAGCCGGGTCTGCGCCATCACCGCCGCCATGGCGGACGGCACCGGACTGACCGGCTTTGCCAGGGAGTTTCCGGAGCGGTTCTTCGATGTGGCCATCGCCGAGGGCCACGGTGTGTCCATGGCGGCGGGCCTTGCCAGCCAGGGGATGCTGCCGGTGTTCGCGGTCTACTCCACCTTTTTGCAGCGGGGCTACGACATGCTGATCCACGACGTGGCTCTGGAGCGGCTCCATGTGGTGCTGGGCGTGGACCGGGCGGGCCTGGTGGGCGCCGACGGCGAGACACACCACGGCTGCTTTGATCCGCTGTTCCTCTGCACCATTCCGGGGTTCACCGTGCTGTGTCCGGCCAGCTTCGCGGAGCTGCGGTCCATGCTGCGGCGGGCATTATTCCAGCTGGACGGCCCCGTGGCGGTCCGCTATCCCCGGGGCGGGGAAGGGGCATTCCGGGCGGATACGTCGGACAAGCCCGCGGCCTGTCTGCGGGAGGGCGGCGATGTGACGCTGGCGGGCTACGGCGTTATGGTGAATAATCTGCTGGCGGCGGCAGACCTGCTGGCAAAGGACGGCATCCGGGCGGAGGTCGTAAAGCTGAACCAGATCGCACCGCTGGACCATGAGACGGTCTGCGGCTGTCTGGGCGGCCGGGATATCATATTGGTGTTAGAGGATTCTTTCGGCCCCGGGTGTGTGGGCCAGCGGCTGGCCGCCATCCTGGCGGAGCATGGCCGGGCACCGAAAAAGCTGATCTTGAAAAACCTTGGAAAGACCTTTGCCCCGGAGGGCAGCATCAGCCAGCTGGAACACAGCTTTGGCCTGGACGCCGCCGCTGTGGCGGCGGCAGTACGGGAGGCGATGGGATATGGCAAATAAGACGCGGCTGGATGTGCTGCTGGTGGAGCGCGGCCTGCAGGAGAGCCGTCAGAGGGCCCAGGCCACCATCATGAGCGGTCTGGTATTCGTGAAGGGCCAGCGGGTGGACAAGCCCGGCACCGCCGTCCCCAATGACGCGGAGATCGAGGTCCGGGGCAATGCCCTGAAATACGTCAGCCGGGGCGGGCTGAAGCTGGAAAAAGCCATGGCCTCGTTCCCCATCACCTTGGCGGGAGCGGTATGCGGCGACGTCGGCGCCTCCACCGGGGGCTTTACCGACTGCATGCTGCAAAACGGCGCGTCCAAGGTCTATTCCGTGGATGTCGGCTACGGACAGCTGGCCTGGAAGCTGCGGGAGGACCCCCGTGTGGTCTGCATGGAGCGGACCAACGCCCGCTACCTGACACATGAGCAGATCCCCGACGAACTGGACTTTGCGTCGGTGGATGTGAGCTTCATCTCCCTGAAGCTGATCCTGCCGCCTCTGTGCGGCCTGCTGAAAGACGGCGGCCACGCGGCCTGCCTGGTAAAGCCCCAGTTTGAGGCGGGAAAGGAAAAAGTGGGCAAAAAGGGCGTGGTCCGGGACCCGGCAGTCCATCTGGAGGTGCTGGAGCACTTCCTGGAACATGCAAAGGAATCCGGCTTTACAGTTCTTGGGCTGACTTATTCTCCAATCCGCGGACCGGAGGGGAATATTGAATACCTGGGATATCTGGAGAAGGGCGAATGGCTGCCCATGGAATTTGATCTGAAGGCCCTGGTGGAGGAATCCCACCAGGTATTGAAGGAGCACGGAGAGGGGAGCGGCCTATGAATCCGAAGAAAATCATCCTGTGTCCCAATCCCAGCCGGGACCAGGGAATGACGGCCACCAAGGCCGCAGAAAAGATCCTTCACGGGATGGGCTTTCAAACCGTGGTATGCTCCCCCTTCAAGGACCAAAAGGAAGGGGCCTTTGCCGACTATGACGTCCGGCCCCTGCCCCAGGAGCTGAAGGGCGCGGATCTGCTGATCACCTTCGGCGGAGACGGCACCATTCTGCATCTGGCGAAGCTGGCGGCATTGAACAAGATGCCGGTCCTTGGCATCAACATGGGCGGGCTTGGCTTTGTGGCGGAGCTGGAGGCCGGAGAACTGGACGTTCTGGAGAAGCTGAGGGACTGGGACTTTGAGACGGAACAGCGGATGATGCTGGATGTCTCCGTGATCCGGGACGGCAGGCAGATCTACACCAATCTGGGCCTGAACGACGCCGTGATCCGGGAGGGCCCGATCTCCCATGTGATCCACCTGAAAATTTCCTCGGATGGGCGGCATCTGGCGGATATCGCCGGGGACGGCGTGATCATCGCCACGCCCACCGGATCCACGGCTTACTCTCTGTCCGCCGGCGGGCCGGTGGTGGAGCCGGTGGCCCAGACCATGGTGGTCTGTCCCATCTGCATCCACAACATGCGCTTTTCCTCCTACGTTCTGTCGCCCGAACATGTGCTGACGGTGGAGCTGGAGCGCAACGGCCGCAAGCCGGTGTATCTGTTTGTGGACGAGAGCCGGGCCTTTGCCCTGCGGTCCGACGACAAGGTGCTGGTGCGGCGGAGCAAATACGCCCTCAGGCTGGTCCGCCTGTCGGAGAAGAGCTTCTGTGAGATCTTTGCCCAAAAAATGCTGCCGGGAGGTCTGAATGATGAAAAATGACCGTCAATCCATGATCCTGGAGATCATTTCCCAGGAAAATATCGAAACACAGGAACAGCTTTTGGCCCGCCTTCAGGAGCGGGGCATCAGCAGCACCCAGGCCACCATCTCCCGGGACATCAAGCAGATGCACCTGATCAAGGAGCCGGTTGGGCAGGGCGTATATAAGTATGCGGTCTCCGGAAACCGGACCAAGCTGAACTTTGCGGAGAAGCTGCGGACCATCTTCCGTGAGAGCATCACCAGCATCGCCTATGCCCAGAACATCGTGGTCATCAAGACCATGCCGGGGCTGGCCAGCGCCGCCTGCTCCGCCCTGGATAATATGAACATCACCTATATGGTGGGTTCCCTGGCGGGGGACGACACGGCGTTTCTGCTGATGCAGGATACGGAGTCCGCGGCGATCTTCTGCGAGGAGATCAAGGAGATGCTTTAAACCTCCAAGGGGGACTGGCGTCCCCCTTAGACGCTGCGCCGGACGCTGCCCGGCTCCGTTGAACCCCCTCGCCCGCGTACGATGCGGGCGGCCGCCGCGGCGGGCAGAGGTGTCCCGGCAGAAATGAATTCCGCCGGGACGGAATGAACGTTCCAAAATCGTGAAGGAAGGGCCAGAGTATGCTGGAACTGCTGCACATTGAGAATATCGCGGTCATCGAGCAGGCGGACATCCAGTTCCGCCCCGGCTTCAACGCCCTGACCGGTGAGACCGGCGCGGGCAAGTCCATCGTCATCGACGCCATGGGCGCGGTGCTGGGGGGGCGGACCTCCCGGGATCTGATCCGCACCGGGGCGGACAGGGCCTTTGTCAGCGCGGAGTTCTCCGGCGTTTCAGCGGGACTGCCGGGGCTGGCGGAAAACGGCATCACCCCGGACGAGGACGGCAATCTGCTGCTCCAGAGGGAGATCGGCGGAGACGGAAAAAATCTCTGCCGGGCGAATGGACGGCCCATCACCGTGGCCCAGCTGCGAAGGATCGGCGAGGAGCTGCTGAACATCCACGGCCAACACGACGGCCAGCAGCTTCTGGACGAGGAGCAGCACGGCGCGTACCTGGACCGCTTTGGCCGGACGGAGGCAGAGCTGGAAGCCTACCAGAGGGAATACAGCGCCATGGCGGAGCTGCGCGCCCAGATCCGGGCATTGCAGATGGACGAGGCGGAGAAGGCCCGCCGGGTGGACAGCCTGCGGTTCCAGATCGACGAATTGGAGCGGGCGGAGCTGATCCCGGGCGAGGAAGAGGAGTTGACGGCGCGGCGGGACCTCCTGCGGAACGGAGAGAAGTATTTGGAGGCCCTGTCCGGCGCGGACTACTGCCTCAGCGGCGACGATGAAAGCGCCGGAGCCGTGAATCAGCTGCGGGACGCGGAGGAGGCCCTGTCCGGCATCCGCACCCTGGGCAATGACCTGGCGGAGCTTTATAAACGACTGGGAGAACTGCGCTGTGAAGCGTATGACCTTGCCGAGATCATCCGGGAAAAACGAACGGAATTTGACTTCTCTCCGGCGGAGCTGGACGCGGTGGAGAGCCGCGCCGACCAGCTGTACCGCCTGAAAAAGAAGTACGGCGCCACAGTGGAGGACTGTTTGGCGTACCTGGACAAGTGCCGGGCGGAGCTGGACGCCATGGAGACGGCGGACGACACGCTGATCCTGCTGGGGCAAAAGCTGGCCAAGGCGGAAAAGGCCGTCCGGACGGCGGGCGCGGAGCTGACAAAGGCCCGGAAAGAAGCCGCCAAAGCCCTGGAGGACCGCATCCAGACCGAGCTGCGGGATCTGGACATGAAGAAGATCCGCTTTGCCATCGACTTTGCGGAAAAAGAGCCCGCCGCTGACGGCTGCGACACCATTCGGTTTTTGATGTCCGCCAACGTGGGTGAGGATCTGCGGCCCATCGCCAAGATCGCCTCCGGCGGCGAGCTGGCCCGCATCATGCTGGCCCTGAAAAACGTGCTGGCGGAGCAGGAGGCCATCGGCACCCTGGTGTTCGATGAAGTGGACACCGGCGTCAGCGGCCGTGCGGCCCAGAAAGTGGCGGAAAAGCTGGCCCAGGTCAGCCGCCGCAAACAGGTGCTGTGCGTGACGCACCTGCCTCAGCTGGCGGCCATGGCGGACACCCATTTCTCTGTGGAGAAAGGGGAGAGCAAGGGGAGAACCTTTACAAAGGTCGTCCAGCTGGACCGGGAGCGCCGCAAGGCGGAGCTGGCCCGGATCACCGGCGGCTCCAAGGTGACGGAGGCCCTGCTGGAAAGCGCCGGAGAGCTGCTGGACGAGGCGGAGGCGTACCGAAAGACACTATAAAAGCGCAGTAAAAACGGTCCCGTTCGGCTCTGAACGGGGCCGTTTTGCGGCCATGATGATCTCAGGAGGTGTATGATGGAAATTTATGCTTGGATGGAGGACTTTTTGGCCCGGATGCGGGTGTGCTTCGGCAGCCGGCTGGCCTTTGTGGGATTGCAGGGGAGCCGTGGCCGGGGCGAGGGGACGGCGGACAGCGACATCGATGTGGTGGTGATCCTGGACCGCCTGACGATCAAGGACCTGGACGCCTACCGGGCCGCGGCGGCGGACCTGCCCCACCGGGAGCTTCTCTGCGGATTCGTGTCGGGGCGGGAGGAGCTGGCCCGCTGGGACGCAGCGGACCTGTTCCAGTTCTATCACGACACAACGCCGTACTTGGGGGATCTGGACTTCCTGCTGCCCCGCGTGGACGAGGCGGCGGTCCGCCGGGCGGTGCATCTGGGGGCCTGCAACATCTACCACGCCTGCTGTCACAACTACCTCCACGAGCGGGAGCCGGAGATTTTAAAGGCCTGCTGCAAATCCGCGTTTTTTGTGCTCCAGGCCAGGTACTATCTGGAGACCGGCGCGTATATTTCCGGTCAGGCGGACCTGCTGGACCGTCTGGCCGGAGCGGACAGGGCGGTGCTGGAATCGCTGCTGTCCGGAGCGTTTGCCGAGCGGTTCACGGAGTGCTCCGGCCTGCTGCTGGACTGGGCCTCCGGTCTGATCCGGCAGTGGAAAAACGGCTGACATCTGTCAGCCGTTTTTGTTTTCTTCCCATTCGATTTTTCCGTGCTCCTGCTCAAAGTCCATGATGCACCGGCGGATCAGGTACATGATCTGCCCGCTTCCGGTACGGCCCTCGTATTCAGCGATATAGAACAATTTATCATGGGTTTCTGTATCGAAGCGAATACTGATGTGTTTCTTCTTGTCACCGTACTTTTCCACTTAACTCACATCCAATTAGTCTAAATATAAGTTGATTTTAAGTGCAATATAAGTTATTATGTATGAAACGCACTCAATGTTAGTGCACAAAAATTTTGTGAGGGGGAGTACCTGATGGAAAGAGAACCTGATTGGAAGCGCATGTACATGGCACTGTTGGGAAAAATTGATGAAGCCCTGGACATTCTGCCGCTGTTTCCGGAGAATATAAAGGTATACGAGATCCTGGAGGCGGGCATGCGGGCCGCGGAGGACATCTACTGCGGGGAGGCGGAATCCCCTGACCGGAGGAGGCAGGAAGCCCCCGATTATTTTGCTGATTTTGGTTGACAATCTTCCACAAATCAGATACAATACCCCCTGTATACAGCGAAGAAGAGGACCAGTAACCGTCATGCTCCTGCATAGAGAACCCCTGGCGCGGTGAAAAGGGGAGAGGATCGGGCGGCGAATACACCTTGGAGCCGGCACCCCAACGGCCTTTGGCCCAGTAGGCGTGCTCCGGGAGCGCCCGTTACAGCGCTGCCGTGTGATGGCACGGCGTGAGGCCGCCCGCCGCGAGGGGGCGGCGAACCAGAGGTGGTACCGCGAAAGCATTTCGCCCTCTGTCCCCCATGGGACGGAGGGCGTTTTTCCCTGTCCCGAAATCTATTTTGAGGAGAGAATCGTATGCAGATCTATGAAGAACTGAAGGCCCGGGGCCTCATTGCCCAGGTCACCGATGAGGAGGAGATCCGGGAGCTGGTGAACAACGGCAAGGCCGTCTTTTACATCGGCTTTGACCCCACGGCGGACAGCCTCCACGTGGGCCACTTCATGGCCCTGTGCCTGATGAAGCGGCTCCAGATGGCGGGCAACCGGCCCATCGCCCTCATCGGCGGCGGCACGGGCTATATCGGCGACCCCTCCGGCCGCACGGACATGCGGAACATGATGACGCCGGAGACCATCCAGCACAACTGCGAGTGCTTCAAAAAGCAGATGGAGAAATTCATCGAGTTCGGCGAGGGCAAGGCCATGATGCTGAACAACGCCGACTGGCTGCTGAAGCTGAACTATGTGGACCTGCTGCGGGAGGTGGGCGCCTGCTTCTCCGTGAACAACATGCTGCGGGCGGAGTGCTATAAGCAGCGGATGGAGAAGGGCCTGAGCTTCCTGGAGTTCAACTATATGATCATGCAGTCCTACGACTTCTACCACATGTTCCAGACCGTGGGCTGCAACATGCAGTTCGGCGGCGACGACCAGTGGTCCAACATGCTGGGCGGCACGGAGCTGATCCGCCGCAAGCTGGGCAAGGACGCCTACGCCATGACCATCACCCTGCTGCTGAACTCCGAGGGCAAGAAGATGGGCAAGACCGCCAGCGGCGCCGTGTGGCTGGACACCAACAAGACCTCTCCCTTCGAGTTCTACCAGTACTGGCGGAACGTGGGCGACGCCGACGTCCTCAAGTGCATCCGGATGCTGACGTTCCTGCCCCTGGAGCAGATCGACGAGATGGACAAGTGGGAGGGCAGCCAGCTGAACCAGGCCAAGGAGATCCTGGCCTACGAGCTGACCAAGCTGGTCCACGGCGAGGAGGAGGCGGAAAAGGCCCAGGAGACCGCCCGCGGCCTGTTCTCCGGCGGCGGCTCCACAGCCAACATGCCCGCCACAGAGCTTTCCGCCGACAAGTTTGAAAACGGAAAGATCGGCGCCATCAGTCTGCTGGTGGCCTGCGGCCTGTGCCCCTCCAACGGCGAGGCCCGGCGGCTGATCCAGCAGGGCGGCATGGCCGTCAACGACCAGAAGGTCACCGACGTGGCCGCGTCCTTCGACCAGAGCGATTTCCAGGGCGAGGGCGTGGTCATCAAGAAGGGCAAAAAGGTGTTCCACCGCGCTTTTGTGAAATAATAGAATACCAAGGGCAGACGCGGCGCTTCGGTGCCGCGCCTGCTTGTGCGTTTAGAAATTCTTGATTGAAAAGGAACAAAACCATGATCACAGTTAATGACGTCAGCATGAATTTCTCCGGCCAGACGCTGTTCAAGCATGTGGACCTGAAATTCACCCCCGGCAACTGCTACGGCATCATCGGCGCCAACGGCGCCGGAAAGTCCACGTTCCTCCGCATCCTCTCCGGCGATTTGGAGCCCACCACCGGCGAGGTCATCATCCCCAAGGAAGAGCGGATGTCCATTTTGAAGCAGGACCACTTCCAGTACGATGCCTACACCGTGCTGGACACGGTCATCATGGGCAACCAGCACCTCTACGATGTGATGAAGGAGAAGGACGCCCTCTATGAGAAGGCGGACTTCACCGATGAGGACGGTGTGAAGGCCAGCGAGCTGGAGGCGGAGTTCGCGGAGATGAACGGCTGGGAGGCGGAGTCCGATGTCAGCCGCCTGATTCAGGGCCTGGGCCTCGCCAACGACATTTTGTACAGCGAGATGAGCAGCCTCACCGCCAAGGAAAAGGTGAAGGTCCTGCTGGCCCAGGCGCTGTTTGGAAAGCCTGACATCATCCTGCTGGACGAGCCCACCAACCATCTGGACATCCAGGCCATCGAGTGGCTGGAGGACTTTCTGATGGACTGTGAGGCCCTGACGCTGGTGGTTTCCCATGACCGCCACTTCCTCAACACCGTCTGCACCAACATCGTGGACGTGGACTACGGCCAGATCAAAATGTATGTGGGCAACTATGAGTTCTGGTATGAGTCCAGCCAGCTGGTCCAGCGGATGATCCGGGACCAGAACCGGAAGAACGAGGAGAAGATCAAAGAGCTGCAGCTGTTCATTCAGCGCTTCTCCGCCAACAAGTCCAAGTCCAAGCAGGCCACCGCCCGCCGCAAGCTCCTGGACAAGCTGACGGTGGAGGAGATGCCCGCCTCCTCCCGCCGGTATCCCTTTGTGGGCTTCAAGATGGACCGGGAGTGCGGCAAGGAAATTTTGACCGTGGAGAACCTGTCCAAGACCGTGGACGGCCGGAAGGTGCTGGACAATGTCAGCTTCCGGATCAACCGGGATGAGAAGGTGGCCTTCGTGGGGGAGGACGAGATCGCCAAGACCACCCTGTTCAAGATCATCATGGGGGAGATGGAGCCGGACGAGGGCTCTTATAAGTGGGGCACCACCATCACCACCAGCTACTTCCCCCTGGACAACTCCGCCTTCTTCAATGACTGTGATCTGAACCTGCTGGATTGGCTGGCCCAGTACACGGCGGACAACGCCGAGGAGAATACCGAGTCCTTCAAGCGGTCCTTCCTGGGCCGGATGCTGTTCTCCGGCGACGATGTGTTCAAGCCGGTGAAGGTTCTCTCCGGCGGCGAGAAGGTGCGGTGCATGCTCTCCCGGATGATGCTGTTCGGCTCCAACGTGCTGGTGCTGGACCAGCCCACCAACCATCTGGACCTGGAGTCCATCACCGCCGTGAACAACGGCCTGATTGACTTCAAGGGCGTGGTGCTGTTCGCCAGCCACGACCACGAGTTCGTTCAGACCATCGCCAACCGCATCATGGAGTTTGAAAACGGGAAGCTCATTGACAAGATGGGCACCTACGAGGACTATATCGCTTTCCGCCGGGCGGAGGTCTAAGACGATCCCGGAATTTCCGGTCCTTATATGACCTGTTCCGGCTGCGCCAACGCGGAATGACCGACATCTGATATCCTGAACAGCCTCTCCGGCCCTTTTGAAGATCTGGGAGGCTGTTTTACTTTACATGTATTGCTTTCCAAGGGGTAGATCTATTTTGAGATGGAAAGTACGATTTTGTAACTTTTTGTCACTGCTTCGTTGTTGATATGGAACATTGCCGCCTCTATACTGTTTCTATCACAGTAAAAAGGCGGCATTTTTCATGAAAAAACAGCAGATATACGGGCTTTTAGCCCTGGTTTTGATAACAGCGGCGGCTGCCGCGGCGGCGGGCCGCCCCCAGGCTCCGGATCAGTGCCCCGCCCCTTCCGGCGAGGAGGCTGCCTATGTGGAGCTGCTGTCCGCCACGCCCCTGGCGGAACTGGAGGGGGAGACGCTCTCTCCCAACGGCAGGTTTCAGGTCCGGACGCTGGGCGCCAGTGATATTTATGTCAGCGGCGTGCGGGTGCCGGAGCGTTTGCAGATCGTGGATACCCGGACCGGGGAGGTCAAATGGGAGGACCAGGGCTATGTGTGGCAGTCCGTCCTGTGGTCTCCGGTGAACGACTTTGTGGCGCTGGCCTACGGGGGCCGGACATGGCAGGCTGTAACGGTCATCTCCACAGCCTATTGGACCAGCTGGGATTTCACCCTGCCGGACGGCTCGCCCATTCCGGCCTTTCTGCCGGAGGACTGGGGCCGGTGGCGGTACAGCAGCTTGATGGATTACACCCTGGAGGTGACGGTGGGCCGGGGCGGCGACGCTGGGGAACAGCACACCTACCGCTGTTCCGTTTTTGCCGACGCGCAAACCGGAGAGCTCAGCGGCAGCACCCTGGAGCAGACCACGGAGCGCCTTCCGGGGGACTACGACTTTGACCACGACGGAGAGGCGGAGATCGTGGAGCTGGTGACGGTCCTGACGCCGGAGACGCCCTATTTTCCCGCATGGTACGAGCTGCGGGTGACGCGCCCGGACGGGACAGCACTGTGGACACAGGACGCCGCCCTGGCCCATGTGGGATGGGCCTCCATCTTTGCCTGCCGGGAAAACGGGGAGGACTATCTGCTCTGCTATGATCCCGTCATGTACCAGGGCTGCGCCACGTACAGTTATCGGCTGTTCTCTTTGGACACCGCCGGACAGGAGGTGCTGCTCCGGGAGAACAGTGTGGATTTTGACATCAACTTTGGTTCTGAATTTCATGAAGGCTTCGATCCGTCGACCATCGCCGCCTTTTTGGAGGAGGTCCACGGCTATTTGGACAACAGCACCCTGCTGCTGACCACGGAGGGCGGCGCGTTCCGCACCGGCGGCAGCGGCGGGGAGTTCCGGGAGAATACGGACTTCTGGGGAGATGACTGTCTCTATGATGAGAATCAGTCCCTGGAGGAAAATCTGCGGAATTACGAAACATGGTCCAAAGAGATCCGGGGGATCGCATAGGCAACCACAGCCGGCCGAAAAATTTTCGGCCGGCTGTGTCACATTCTGCGATACCGGGAGCGTTACAGAGTACAGAAGGACAGGGGGGATGACATTGCTGGCCTATCTGCAAGCCATGGAGAATCCGTCGGACCGGACGCGGTTCGAGGCGCTGTACCTTGCCTACCGGGGGCTGATGTTCCATGTGGCGGAGCATATCCTGCGAAATGAACAGGACGCGGAGGACGCGGTGCACCTGGCCTTTTTGAAGCTGGCGGAGCGCATGGAGCTGGTGCCGGAGACGCTGGGGCCGAGAGCCAGGGCGCTGGCGGTGACCATCGCCGAGCGAAAGGCCATCGACCTGTACCGGGCCAAGCGGCGGCACCCCACAGCGGACCTGGAGGAGCTGCCCCTGTCCTATGACCAGGAGCTGCCGTCAGACGGCACCCTTGCCGCCGCCATGGCGGCCCTGCCTCCCCGATACAGGGAGGTGCTGCTGCTGAAATACTACAACGGCTACGACAACGGCGAGATCGCCGGCTTTCTGGACACCACACCGGAGAATGTGCGCCAGATCATCTTCCGGGCGAAAAAGAGGCTGGCGGCGGAACTGGCGGAGAGGGGGGAGAACCTATGACCATCACGGACGAGATGCTGTACGAGGCGGCGCCCCGGGCGGCGGAGTTGTTTTTGGCGTCCCTGCCGGACCGGGAGTCCTGCGGACACATGTTTTCCCGGCGGTTTGAGGCCAAGATGCGGCTGGTGCCGGCTGGGAAAAAGAGGATGTGGAAGCGTGCCCTGCTGATCGCGGCGGTGCTGGCGGCACTGCTGTGCATAAGCGTTGGGGCCATTCGGGAGGCTGTTTTCCAGGTCTTCCGGTCAGAGACGGAGACCAGCGGCACCCGGTATGCTTTCCGCACCATGGACGAGCTGGGAGCCTTTCAGCCCATGAGGCTTGGATATCTGCCGGAGGGGTACGAGCAGACCGGCGAATACCGGAAGGAGACGGAGACCTATACCCGGTATATCCTGACCTTTGAGAACGGAGCGGGCGGAAAATTCTATGCCGAACAGCAGATGACAGACCGCCTGGATATGGGCTTCGGCGACCGGTCTGATTACACGCTGGAGCACCCGGAGATCCACGGCGCGGAGGCGGACCTGTACCACAGCGAGGAGACAGGGGATACCCTGATGCTCTGGACGGAAAAGGAGTATGTCATGGGGATATCCGGGGCGCTCTCCAAAGAAGAGGCTGTCAGGATCGCGGAGCATATCACATGGGACCAGGAAAGGGGAAATTGAAATGAAAAACAGTTGGAAGTCATTTGTGTGCGGCGCGCTGACCATGGTGATGTTGATGGCGCTGATGGTGCCCGCTATGGCGGCGGGGACCTTCAACGGAAGGGCCAGCTTTGGACAGGTGGGCGTGGAGGTCTTCAGCAGGAAGAAATACGCCCCCGGCGTGTCCATGACCGCCGCCAGCGGGGAGCGGGTGCCTGTCACCGTCACCTATACCGACGCCAAGGGTGGCACCACCCACTACATCGCCGCGGAGAAGGTGGCGGAGCTGTTCGACATGAGCGAGGCGCCCTCCTGGGACAGTGCCAACAACTGCGTGAACTTTATCGCGGAGGATAAAGGTGATGTTCATTTTGTGAAGGTGGATCTGGACAAGGGGGAGACGGTCCCTACGGACCTGCCGACCCATACCATCACAGTCACCCACGGAAGCAAGGAAAATATGGACAAGCTGAAGGCTCAGGAGCTGGCGGCCATGCCCACCGCGCCCAAGCTGGGCACAACGGCGGGACCCATCAAGGAGGTCAGTGCAAAGACTGTGGACCGCACCAGCATGGGGTTCAGCCTGTATAACGCCCGGTTTGAATCCATGACCGGCGTCAGCGAGGGCATTTACTGCGCGGACGGGGAGTATACCGTCATCACAGTGAAAAATGAGAGCTCCTGCGACGTGAAATGGCAGGTGGACCGGCCCTATACCATCCGGGCAGGCGGCGAGAGCCAGCGGTTCACTACGATCAAAATTCCCGCCGGGCAGACGGCAGAGCGGGCATTCTACGTCACGGATGGGGCGGACCCGCTGAAGCAGAACCTCTCTATCGGCCTCACCGCCGTGAAGGACGACGCCGTGACCAAGGTCGTCATCTCCGCGGAAACCACCCAGGCCTCGCCTGTAATTGGCAAGGGCACGAAATAACGCACGAAATAACGGAACGACGGAACGGAAGAGAGGGCGGGAGGGATCTCCCGCCCTCAGACTGTCGATAAACCCGGAAGAGCATGAAAACGGGAAGGAGGGGTGTGCGCGGGGAACCCAGGAAGGGTGCCCCGCGCCATTTAAATCAACAGATTTCAGAACTTTTAAAAAGTTCTGAAATCTTAAGCAGCTTGTCGAAAAAACTTTTTTCGACAAGCTGAGGGCGGGAGGGATCTCCCGCCCTTTTCTCATACCGTTTCCGCCTTCAGCAATCCGTATTTTACCAAGGTCTGCCGGATGCGCGCTGTGTTGGCCTCGCTGGGCGGGCACAGGGGCAGGCGCAGGTCCCCGGCTTTCCAGTCCAGCAGGTTCAGAGCCGTTTTCACCGGGATGGGGTTCACCTCGCAGAACATGGCGTCGCAGAAGTCCTTTAAGTACAATTGCAGCTTCCCGGCGGAGGCGAAGTCGTTGTCCAAACACAGCTTCACCAGGGCGTGCATCTCGGCGGGGAGGATGTTGGCTGCCACAGAGATGACGCCCACGCCCCCCAGGGCGCAGATGGGAACCACCTCGTCGTCGTTGCCGGACCAGATGGAGAAGTCCTCCGGGCAGAGGTTTCGCGTCCTCTGGATATTGCCGAGATTGCCGGAGGCCTCCTTGACGCCGTTGATGTTGGGGTGCTGGGCAAGCTGGGCGTAGGTCTCCGGCGCGATGGCGACGCCGGTGCGGGAGGGCACGTTGTAGAGGATGCAGGGGGTGTCCACCGCGTCGGCGATGACCTGATAATGGCGGAGCAGGCCCGTTTGGCTTGCCTTGTTGTAATAGGGCGTCACCAGCAGCAATCCGTCCGCCCCAGCTCTCTCCGCATCCCGGGACAGGGCGGTGGACACCTCCGTGGAGTTGGAGCCGCTGCCGGCGATGACCGGGACGCGGCCGTTCACATGCTCCACGCAGAACTCGATGGTCTGCATCCGCTCGTGATAGGTCATGGTGGTGGCCTCGCCGGTGGTGCCGCAGACGATGACGGCGTCGGTGCCGTTTTCCAGCTGGAAGTCGATGAGCCGGCCCAGGGTGGGCAGGTCCACCGTCTCGTTGTTGAAGGGTGTGACAATGGCCACGCCGGAGCCGGTGAAAATGGGTGTTCGCATATCTGTACCTCCTATACAGTCCAATAACCCTTTGCATATGATTGTATAGGATCATTTTATGCAATATAATCAAAATAAGTGCTAGAAACCATGCAAAACATGTCCTCTTTTGGCGGCGAAAAAAGCAGACGCCGGACCGGCGCCTGCTTCTTTTACGGTGTTTACTTGGCCTCGATGTATCCCTTGGCGCACAACAGTTCCGCCAGCAGGACCGCGCCGCCTGCCGCGCCCCGGAGGGTGTTGTGGGACAGGCAGACAAATTTATAGTCGTACTGGGTGTCGGGCCGCAGACGGCCGATGGAAACCGCCATGCCGTGCTCCAGGTTCCGGTCCAGCCTGGTCTGGGGGCGGTTCTCCTCCTCAAAGTAGTGGAGGAACTGCTTGGGGGCGGAGGGGAGGTCCAGCTCCTGGGCGGGGCCTCGGAAAGCGGCCCAGTCCGCCTTGATCTGGTCAATAGAGGGCTTGCAGCCGTCCTGGAACTTCATGAACACGGCGGCCATGTGGCCGTCCTGGCAGGCCACCCGGAAGCACTGGGCGGTGATGGAGGGGCCCTCCGCCTTGACGATCTTTCCGTCCTCAATATGGCCCCACAGCTTTAGGGGCTCCTGCTCGGATTTTTCCTCCTCGCCGCCGATGTAGGGGATGCAGTTGTCCACCATCTCCGGCCAGCGGGCGAAGGTCTTGCCGGCACCGGAGATGGCCTGATAGGTGCAGACCAGGGCCTGCTCCAGACCGTATTTCTTCAGGGGATGCAGGGCGGGGACATAGCTCTGGAGGGAGCAGTTGGACTTCACGGCGATGAAGCCCCGTTTGGTGCCCAGACGCTTGCGCTGAGCCTCGATGACCTGGATGTGGTCCGCGTTGATCTCCGGCACCACCATGGGCACGTCGTCCGTCCAGCGGTGGGCGGAGTTGTTGGAGACGATGGGGCACTCCAGCTTGGCGTACTTCTCCTCCAGGGCGCGGATCTCCTCTTTTTTCATATCCACGGCACAGAAGCAGAAGTCCACCATGGCCGCCAGCTTTTCCGCGTCCGCCTCGGCGTCCAGGACCACGAGCTTCTTCGCTTCCTCCGGCATGGGGGTATCCAGGGCCCAGCGGCCCTCCACGGCCTCCTCGTAGGGTTTGCCCGCGCTGCGGGCGCTGGCGGCGATGGCGGTGAGCTGGAACCAGGGGTGGTTCTCCATCAGGGTGATGAAGCGCTGGCCCACCATGCCCGTGCCTCCGATGATGCCGACTTTATACTGTTTCATAGGTTGTGCCTCCTGCTGTGTTGTTGCGGCGAAAGGTGTCTGCGCCGATTTTGGTTGAATGTGCCGCCTTTTTGTACTATAATATATTTTATTGAGGAAAAATTGGATTTGTGCTTCTGGGGCGGACATTTGTATGTATGGTAGCATACTTTCCCATCCCCGTCAAGGCTGGTGCCATTGGGAGGTTCCATGAAAAAACTGCTTCTGACAGCGATGTTTGTTGTGACATTTTTTGCTTTGAGCGCCGTTTCCGCCTCCGCCGTGGTGAATGACACGGTGAAGGTGGGATTGCGGTACGGCTCGTCGGCGCTGTTTTCCGCCAATCTGGAAAATGCCGAGGGTTCCGGCTATGAGTTCGGCTATTTCGACGAGGACCGGGAGTTTCAGGCCCTGGGCCAGACCAAGGAGACCGCCATCTCCATGACCGCCGCCGGTGATATCTATATGGACGGCAGCGGAACTTATTCCACAGACATGCCCTCCGGCGGCTTCCGCCACATGGGGGCCTGGCATGTGGAGATCGGCGGCTTCCGGGACTTTGACGAGGCGGAGGACGCCGCCCGGGACTATGACAACGCCTATCCCGCCTGGATCGACTGGGAATACGTGGTCCGGGTGGGCTGCTATGAGTCCCGGTCCGAGGCGGAGGACGCCGCCGATGACCTGGGGGAGGGGGACGCGGTGAAGTCCTCCTCCACCGGCGTGATGGTGACCGTCACCCGGACCACGGAGGTGCTGTTCGAGTTCGACTGCAGCGGCATTTTGAACCTGGGCGTCCTGCCCTCGGCCCGGAAGGGGACCGCCATCACCTGGTTCAAGGGGTACAAGTACGCCGGCGGATTTGAGTACGCCCGTGTTACCGGCGGAAATCTCAGCGTCATCAACGTGGTGGACCTGGAGGATTACGTGAAGGGCGTCCTGCCCTATGAGATGGGCGGCGGCTGGCCCATGGAGGCCCTTCAGGCCCAGGCGGTCTGCGCCCGGACCTACGCCTGCCGCACCGATAAGCACATGGGATATGACTTCGACATGTGCGCCACCACGGACTGTCAGGTCTACAACGGCGTGAACACCGCCACGGCCGCCACCGACGAGGCCGTGGAGAACACGGAAGGGGAGTGCCTGTATTACGGCAGGGAGCTGATCCAGGAGCCGGTGTACCACTCCTCTGACGGCGGCGCCACGGAGGATGGCTACTACGTCTGGGGCACTGAGACGCCCTATTTGAAGGGGGTGGAGGACCGCTACGAGGCCAAGACCAGCATCCCCAATTACAGCTGGTCCGTCACCTACACCGCCGAGGAGCTGACCTGGATCTTACAGCAGAAGGGCTACGGTGTGGGCACGGTCAAAAACGTGTATGTATCGGAATACACGCCCATGGGCAACGTGTACAAGGTGACCTTCGAGCACACCGGCGGCACCCTGACGGTGAAGGGCGATGTCTGCCGGACCATCTTTTACAGCAGCACCTATAACAAATCCGTCAAGAGCCTGCGGTTCTCCATCAACGGCGGCGGGCCGTCCTCCACGGGGAGCGGTGTCTATGTCAACGGCTCCGATTCCCAGCTGTCCGGCCTGGACGGCGTGTCCGTCATCTCCGGCGGCGGGAAGATCACGGAGCTTGGAGGCGATACGGTATCCGTGATCTCCTCCTCCGGCACCTCCACCGTGACGGCCTCCGGCGGCACGGCGGCCAAGCCCACCTCCTCCAAAAAGGGGAATTTCACCATTACCGGCACCGGAAACGGGCATAATGTGGGCATGAGCCAGTACGGCGCCAAGGCCATGGCGGAGGAAGGCTATGACTACGTCGATATTTTGGAATTTTATTATACGGACATCGACATCAGATAAATCGGCAAGGGATGGAATTGTCAATTGTCCATTGAAAAGAAAGGAACCCTATGAAAACCAGCGACTTTTACTATGATCTTCCCCAGGAACTGATCGCCCAGACGCCTCTTGACCGGCGGGACGCCTCCCGTCTGATGACGCTGGACAGGGCCACCGGGGCGGTGGAGCACCACCATTTTTATGAGCTGCCGGACTTCCTGAACCCCGGTGACTGCCTGATCCTGAACGATTCCCGCGTCCTGCCCGCCCGTCTGCTGGGCCAGCGCCTGCCGGGCGGCGGCGCCTGCGAGGTCCTGCTGCTGATCGACAAGGGGGACAAGACCTGGGAATGCCTGGTCCGTCCCGGACGGAAGATGCGCACCGGGGCGAAGCTCAGCTTCGGGAACGGCGAGCTGACGGCGGAGGTCGTGGGCGAGCTGGAGGGCGGCAACCGCCTGGTCCGGTTCGACTACGAGGGCATCTTCCTGGAGGTGCTGGAGCGCCTGGGCAAAATGCCCCTGCCGCCCTACATCAAGGAGGAACTCCAGGACCGGGAGCGGTATCAGACCGTCTACTCCAAGGTGGTGGGCAGCGCGGCGGCTCCCACGGCGGGCCTGCACTTCACGCCGGAACTGCTGGAGAAGATCGAAGGCCGCGGCGTGGGCATCGGCTATGTGACGCTGCACGTGGGCCTGGGCACCTTCCGGCCTGTGAAGGAAGAAAACATTACAGACCACACCATGCACAGCGAATACTGCGTCATCTCCCAGGAGACGGCGGACCTCATCAACCGCACCAAGGCGGGCGGCGGACGGTGCGTGTGCGTGGGCACCACCTCCTGCCGGACACTGGAATCCTGGGCAAATGACGACGGCACCATGGAGGCCAAGGCGGGGTGGACCGACATCTATATCTATCCGGGGTACAGGTTCAAGGTGATGGACGCCCTGGTGACCAACTTCCACCTGCCGGAGAGCACCCTCGTGATGCTGGTGTCCGCCTTTGCGGGGCGGGAGCAGGTCCTGGCGGCCTATGCGGAGGCCGTGCGGGAGAAGTACCGCTTCTTCAGCTTTGGTGACGCGATGTTTATTTCGTGAGCACTGTTTTTGGAAAGCGATATGCCGCCTGCGTGGCGGCACCCCTATCACAGTTTTAGGAGAATCCTAATATGTTCAAAGTTCTCAAAACCGAAGGCCGCGCCCGGCGCGGCGAATTTTCCTGCGCCCACGGCGGCACCGTCCAGACGCCTGTTTTTATGAACGTGGGCACCCAGGCGGCCATCAAAGGCGGCGTGTCCGCCCTTGATCTGAAAGAGGTGGGCTGTCAGATCGAGCTGAGCAACACCTACCACCTGCACCTGCGCCCCGGTGACAAGCTGGTGCGCCAGATGGGCGGCCTGCACAAGTTCATGAACTGGGACGGCCCTATCCTGACGGACTCCGGCGGGTTCCAGGTGTTCTCCCTTGCTTCCCTGCGGAAGATCAAGGAGGAGGGCGTCACCTTCGCCAGCCACATCGATGGGCACAGGATCTTCATGGGACCGGAGGAGTCCATGCGGATCCAGTCCAACCTGGGCAGCGACATCGCCATGGCCTTTGACGAATGCGTGGAAAATCCCGCCCGGTACGAGTATGCCAAGGCCTCTGTGGAGCGCACCCTCCGCTGGCTGGAGCGGTGCAAGGCCGAGCATGACCGGCTCAACAGCCTGCCGGACACGGTGAACCCGGGCCAGATGCTCTTTGGCATCAACCAGGGCGCCACCTTCGCGGACCTGCGGGCTTGGCACATGCAGGAGATCGCCAAGCTGGACTGCGACGGCTATGCCATCGGCGGCCTGGCGGTGGGAGAGCCGGCGGAGGTCATGTATGAGATGATCAACGTGGTGGAGCCTTTCATGCCCCGGGAAAAGCCCCGGTATCTCATGGGCGTGGGCACCCCCAGCAACATCATCGAGGGCGTCAGCCGGGGCGTGGACTTCTTCGACTGCGTGATGCCATCCCGCAACGGCCGCCACGGCAAGCTCTTCACCTGGGAGGGCACGGTGAACATCTTGAATGAGAAGTACGCCGCGGACGAGCGGCCCATCAGCGAGAGCTGCCAGTGCCCTGTGTGCCGTAATTTCTCCCGGGCGTACCTGAGGCATCTTTTTAAGGCGGACGAGGTGCTGGCGCTGCGGCTGGCGGTGCTGCACAACCTGTATTTCTACAACGACCTGATGGCGAAGATCCGCCAGGCTCTGGACCAGGGGACCTTCGCCGCCTTCCGCGCCCGGTACAGCGGAAAGCTGGAGGAGCGGGCGTGAAGCAGGCCTCTGCATATCGCCTGTTCGCGCTGGCCTTTCTGGCCCTTCCGGGCGCCGACCGGACCGTGTCTGATGCTTCAAAAGGACGCCGCGGCCAGTGCCGGAGACCTGCCAGAACGCTGGAAAAGAAAGTGCTTGCAAAAGCTGGGATATTTGGTATAATGGTCTCATTCTGAATATACGAAGGAAAGAGGAGTTTCTAATATGGATCAGAATATGATGTCTACGCTTGTGATGATCGCGGTGCTGTTCGTGATCATGTATTTCCTGATGATCCGTCCGGAGAACAAGCGCAAAAAGAAGGCCCAGGAGATGCGGGACAGCCTGAAGAAGGGCGACGTCATCACCACCATCGGCGGTATTGTGGGCAAGATCGTGTCTGTCAGTAATGACACCATCGTCATTGAGACCAGCGATGACCGCGTCCGCATGGAGCTGACCAAGTGGGCTGTCTCCACCACCGGCGTCCAGTCCGGCGAGCAGCCTGAGGAAAAGAAGAAGGACAAGAAGGAAGCCGCTGAAGAGCCTGCCGAGGTCCCCACGGTGGAAGAGTCCTCCGAAGCTGAGGAAAAGTGATCGTATCCCCAAAATAAAAGAGGCGGTCAATCATAAAAAGCACCTCCCTTGGAATATGCTCCAGTAACGAGCATGTTGCGAGGGAGGATTTTTTATGGGCAAAGGGCGAAAACAACAGACGGCGGTTTGGATGGTGTTCCTGCAGGGGCTTTTGGCGGCACTGGGCATCTATCTGGGGGGACAGCTTCTGCTTGCCCTGCTGCTGGTGAAGGGGACTCTGCCGGAGAGAGGCGCCTTTCCCGCGGTGGCAGTTCTGTGCGGGCTGTCGGTGGCCTGCGGAGGGCTGCTGACCGTCCGCAGGTCTCCCTGGGGCACGCTGCCCGCCGGACTGCTCACAGCGGGGCTGTTCGCCGGAGTGCTGCTGGTGGTGGGGCTGTCCTGCTGGGAGAGCATCACATGGCTGGGCCGCGGCGGCATCCTGCTGCTGTGCGCCCTGGCCGGGGGGGCGCTGGCGGGCCTGCTGGGCGGCCGCCGGAAGCGGGGCGGCAGACGGAAGCGGAAATGACGAATCGTGATTTTTCACAAAATTTCGGAGATCCAGCGTTTTGACAGGGGACATCGCCGCCCCGTGTCCGTCCGGCGGGGCAGGGGAGGGAGGACCGCAAATATGGGGCGCCGGAACGAGGATAGCCCCCATATGTGGTCCTCTTTTCCGCACGATCCGGCCCTTGTTTCAAAAGTTTACATAATATTGTTTACATAATATTTCGTCATAACTGCCAAAAAACTTCTTTTTCCTGTAATTTCCTTGATAAAATCAGGAAAGTGCACTATATTTAATAAAGATAAAACTTTACGTCAACCACAGCGCATAAACCCTCCGCCTGGCTCATAGGATGCAGCGAGGTGAGAGGGTTGAATTTCAAGAAGCGTGACCGCGCAGGACAGACTTTGCCGCTGCCCCGCCTGCTGTTTCTGGCGCTGTTTTTTTTCACCGGCGTGATTTTGGGACAGGTCCTGGCGGGCCGGGTGCCCGACGCCACTGGCGGCGAGCTTTCCCGATACCTGACGGATTATATTCAGATCAGTGGTGAGCCGGACCTGACGGCCAGGACTGCACTGTCGGCGGCGGTGATCTACTTCCGCTACCCACTGCTGGCATTTTTGCTTGGGTTCGCCTCTGTGGGGGTGGTGCTGCTGCCCTGCGTGACGGCGGCCTTCGGTTTCTTTTTGTCCTTTTCCGTCAGCTGCTTCACGGCGGCTTTCGGCGCGGACGGCGTCTTGCTGGCCCTGGCGGTCTTCGGACTGCGGTGCGCGGTGACGCTGCCGGTGTTCTTCCTGCTGGCGGTGCCCTCCTGGGGGGCGTCCGCCGCCCTGGCAAGCCTGTCCTTTGGGAGGGGACGGCGGTGTGCTCCGGTGGCCTATGGCCGCGGCTGGTGGCTCCGTCTGGCGGCGTGCGGGGCGGTGCTGCTGGCGGGCGTGTGTGTGGATCTGTTTATTTCGCCGTGGTTTCTGCGGCTGGTGCTGGAGCGGATTCTGGCATGATACGAAAGAGAGGGAGGGGATTCCCCTGGCAACGGACGATATCGCGCGCTACGGCGCCTATTTGGCGGAGGAAAGGCACTCCTCCCAGAACACCATCAGTTCCTATCTGCGGGATGTGAACCAGTTCGCGGCGTACTTACAGCACAATGAGGACTGCGGCCTGCGGGAGGCTACCGGCGAGATGGTCCGGAACTACATGAGCTGGATGCTGATCCACGGCAAATCCGCCGCCTCCGCCACCCGGTTTCTGGCCTCCATCAAATCCTTCTACAACTATCTGCTCTCCCAGGGCGATATCCAGTCCAATCCCACCAGGGGCGTTACCGCCGCCAAGGTGGAGCGGAAGTATCCGGAGATCCTGACGGCCAAGGAAGTGGAGCTGTTTCTGGAACAGCCCCAGTGCGTGGACGCCAAGGGCTTCCGGGACCACGCCATGCTGGAGCTGCTCTACGCCACCGGCATCCGTGTCAGCGAGCTGATCTCCCTGGACCTTGGCGACCTGAATCTGACCGCCGGCTTCATCCGGTGTGCCAGCCGGGGCAAGGAGCGGATCATTCCCCTGTACCACGGCGCGGTGAAGGCCATCCAGGACTACGTGAAGAACATCCGGCCCCAGCTGATCGCGGACGGGGAGGAAGAGGCCCTGTTCGTCAACATGAACGGCGAGCGCATGAGCCGCCAGGGCTTCTGGAAGATCATCAAGCACTACCAGGAGAAGGCGGGTATCGAGAAGGACATCACGCCTCACACCCTGCGCCACTCCTTTGCCGTCCACCTGCTGGAAAATGGGGCGGACCTGCGGTCCATCCAGGAGATGCTGGGCCATGCGGACATCTCCTCCACCCAGATCTACACCCACGTGGTGAAACGGCAGTTGAAGGATGTGTATCAGAAGGCACATCCGAGAGCCTGATTCCAAGGGGGACTGGCGTCCCCCTTAGACGCTTCGGCGGGCGTGCCCGCCTCCGCTGAACCCCCTCGCCTTTGCATGGCAAAGGCGGCCCTGGCCGCGGTTGGCCAGGGGCAGTGGTGTCCCGTCCAGGTACACGCCTTGGCCGGGACTTTTTTTGCGCCTAATTTTTCTGATCGAAAAACAAAATCCACGTTTGCAAACTCTAATAGACAGAAAGAGAAAAGGAGGGGCGCCTGTGGACAAGGACGAATTCGCCGCCCGGACGGAGGCGGTCAAGGCGCGGCTGTACCGGACCGCATACCTGTACCTCGGCAGCGAGGCCGACGCCCTGGAGGCCGTGGACGAGGCGGTGTATCAGGCCCTGCGGGCATTGAAAAAGCTGCGCCAGCCGGAGGCTTTCGAGACCTGGCTGACACGCATCCTCATCAACGAGTGCCACCGGGAGCTGCGCCGCAGGAAGCGGTTCGCACCGGAGGAGTCTCTTCCCGATACCGCCGGGCCGGACGCTTACGACGCCCTGCCTTTGCGCGAGGCGGTCCGTCGTCTGCCGGAGGACCTGCGGCTGGTGGTGATCCTGCGGTTCTTCGCCGGGTACACCCAGGCGGAGACCGCCGCCGCGCTGGGCATTCCCCAGGGCACCGCCGCCACCCGGCAGAGAAAGGCTCTGCAATTGCTGCGTCTGGAACTGGGAGAGGAGGAGAACCTATGAACCGCAACGAGGAATACGCCGTCCTGCTGGCGGAGCTGGACCGGACGCCGGAAGCACTGGAATACACGGTGGAGCGAGCACTGAATAGGAAGAATACTTCACGGAAGAAATGGCGCTTTTTCGGCATCCCGGCGGGGAGCCTGGCGGCCTGCTTCCTGGGTTTCATGCTGCTGGTGAACCTGTTTCCACCCTTTGCCCGGGCCTGCGGCAGCGTGCCCATCCTGCGGGAGCTGGCGAAGGCCGTGGCCTGGTCGCCCAGTCTCTCCGCCGCTGTGGAGAACGATTATGTGCAGCCCATCGGCCAGAGCCAGACGGTGAACGGCATCACCGCAACGGTGGAATACGTCATCGTGGACATGAAACAACTCAACATTTACTACACCCTGGACTCCCGCCAGTATTCACAACTGGAGGCCAACGGCGACGTCCTTCTGCCGGGGGAGACAGGAGGGTGGAGCGGCGGCAGCAGCTCCTATGGCACGCCCAACGGAGAACTGCGGTCTTTCCGGCTGGACTTCATTGAGCTGGATATCCCGGAAACGCTGAATTTCCAACTGAAGGTCTACGCGGGCCGCGGTGACGCGGAACCGGCGGCGCCGGTTCCCGCCGGGGAGGACGACCCCTTTTCCCCCGTCAGCGATGACCCGGAGTACCTGGCGGAGTTCACCTTCACCCTGGAATTTGACCCCCAGTTCACCGCCAAGGGGGAGATATTCCCAGTGGAGGCCGTGTTTGAGCTGGACGGCCGCACCGTTTCCATCACAGAGGCGGAGGTCTATCCGACCCATATGCGGCTGAATCTCCGCACAGACACAGGCAACGACGCTTGGCTCACCGGGTTGGAGTTCTACATGGAGGACGAGACGGGCCATCAGTTCCGGCCGACCACCAACGGCCTCCTGTCCTCCGGCATGACCGGCGGCAGCGACGATTCCACCGTCTGGCTGGACAGCCCCTATTTTGAAAGCAGCCGGAAGCTGACACTCCACATCACCGGGGCGGAGTGGCTGGCCAAATCGGCGCCTCGGGTCCGGCTGGATCTGCGGCAGGGCACGGCGGAAAATCTGCCGGAGGATGTCCGCTTTTTGAAGGCGGAAGAGCTATCCGGCGGCTGGATTATCTCTTTCGTGGCGGGGATCAAGGGGGAACACACCATGTTCGGCCTGTTCCAGCATACTTTCTGGGACGAGACGGGCCAGGAATACGATATTACCCAGGAGAGCCACACCTACGGTTATATAGACCGCTCCACAGGGGAACGGGTGGACAGTGACAGCGTGTTCACCACCGAATTCCCTCTGGCGGGCTACCATGGCGATACGGCGTATCTGGAGCCGCTGTTCAGCAGTATCAGCACCTTTGAAACCCCCATCACGATCCCCATCAAGTGACGGCGTTCAGCGGTCGTGTATATTAGGGAACGAGCGCCCGGTCGGGCGCTCGTTCTGACTGTCAATAAACCCGGCAGAGTAAGAAAACGGGAAGGAGGGGTGTGCGCGGGGAACCCAGGAAGGGTGCCCTGCGCCATTCAAATCAATAGATTCAATAGATTTCAGAACTTTTTTAAAGTTCTGAAATCTTAAGCAGCTTGCCGAAAAGACTTTTTCGACAAGCTGAACGAGCGCCCGTTCGGGCGCTCGTTTTTTCGGTTGCGTATTGCCGCGAAATTTGCTATACTAACTAAGAATGCAAAGAATGCAAATCAGAGAGGAGCCGCCATGCGCATCTTAGGCATCGACCCCGGCTTTGCCACCATCGGCTTCGGCCTGGTGGAGGCGGACCGGGGGCAAGTCCATATGGTGACCTACGGGGCCATCACCACCCCGGCGGGGCTGCCCCTCAGCCGGCGGCTGTATCAGATCAGCCGCGACATGGAGGACCTGATCGGCCAGCTGAAGCCGGACGTGATCTCCATCGAAGAGCTGTTCTTCAACACCAACATCACCACCGGCATCGCCGTGGCCCACGGGCGGGGCGTGATCCTCTGCGCCGCGGAGAAGTGCGGCATTCCCCTCCATGAGTACACGCCCTCTCAGGTGAAGCTGGCGGTGACAGGCTACGGCAAGGCGGAAAAGCGGCAGGTGATGGACATGACGAAGCGGCTGCTGAAGCTGAAGGCCGTCCCCCGGCCCGATGACGCGGCGGACGCCCTGGCGCTGGCCCTCTGTCATGCCAGAAGCTTCACCTCGCGCCTGCCGCAGATGGGGAACGTAAAAGAAACGATTTAATTGACAATGGACAATTATGGCGCTTATCCGGCGCCGGTGGTCCCGTTGTTATGGAGAACCTCCCGGAAATGGCCGCGCCCAAGAGAAGCACGTATGTCTAGTGTGCATTCATTGTCAATTATCAATTGTCCATTGTCAATTATTTGGGAGGTATTGCCTTGTTCTACTATCTCGACGGCACAGTGGCCGAGATCCTGCCGTATCTGGCGGTCATCGACTGCGGCGGCGTGGGCTACGCCTGCAAAACCACCAACAACACCCTGTCCAGCCTGAAAAAGGGCCAGCGGGGGAGACTCTATACCTATTTGAACGTGGGAGAGGACGTGTTTGAGCTATACGGCTTCGCCAGCCAGAACGAGCTGAACAGCTTCAAGCTGCTGCTGGGCGTGTCCGGCGTCGGCCCCAAGGCGGCGCTGGCGATCCTGTCCTCCTCCACGCCGGAGGGCCTGGCCATGGCCATCGTGACGGAGGACACCAAGACATTGACGGCGGCGCCGGGCATCGGCAAGAAGATCGCCCAGCGCATCATCCTGGAGCTGAAGGACAAGATGGCTCGGGAGAGCGCCGCCACCGGACTGGATTTCTCCGGCGGGGCATCTGTGAATGTGCCTGCCTTTACAAATAAGGCCACAGAGGCCGCCCAGGCCCTGGCGGTGCTGGGCTATTCCAGCCAGGAGGTCTCCATGGCCCTCAAGGGCGTGGACGTGGAAAACCTGCCTCTGGAGGAGATCATCCGCCAGAGCCTGAAGAAGATGGTGAAACCATAAGGAAGTGAACCCATGAGCATCGATTTTGGAAACGACATCTATGAGGAGCCCATCGTCGCCAAGACCTTTCTGGAGGAGGACAGCGGCGAGGTCTCCCTGCGCCCCAGGACCTTAAAGGAGTACATCGGACAGGAGAAGGCCAAGGAGAACCTCTCCATCTTCATCCAGGCCGCCCGGAAGCGGGAGGAGTCCCTGGACCACGTGCTGCTCCACGGCCCCCCAGGCCTGGGCAAGACTACCCTGGCGGGCATCATCGCCCAGGAGATGGGCGTCAACATCCGCATCACCTCCGGCCCCGCCATTGAAAAGCCCGGCGACCTGGCGGCGCTTTTGACCAACCTCAGCGAGGGGGACATCCTCTTTGTGGACGAGATCCACCGGCTGAACCGCTCCGTGGAGGAGATTTTGTACCCCGCCATGGAGGACTACGCCCTGGACATCATCGTGGGCAAGGGGCCGTCCGCCAACTCCATCCGGCTGGACCTGCCCCGGTTCACCCTCATCGGCGCCACCACCCGGGCGGGGCAGCTGTCCGCGCCCCTGCGGGACCGCTTCGGCGTGACGCTGCGGCTGGAGCTGTACACCCCGGAGGAGCTGGCGACCATCGTCACCCGGTCCGCCGGCATTCTGAACGTGGACATCGTGGACGAGGGCGCCTATGAGATCGCCCGCCGGAGCCGGGGCACGCCCCGCATCGCCAACCGGATGCTCCGCCGCGTCCGGGACTTTGCCCAGGTGAAGGCCGACGGCGTTATTACCAAGGAGGTAGCGGACCAGGCCCTGTGCGCCCTGGAGATCGACTATCTGGGCCTGGACCCGGTGGACCGCCGGATGCTGGGGGCCATCATCGACAACTACAACGGCGGCCCTGTGGGCCTGGAGACGCTGGCCGCCACCATCGGCGAGGAGGCCGTGACGCTGGAGGACGTGTACGAGCCGTACCTGATGCAGCTGGGCTTCCTGACACGGACGCCCCGGGGCCGGTGCGTGACGCAGAAGGCGTACCAGCACCTCCACAAGCCGATCCCAGGCGGCGCCATGCCGGAGAACCCCATGGACCAGCTGACGCTGTGAGCGTCACCGCGGCAGGCCCCGGCCCGTGCGCAGGCCCAGCAGGAAGGCGTGGATGGCGGTGAACTCCCGGCACTTTTCGTAATCCCGGCGCATGTCGCTGGTCAGATTGCCGTCCAGCAGGGAGAGCCACATCTCGTATTCGTCCGGCGGGGCATTGTCCAGCTGTGGGCGGATGTATTGGACATACAGCCATTTCATAAAATCTGACATATAAAGAACTCCTTTCAAACGCTCTTTGAAGCGTGTATAATGATGATACCACGCTTTATTGAGCGTGTCAAGAGGATGGACCAATGGAACTTAAGGAAAGATTGCGGGAACTCCGCAAAGAATCGGGCGAGACGCAAAAGCAGGTCGCCACAGCTATTGGAATCGGTGAGCGGCCGTATCAGTATTTGGAATCCGGAGAACACCGGCCTAGTTTAGATACGTTTATTGCCATCGCCGACCACTTCGGCGTGTCGTTGGACTATCTGGCGGGACGCTCGGAAGAGCGGTGAGGAGAGGCGCCTGCGGGCGGAGAGAGATTGCACGGCTTTGCCGTGCTGGGAATGAACCCCCGTTTTCTTTTCGTCTTGCCGAAAAGAAAACGGGGGCGCATCAGAGTTTTGAAGCAAACGAGGTAATGGATTATGGGTAAATTATTTGGAACCGACGGCATTCGCGGCGTGGTGGGGGAGAACTTGACCGCCGACATGGCCTTCCGCGTGGGGCAGGCCGTGGGCGCTGTTTTGATGGAGGAGAAGGGGAGCCGTCCCACCGTGGTCATCGGCAAGGACACCCGCATCTCCTCCGACATGCTGGAATCCGCCCTGATCGCGGGCATCTGCGACATGGGCGGCGACGTGAAGCCGGTGGGCACCATCCCCACCCCCGCCGTGGCGTATCTGGCCCGGCGGGAGCGGGCCGACGCCGGCATCGTCATCTCCGCCAGCCACAACCCCTATGAGCACAACGGCATCAAGGTCTTCAGCGGCCAGGGCTACAAGCTCTCCGACGAGGTGGAGGCCCGCATCGAGGAGAGGATCCTCTCCGGCGAGCCTATGAAGCACCGCACCCGGGGCGAGATCGGCCTGCGCCACCACGGCATGCGCCAGCTGAAGCGGGAGTATATCGACTTCGTGGCCTCCACGGTGGAAACCGATCTGGCGGGGCTGAAGATCCTGGTGGACTGCGCTAACGGCGCCGCCAGCGCCACCGCGCCGGAGCTGTTCGGCCGCTTCAAGGCCCGGACGGACTTCCTCCACCGGGAGCCGGACGGTGTGAACATCAATAACCGCTGCGGCTCCACCCACATGGAGGATCTGTCCGCCATGGTGGTGAAGGGCGGCTATGACATCGGCGTGGCCTTTGACGGCGACGCGGACCGCTGTCTGCTGGTGGATGAGCGGGGAAATATGATCGACGGCGACAAGGTGATGGCTGTCTGCGCCCTGGACATGAAGCGCCGGGGAGCGCTGAACGGCAACACCATCGTGGCGACGGTCATGAGCAATCTGGGCCTCCACGAGTTCTGCCGGAACAACGGCATCGACCTGATCTGCACCGCCGTGGGCGACCGGAACGTGCTGGAGGAGATGCTGCGCCATGACTTCCGCATCGGCGGCGAGCAGTCCGGCCACACCATCTTCACCGCCCTGGAGACCACCGGCGACGGCGAGGTGACGGCCCTCCAGTTCCTCCAGGTCCTGGCCCGGTCCGGGAAGAGGGCCAGCGAGCTGGCGTCCATCTGTGCCGCGTATCCCCAGGTCCTGATCAACGTGGAGGTGCCCCACAGCGGCGGCGTGAAGGAGAAGATCATGGCGTCGGCGGAGCTGGCGGAGGCCGTGAAGCGGGAGGAGGACGCCCTGGCGGGCGCGGGCCGGGTGCTGGTCCGGGCCTCCGGCACCGAGGCGCTGATCCGCGTCATGGTGGAGGCTAAGACCACCGGGATCGCGGAAGCCGTGGCGGGCCGTCTGGCAGATTTTATAAAATCCTTAAAATTCTGAGGATTTTTTCCGTGAATTTTTAACATTTACTTGACATTTGATAGAGTAGACAGGTATAATACCATATGAACAAATCTTGTGAGAACCAAATCATGTCCCTGGAACAGATGCGGGACGAGGACCTGTGCCTTCTGGCAGCCGCCGGAAACCGCATGGCGGAGGAGGCGCTGGTCACCCGGTATATCCGGTTCGTCCGCACCTGCGCGCGGCCCTTCTTTCTGGTGGGCGGCGACAGCGAGGATCTGATCCAGGAGGGGATGGTGGGGCTCATCAAGGCGGTCCGCGAGTATGACGCTGTGAAAGAGGCGTCGTTCCGGACCTTTGCGGAAATCTGCATTCGTAACCGGCTGTATTCCGTTCTCCGCGCCGCGGCGCGGGAGAAGCACAAGGCGCTTAACCAGTCGGTTTCTCTGGATACTCCCGAATTTGACAGTAATTCCTACACCTCTGGTCCCAATAACTTGGCGCAGCGAAACCCTGAAGATTTTTTGATCGACAGGGAGCACACGGCAGCCCTCTTATCCGGTGTCCGGAAACAGTTGTCCGAATTTGAAGCGAAGATTTTGGGGTACTATTTAGACGGCCTTTCATGCAGGGAAATTGCCGAAACGGTAGGCAAGCCCCCAAAGTCCGTGGACAACGCTGTGCAGCGCATTCGACGCAAGGTGGCACAGCAGTTACTTTCCGGCGATCTCAGCAAAAGCTGAACGCAATATATTTTTCTTTTCAAAGAGAGGGTAAAATCATGTACGAAGACAAGACTTTAGTGTGCAAAGAGTGCGGCCAGGAGTTCGTGTTTACCGCCGGTGAGCAGGAGTTTTACGCCGAGCGCGGCTTCCAGAACGAGCCTCAGCGCTGCAAGGCTTGCCGTGACGCCCGCAAGAACGCCGCCCGCGGCCCTCGCGAGTACTTCACCGCTGTCTGCGCTTCCTGCGGCGGCGAGGCCAAGGTTCCCTTCGAGCCCAAGTCTGACCGTCCCGTGTATTGCAGCGAGTGCTTCGCCAAGATGCGCGAGCAGAGATAACAAACTGTATACAGCTTTTGTTTCTTGCAGAAAAACGGCGTCCGTGAGAGCGGGCGCCGCTTTTTTGGACTGCTGGCATGAATAGAGAGGGACGCGTTCTGTGGACAGGCCGGGGAATCCCGGCCCCATCACGGCAGGGCCGGATCTCTGCGCCGACTTTTCGCAAAATCCACGGTTTTCTCGGATTTTCTATTGAATTCGCGCCCATAATAGAGTATAATACCCGCGACACGGTTATTTCCCGTTGAAATTTGGAATGGAGGAACTTTCCCATGATCGAAATTACCAAAGACACCATCATTGGTGATATTCTGGACATTGCCCCCCACACCGCTCCCATCTTCCTGTCCATCGGCATGCACTGCCTGGGCTGCCCCTCTTCCCGGGGCGAGACGGTGGAAGAGGCCTGCATGGTCCACGGCGTGGATGTGGAAAAGCTGCTGGCCCTGGTGAATGAGGAAGCCAACAAGGCCCAGTAAGAGAGGACCGACAGGACGCATACGGGCAACCGTATGCGTCCTTCCACGGAGGAAGCATGAAACAACTGGAACTGAGTCCCAGGCTGGCCCTCATCGCCGGCTGGGTGCCTCCCGGCGCCAAGCTCGCTGATGTTGGCACGGACCACGCCTATCTGCCCGTGTGGCTGACGCTTCACGGCCGTGTGGCCTCTGCCATTGCCAGCGACCTGCGGAAGGGCCCCCTGGAACGGGCCAGGGCGACTGGCCGGACCTACGGGGCGGAGGGCATCGACTTCCGCCTGGGAGACGGTCTGGCCTTCATCCGGCCCGACGAGGCGGACACCATCGTCATCGCCGGCATGGGCGGGGAGAACATCGCCGCCATCCTGGCCGCCGCGCCCTGGACGGCGGACGGGCGCCATACCCTGCTGCTCCAGCCCCAGACCAGGGCGGAGGAGCTGCGGCGGTTCCTGATGGACCACGGCTATGCCATCACCCGGGAGGCGCTGGCCTGTGACCGGGGCACCATCTATCCCGTGATGGAGGCCGGATCGGGGGAGATGACACTCTCCTTAGGTCAGCTCTGGGGCGGGGCAAAGCTGCTCCGCGACCCGCTGGGGGACCGTTACATCATTGAGAAGATCATCCGGCTGCAAGGGGCCGTGGCGGGCCTGAACCGCTCGGCGGAGCCTGCGGACCGGCAAAAGGCCGACGGGCTGCGGGACATTCTCACAGCGCTGCTGGCCATGCGAGAGGAGTGGCGCCATGCCAACTGTCCGTGAAATTGAACAGGCCCTGTTTGACGTGGCTCCCCGGGAGCTCGCCATGGAGTGGGACAATGTGGGCCATCTGCTGGGGGATGCCGATTGGCCCGTCTCCCGGGTTTTGGTGGCTCTGGATATCACTGAAGATGTGGCAGACGAGGCCATTGCCAAAGGCTGTGAGCTGATCGTGGCCCACCATCCCGTGATGAACTGCCGGTGGCTGCCGGTGCAGAGCATCCGGGACGACACGCCCCAGGGCCATCTGCTGCTGAAGCTGCTGCGCAGCGGCGTGTCCGCCATCTGCATGCACACCAATCTGGACGCCGCTGAGGGAGGTGTCAACGACGTTTTGGCGGAGACGCTGAAGCTTGTCGACCCTGGGCCTTTTACGGACAACCAGGTGGGCCGGTGCGGCCTGCTGGCGGAGTCCATGGCGCTGCCGGATTTTGTCCGCTTCGTCTGTCAGGCCCTGCAATGCAGCGGCGTGCGCTACGCCGACGCCGGCCGGCCTGTCCATCAGGTGGCTGTGGGCGGCGGCGCCTGCGGCGAGTTTGAGGACGCCGCCATCGCCGCCGGGTGCGACACCTTCGTCACCGCGGACCTGAGCTACCACCAGTTCCTGGACGCGAAGGGGAAGGGCATCAACCTCATCGACGCGGGCCATTTCCCCACGGAGGACCCCATCTGCGCAAAGCTCGTCTCGTATCTATCCGGCCGGTTCCCGGAACTGACCGTTGAAAAATCCGCTTCCCACCGGGAAGTCATCCACTATTACGTTGAAGGAGAGTAACTACCTATGTCCGGACATTCTAAATGGCATAATATCCAAAAGACCAAGGGCGCGCAGGACGCCAAGCGCTCCGCCGCGTTCACCAAGATCGCCAAGGAGATCATCGTGGCCGTGAAAGAGGGCGGCGGCTCCGGCGATCCCAACAACAACTCCCGCCTTGCCACCGTCATCGCCAAGGCCAAGGCCGTGAACATGCCCAACGACAACATCAAGCGCACCATCGACAAGGCGCTGGGCGCCGGCAGCACCGAGAACTACGAGGCCGTCACCTACGAGGGCTACGGCCCCGGCGGCGTGGCCGTCATCGTGGAGGCCCTGACGGACAACCGCCAGCGCACCGCCCCCGAAGTGCGCCACGCCTTTGACAAGTGCAACGGCAACATGGGCGCTCAGGGCTGCGTCAGCTGGTCCTTCGACAAGAAGGGCGTCATCGTCATCGACAACGAGGAGGGCGAGCTGGACGAGGACACTGTGATGATGGACGCGCTGGAGGCCGGCGCCGCCGACTTCGAGGCCGACGGTCCCGCTCTGGAGATCACCACCGATCCCGACGCCTTCAACGACGTGGTGAAGGCCCTGGAGGGGAAGGGGTACAGCTTTGTCAACGCCGACATCGAGATGGTGCCCCAGAACTACATCACTCTCAGCGACGAGGGCGACGTGAAGAACATGGAAAAGCTCATCGACATGCTGGAGGATTCCGATGACGTGCAGAACGTCTGGCACAACTGGAACAACGACTGATCTTTGTGGACCAAAGGGGAGCGGCGAAGGCCGCTCTCCTTTCATTTTTGTAAAAAAGCCACCGGCACGGCCGTGGTTATGATTGACATATATAGAAAATCGATATATAATCAAATATATAGATTACCGATATAAGGAGGAGCTGTATGGAACTGGAAAAAAGCCTGGTCAGCGGAAGCATGGCCCTGCTGGTGCTGAAGCTGCTGGAGGACGGGGACAAGTACGGCTATCAGATGATCGAGGAGCTGAAGCGCCGCAGCGATGACACTTTCCACCTGAAGGCAGGGACGCTGTACCCTCTGCTCCACAGTCTGGAAGAAAAGGGACTTGTCACGGCCTACGAGGGGGAGGCCGCCGCCGGAAAGCCCCGGCGGTACTATCATTTGACAAAGGAGGGCGGCGCGGCCCTCCGGGAGAAGGAGGCGTCCTGGAACGCCTATGCCCACGCTGTGGGCCGGGTTTTGAAGGGAGGTGCCTGCTGTGCCAGAGCGTAAGACCATACAGGCATATCTGACAGCGGTGGAGGAGCAGATCCGGTGGAAGCGGGCCAGGCCCATGGTGGCCCTGGAACTGAAGCGGCACCTGGAGGACCAGCGGGACGCCTTCGCGGAGGAGGAAAACAGTCCGGAGGAGGCGGAGCGCCTGGCGGTGGAGGAGATGGGGGACCCGGTGACCGTGGGCACGGAGCTGGACCGCATCCACCGGCCCAGGTCCGCCTGGGGGATCTTTGTCCCGGTTATGCTTTCTCTGGCGGTCTGGCTGGGCTTCCGGGTGTACCAGCATTGGGGCGTGAGCTATCTTGCGGACTATTATGCTCCCCGCTGGGGCGGCACCATTGTCCTGGCGCTGGGGGCCATGGTCCTCCTGTATTTTCTGGACTACACCCTTTTTGGAAAGAGGCCTCTGCTGGCGGCGGGGCTGGTGACGGCGGCGGTGTTTGGCCGCCCCCTGCTGGAAGTCACGCTCCCTTCTTTTAGCTACACACATTCGCTGGGGGACTATCTGCCCCTGCTGCTGCCCTTCGCCATGGCGCTGGCGATCTACGCCCTGCGGGAGAAGGGGACACGGGGACTTGCGGCCTGCTGTGTTCTGGGGCTTGCGCCCACACTTCCGTGGATCGCCCTGGGATGGATGCAGATGCTCTGGCCCACGCTGCTGTGCAACACGGCGCTGCTGATGCTGGCCGTCAAAAGCGGCTGGTTTGGCGGGCAAAAGCGGAACTGGCTGCTGGTGGCGGGCTATGCCCTGGCCGCGCTGGGGGCCATCCTGCTGGCGCTGACGGTCCTGACCGGCGGAGCGCCCCATTCCCTGATCGACGCGGTTTGGCGGGCACAGGGTGGGAAGGATGACTACGCCGTATATTCGAAGCGGTTTGTCCGGGAGCTGCTGTCTAACGCCCGGCTGGTGGGCGCGGCCGACATGCCGAAGGAATGGGAGAACCCGGCACAATGGCAGGAGAGTTTGCACTGGATACTCGACTTTGCACACTACGACGATATGCTGTTTGCGGTTTTGGCAAACTTCGGCTGGCTGGGCTTCCTGGCGGTGCAGGCACCCATGGCGGTCCTGCTGGCTGTGGGCTGGCGAACATGCCGCCGCCAGACGGCGGTGCTGGGCCGCCTGCTGGCCTCCGCCGTTCTGCTGACACTGACCTGGCAGGCCGCCGCCTATGTGGTCCAGACGATGACAGGACTTTTGGGCTGGAAAGCACTTCTGACACCCTTCCCATACCCGCTGCTCTCCGACGGCGGCACAGCTCTGGTGGTGGACTGTGCGCTTTTAGGGATCCTGCTGTCGGTTTTTCACAGCAGCTCCATCGTCCGGGAGGACAGCCGGGGCAGAGCGTTCATTCCCCGCAAAACTGCATAGGAGAAACAGCGGAACAGCCAAAAGGAGGGGGACTTCTTTGGCTGTTTCGCCGTTTTTTTCCGGCGGCGGAACCAAATGAAGAGATGATGCGTCCAACAAAAAAGGAGCGGCGGGAGAGGCAGAGGCTTCCTGTATTGGGAGACATAACATTTTTTGACAAATCCCTACATGTGCCTTGACCGGAGAGGCAACGTCCGCTATAATAAAAAAAGGCGCTGTTCAAAGGGTGACATAACACCGCAGCCCACACTGGGCCGCGGCGCTTTTTTTGATATCCAAACCGACAAAAAACGACAGAAAGGGACTGCCATGCATCACATTCGACTGCCGAAACGGCTGGCGTCCGCGGCGCTGGCCGCCGCCCTGGCTCTGACGCCAGCGGCCGCGTTCACCGATACCGCCGGACACTGGGCCGAGAGCTCCATCGCCAAGTGGAGCGAGGAATACAGCATCATCCAGGGGTATGAGGACGGGACGTTCCGACCGGACAACTCCATCACACGGGGCGCTTTCGCGGGCATCATGGACCGCTTTTTGCAATTTCAGTCCATCTCCGGCGCGGGCACCTTCTCCGATATCAAGGGGAACTATTGGGAGAGCGCCATCCTGAAGCTTCACGCCGCCGGGGTGTATCTGGGCAACAACGGCAAGGCCCTGGCGGGGGACACCATCACCCGCCAGCAGGCGGTGACGATGATCGCCCGCGCCTTTCATATCGACGCCACCACCACCGACCTGCCCTATGGCGACGCCGGCCAGTTCGCGGAGTATGCCAAAGGCCCTGTGGCGGAGATGACGGTCCGGGGCTACATCACGGACTGCTGGGACGGCAACTTCCGTCCCCAGGAGCCTATTACCCGGGCGGAGATCGTCAACATCCTTGGCAATATGATCCAGACACTCGTCCAGACCTCCGGCACCTATTCCGGCGATGTCCAGGGGACACTGATGATCAACGCCGCCGACGGCGCGGCCCTGGAGAACATGACCATCTACGGCGACCTGATCCTGGCCCCTGGCGTTGTAGGGGATGTGCTTCTCTCCAACGTGACGGTCATGGGCCACATCCGGAATTTCAGTTCCATCGTGCCGACAACGGTCGCGGAGCCTGTCGTACCGGAGGAGCCCAAAGATCCGGAGACCCCGGAGGCACCGGGCATCCAGCCCGGCGAGGTCTATACTCCCGGCGAGACCACCGGGGAATACATCAGCTATGACAATAAGCAGATCCCCGTATACGAGGACGCGGAGCCCATTCAGGTAGGCGAAGGGGACTTTGTGTGGGAGGATGACCGGCTGGTCTATGTGGGAGACGAATTCAGGACCCGCTTCGGCATCGACATCTCCGCCTATCAGAACCAGGCCAGACCGGACAAGACCATCGACTGGGAGGCTGCCGCGGAGGACGGCGTGGATTTCGCCATGATCCGTGTGGGGTTCCGGGGCTACGGCTCCGGCTCGCTGAACACGGACGCTTTCTACGGAAAGAACATCGAGGGAGCCATGGCGGCGGGCATTGAGACCGGCGTGTACTTCTTTGCCCAGGCCATCACCGTGGAGGAGGCCATTGAGGAGGCAGACTACGTCATCGAGCTCCTGCGGGGCTATGATATTGACGGTCCCGTGGCCTATGACTGGGAGATGCACGATGCCTCCTACCGTGTCTACGGCACCACGCCGGAGATGGCAACGGCCTGCGCCGTGGCCTTCTGCGAACGCGTCGCCGAGGCGGGCTACACCCCCATGGTCTACGCCGGACAGTATGTCAGCTACATCAAGTACGACCAGGACGCCCTGGCGCCCTATCTCTACTGGTATCCGGAGTACAAGAGCGCATCCTCCGAGAAGCTGTACCCCACTTTCTACTATCAGATGGACTATTGGCAGTTCTCCAGTGCCTGCACCGTGGACGGCGTAACGGGCCGGGTGGACGGCAATATCCAATTCATTCGCCGCCGCTGATATATCGGGTAACATAGATACACAGAAAGAAGCACCCGCTCCGTTTGATGGAGCGGGTGCTTTTTCAGACGCCGGCAGGCGCCGCTTTACAGCAGCAGGCTGTCCGAGCTTTTCTCTTTTGTGGGCCGCTGGGAGATCACGACATCCAGGGTGGTGAGCATCGCGCCCGGCAGTTTTTTGCTGGAAATGAATGTGGATCCCCGCACAGTGATGGTGAAGAGGGCAGACAGGCGGCCAGTGTGTTTTTCACGTTTTCCATGGGCGGTCCATCTCTTCTGGAAGATTTGATATCGTGGGCAATGATACCATATTTCGCAGGGGCGTAAGAAACGATTTACACCCATTTGGAAAAGGCATATAATAGGAAAAACTGGAAGAGAAGAGGCGGGACCGAATATATCACCGGCGGCGCGTTCCCAGTGGATGGCGGCGTATCATCCTCCAGCCTGTACTCCAAATAAGCGGTGATTCCTGGGAACTTTTACAGGAAACGCGCCGTCTGAAGAGATAAATACATGCCGGAAAGGGGAGCCAGCCTATGCGAAAACGCGATTGTATGGCAGTCCTGCTCTGCGTTCTGCTGCTGACCGGCTGCGGCGGGGAGGCCAAAACAGGGGAGAAGTTTGAGGGCGAGGTCAATACCTATGAGGGCGTGACCATGACCGTTGCGGAGGGAACGGCATATCCGGGGACCGTCACAGTTGAGATCCTGAACACCACGGACAGAGAGATCGACAGCGGAAACGCGTATGATTTTTCCCTGCAAAAGGAAGTGAATGGGGAATGGTACTGGCTGGAGACCAGGAAAGATGGGTACGACAACACCGCCGAGGCACTGATCTATCCCAAGGGCGAGACCGTGGAACAGGAGCTGATGTGGGCCGATCTGTACGGCTCCCTGCCGGAGGGGCATTACCGGGTGGTAAAATGGTTCTTTGAGTACCGGGAGCCGGGCGGCCATATCGATTTCCTGCTGGCCGCCGAGTTTGATATCGGATCATAAAAAACACGCGGCGGGTACTGCGTCCCGCCGCGTGTTTGTAAAGAGCAAGGGCTTACTTGCGGTTTTCCTTCTGGTTGCGCTGCTCATTCTGCTGCTTGTTCTCGCGCTGGTTCTGGTTCTGATTGCGCTCATTCTGGTTGTTTTCACGGTTCTGCATAAAAGTACCTCCTTTCGCATCACTGGTACAGCCGATATTCTGGACAGAAGTCCGTGAAAATATACACAAAAATTTCGAAAAATACGGTTGACAAACCAACATGCGGCTGGTATACTAATCAGGCAAAACGAAGAAGGCTGACTGCATCCGCCTCACCTCCAGCCAATGGGCAAAGAGGTCAACAACGTTGTACCCCAGACTGCCGTGGAGCAGTTTGTTGTCGCGCGGATGCCATTGTGTGGTGTCCGCGTTTTGTGATTTTATGAATGGAGGTGCTTCGACCATTAGTAAGCAAGTGCATGAACTGAATGAGGAGATCCGCGACAAGGAGATTCGTTTGATCGGTTCCGGAGGCGAGCAGCTCGGCATCATGGCCCCTGCGGAGGCCCTGAAGATCGCCGATGAGCAGGGCCTGGACCTGGTCAAGATCTCGCCCCAGGCCGTTCCGCCGGTCTGCAAGCTGATGAATTACGGCAAATTCCGGTTCGAGCAGAGCAAAAAGGAAAAGGAAGCCAGAAAGAACCAGCATGTGGTCGAGATCAAGGAGATCCGGATGTCCCCGGGCATCGACATCGGAGACTTCAACACGAAGCTGAAAAACGCCCAGAAGTTCATCGCCGACGGCAACCGCGTCAAGGTCTCCGTCCGCTTCCGCGGCCGTGAGATGGCTCACACCGACATCGGCAAGGAGCTGCTGGACCGTTTCGCTGAACAGTGCGCCGAAGCCGCCAACCTGGACAAACCCGCCAAGCTGGAGGGACGGATGATGTCCATCTTCCTGTCTCCCAGGACTGGAAAGTAAGTTATCAAGATTTTCAAATACACGGAAGGAGCTACTACTATGCCTAAGCTGAAGACCCATAGCGGTGCAAAAAAGAGATTCAACCTGACCAAGACCGGCAAGGTCAAGCGCGCCAAGGCTTTCAAGAGCCATATCCTGACCAAGAAGGATACCAAGCGTACTCGTCGTCTGCGCACGGGCGGCTATGCGGACGCCACCAATGTGGACGCGATCCGCAAGATGATCCCCTACAAGTAAGATACGAGACGTTTCAAATAGGAGGTTTTAACAAATGGCTAGAGTCAAAGGCGCGATGATGACGCGCAAGAGAAGAAATAAGACACTGAAGATGGCCAAGGGCTACTGGGGTTCCAAGTCCAAGCATTTCCGCGTTGCCAACCAGGCGGTGATGAAGTCCCTGACCTACGCTTACACTGGCCGCCGGCTGAAGAAGCGTGACTTCCGCTCCCTGTGGATCACCCGGATCTCCGCCGCCTGCAAGCTGAACGGCATGAACTACTCCACCTTCATGCACGGCCTGAAGGTCGCCGGCATTGAGATCAACCGCAAGATGCTGGCCGAGCTGGCTGTCAATGACGCCGCCGCCTTCACCCAGCTGACCGAGATCGCCAAGAAGGCCTGATTTTCGCAAGTTTGAAAGGAACCGCCGCAGGGCGGTTCCTTTTTTGCTATGCAAAGCACAACTGATCATGTGATACGATTCTTCCACAGAAAATAGATATTTTCTGCGGAAGAAGGCGTCGCTAAGCGCGCCCATTTGTGCCACAGGCACAAATGCCGTCTCATAAGACTTCAACGCGCCTTCGGCGCTATAAAAAGCATTGGATAGTCGTTGGCGCTTCAGCGCCTTACGAATATCGCATCCCCCTTGCGGGGAGACTTCGTCTACTTTTTCATGAAGTCTAATATGATGTGCCATTTCTCCGCTCCTTCGGGACGGCCGAACATGCTGTACAGCAGCTTCCCGCGCAGCAGCTTTTGCTTTTTTCGCGGTGCGCGTGCCGCGCATGAAGTTTTATGCGCACACAGGGGGAGATTTTGGATTTCCCTTGTGTTTTTTGCTGCGGTTTGGTATAATAATTCTGCATTTTGGGCATTACCCTCGGTGTACAAAGGGCAACACGCCTGCCAGCGGCTAAAGCCAACGCTGGCGGTGTCATTGGTGGGTGCCACCCTCGGCCCAAAGGAACGGGCCTCGGGAGATTCTGTGGGAATCCAGCCCACCTGCGTCCTCATCCTTGCCAGCGCCGATTTTTTCTCGCTGGCAGGTCCTTCGGAGTTTTTCAAGAGCAGATTTGGTGGTTGGCAAGGCTTTTGAGGCAGCCGGGCTGACGCCCGGCAACAAAAACAACGCAAGTCAACCGCCCAAGATGCCCTGAAAAACCGTATTGCCCTTTGTACACCGAGGGTATGACTGGAGAGAGCTATGCTGCATTATCTGCAAGAACTGTTCCGTGCCCTGGACCTTGGCTCCATGGAGGATGCCGCCCTGCGGGTAGCCGCCATTTTTTTGTGCCTGACGGTCCATGAGACCTGCCATGGTCTGGCGGCCTATGCACTGGGAGACACAACGGCCAAATCCATGCACAGGCTGTCTCTGAACCCTCTGCGCCACATCGACTGGTTCGGCCTTGCCATGATGTTCGCGGTGGGGTTCGGCTGGGCCAAGCCGGTGCCGGTGGATCCCCGGTATTTCAAAAAGCCCAAGCAGGGGATGGCCCTCACCGCTCTGGCGGGGCCGGCCTCCAACTTTCTGCTGGCGCTGCTGGCAATGCTTATTGCTAAAGTGATTTACCTTTACGCACCGTACAGCCAGGCCTGGGACGTGCTTTTTGGCTTTTGCCTGTATTCTCTGGCGCCGCTGTCCATCGGACTGGGGCTGTTCAACCTGATCCCCATCCCGCCTTTGGACGGCTCCAAGGTGCTGGCGGTCTTTCTGCCGGACCGGGCCTACATGCAGCTGATGCGCTATGAGCGGTACGGGATCCTGGTGCTTTTGGCGCTGTCCTTTGCCGACATCGGCGGCAATTTGATCAGCGACTTGATCTTTGGGGTGTATCAGGCCTTTTTCACCCTGTTTTTCCATTGAAAACAGGGCACTTTTTCGACTTGACGGATTGAGGTGTTCTTTTGGAAAATCCTGTCTACAAATTGGAAAAAGTCGTCCGCTCCAGATCGGAGGAGATGCAGGACTTTGAGGGTCCGCTGGACCTAATCCTCTTCCTGCTGGGCAAGAATAAGATGGAGATCCAGGACATCTCCATCTCTCTGATCTGCGACCAGTACATCACCTGGCTGGAGCAGCGGCAGAAGATGGATCTGGAGGTCGCCAGCGAGTTCGTCACCATGGCGTCCCATCTGGTCTACATCAAGACGCGGATGCTGCTGTCCATTGAGGACGAGGAGGCCCAGAGCGAGATGGACGCCCTGATCCAGTCTCTGGAGGAGCGCCGCCGGAACGAGAACTACGCCCGGATCAAGGCACTGACGGTCAAGCTGGGCCCCATGGGGGAATTTGGGCGGAATATCATCACCCGAAACCCGGAGCCCATGGAGCGGGGCAAGATCTATGAATACAGCCAGGAAAAGGCGGACCTGATCCTCGCCATGGCGGAGATCCGGAACCGGGCGGAACGGACGCTGCCGCCGCCCAGGACCGCGTTTCAGGAGATCGCCCAGTACGAGCCGTACCCCGTGGAGAGCAAGGCACGGGAGATCATCCGCCAGCTGAAGGAGCATGGCATTACCCGGTTCCGCCTGTTGTTCCGGGGCAACCGCAGCCGCAGCGAGGTGGTGGCCACCTTTCTGGCGGTGCTGGAGCTGTGCCGTGCCCGCGTGCTGCATCTGGCCGGCTCCGAGACAGACTGCACCGTCCGCCAGGATCGGGAGCTGCCGGATCATTTGACATTGCTGTAAATATAAGGAGAGACCGGCCATGGAAACCATGGAGATGAGAGAAATAGAATCCGCCATTGAGGGCATCTTATTTGCGTCCGGCGAGCCGGTGAATGTGGACCGCATCTGCGTGGCCCTGGAGATGGACCGGCCCACCGTGGAGCAGGTGCTCCAGAAGCTGATGGACTACTACGCCTATGAGCGCCGGGGCATCCGCCTGCTGCACATTGAGGACAGCTGGCAGCTCTGCTCCGCGCCGGACTATGCCGATGTGATCCGCAGGGCCTTTGAGATCCGAAAGCCCGCCAAGCTGAGCCAGCCGGCGCTGGAGGTCCTGACCATCATCGCCTATTACCAGCCCACCACCCGGGCCTTTGTGGACCAGATCCGGGGCGTGGACAGCGCGTATACCATGGGACTTCTGCAGGAGCGGAAGCTCATTGAGGAATGCGGACGCCTGCAGGTGCCGGGGCGGCCCCATCTGTACCGGACAACAAAGCAGTTCCTGCGGGCCTTCCACCTGACCAGCCTGGAGGATCTGCCGGAGATGCCAGACCTGGGCGGCGAGGGGCAGATGCGCCTGAATGAAAACGGGGAGATCATTGATCCTGTGGAGGAGACGGAGATCACCGGAGCGGATACGCCGGAGACCGCGGATTTTCCAACCGAGGCATAAAACAGCTTTCGCCCCCAGGCGGAGGCAAGGGATACGAAGCTGGGCCCCCGGCGGGTTCCAGCGAAGCGGACACGATGGTGAGGGGGTGGAACGTTGATCTGGCTTTGGATATTGGGCATCCTGGCGGCGCTGATCCTGCTGGTGTGCCGGACCCGTGTGGGGATCCATGCGGTGCTTCAAAAGGAGGCCGCCTCCGTGGACGCCAGGATCGGTCCTTTCCACATACGGATCCTGCCTGCGAAAGAGAAAGGCGAAAAAGCGGAAACGCCGCCTAAAAAGCCGAAAAAGGGTAAAACTGCGGCAGAGACAGGTAAACAGAAGAAGGCCCTGCTGAAGATCGCCCTGGCGGATATCAAAGATGCCGTCCGCGCCCTGGCGCCGCCTTTGAAAAGGGCGCTGGCCCGCACGCGGCGGGGCATCCGCATCCAGCCCTTGGACCTGCGGATGACGCTGGGCGGCAGCGAGGACCCGGCGGCAGCGGCGGAACAGTACGGCTATCTCCATGCCGGCGTCTGGACGGCGATGCCGGTGCTGGAAGAACTGCTGGTCATTCCGGACCCGTACATCCACATTGGCATCGACTTTGACACACGGGAGACCGTGCTGGAGGGCGAGGTCGGGATCTCCATCCGGATTGGGACGCTGCTGGCCGTTGGACTTGGCGTGGGCATCCCGGCGCTGCGGTGGTTCCTTCGCTTTCAGAAAAAACATAAGCAGCAGCCAAAGACTGAACCGGCGGAAGCCGCAGCCTCATGATATGCATTAAGGAAACAGGCCGTTTCACTGGAAGCGGCAGGGAACAGGATCAGAAAGGATGAGCAGAATGGATAACACGATGGAGAAGAAAAGCCCGTTGACCGACCTGATGCGCTCTACGATGGAGAAGATCCACGAGATGGTGGACACCAACACCATCGTGGGACAGCCCATCACCACCCCTGACGGTGTGACGCTGATCCCCATCTCCAAGGTCAGCTTCGGCTTCGGCAGCGGCGGCGGGGACTACGGAAAGGCTCCCAAAGAGAACTTCGGCGGCGGCAGCGGCGCTGGCGTAAAGATCGATCCGGTGGCGTTCCTGGTCATCAAGGACGGCGCCACCCGCGTCCTGCCCGTGGCGGTGCCGCCTGTGTCCACGCTGGACCGCGTGGTGGAGATGGTTCCCGATATCATGGATAAGGTGGAAAAATATTTCGACAAGAAGGAAGCAAAAGAAACCGACTGATAGGGGTATACTACCATCACTGCAAAAAATGAGGTGATGGTTTTGCCAAGACGGTTTGGCTGCTGTTTGGCGGCCTTTCTAGTGCTGTTTAGTATAGTTCCTTGCCAGGCTCACGCGGTGGGGACCTCCGCCGCATCAGCGATTTTGGTGGATGTGGACAGCGGACGGGTGCTGTATGAGCAGAACGCCGACGCGAAGATGCTGATCGCCAGCACCACCAAGATCCTGACGGCACTGGTGGCGATCCGGGAGGGCGACCTGGACGCCGTGGTCACGGTGAAGCGGGAGGCCACGCTGACGGAGGGCTCCTCCATGTACCTGAAAGAGGGCGAGCAGCTGACGCTGGAGACGCTGCTCTACGGTCTGCTGCTCTGCTCCGGCAACGACGCCGCCGTGGCCATCGCGGACGCGGTGGGCGGCAGTCAGGCCGGATTCGTGAAACTGATGAACAAGACGGCCCAGGAGCTGGGGATGGAGCACTCCTCTTTTGCCAACCCCAACGGCCTGGACCATGAGGACCACTATTCCACCGCCCGGGACATGGCGCGGCTGGCCTGCGCGGCGGTGGAGAATGAGACGCTGGTGCGCATCGCCTCCACCCGCAGCGTGACCATCGGCGGACGCACCATGACCAACCACAACAAGCTCCTGGCCTACATGGATGGCTGCATCGGCCTGAAAACGGGCTATACCCGGGCGGCGGGGCGGACACTGGTCAGCTGCGGGGAGCGGAATGGACAGCGGCTGGTGGCGGTGACGCTCCAGGACGGCAACGACTGGGCGGACCACCAAGCGCTGTATGAATACGGCTTTTCCGCCTATCCCGCCCAGCGGGCGGCGGTGCTGGGAAAGCCGGTCGGACAGGCCGGTGTGCAGGGCGGCCTGCGAAGCACGGTGCCGCTGGTGGCGGCGGAGAGCTTCGCGTGGCCGGTGGCCGAGGGGGAACGTCTGGAGACGCGCGTGGAACTGGATGGCCCTCTGACAGCCCCGGTAGCCGCCGGGACAAATGTGGGACAGGCCGTGTTCACCCTGGACGGCGTTGAGGTGGGGCGGGTGGACCTGCTGTGCGGGGAGACTGTGCCGCCGAAGCTGGAATCCGCTCTGAGTACACTGAAGCTGGGTTTGCCGGCATAAGGAACGATTCGATGGAAGAAAGACTGCAAAAACTGCTCTCCGCTGCTGGGATATGCTCCCGTCGGGCGGCGGAGGGGTACATCACCGCCGGACGGGTGACGGTCAACGGCGTTCCGGCGGAGCTGGGCCAGCGGGCCGATCCGGACCGGGATGAGATCTGTGTGGATGGCAGACCGCTGGTATCCAGGGCGGAGCCTGTCTATCTGATGCTGAACAAGCCCCGGGGCTATGTGACCACGCTGTCCGATGAAAAGGGACGCCGGACGGCGGCGGACCTGGTGGCGGACTGCGGCGTCCGGGTGTATCCCGTGGGGCGGCTGGATCTGGACTCCGAGGGCCTGCTGCTGATGACCAACGACGGGGAACTGACACAGCAGTTGCTGCATCCCAGCCATGAGGTGTCCAAGACCTATCACGTCTCTGTCTATGGGCCGGTGACAGGCGCGGCGGAGCGGCTGTCTGCCGTCACAGATCTGGGGGGAGAGCCTATCCGGCCCGCCCATGTGGAGGTCCTGCGACAGACCCACCGGACGGCGGAGCTGGCTGTCACCATCCACGAGGGGAAGAACCGGCAGATCCGTCGGATGTGCGCCGCCTGCGGCCTGACGGTGAAGCGCCTGCGCCGGGTGCGGGAGCACAGCCTGGAGCTGGGGGACCTGGTGCCGGGAACGTGGCGGTATTTAACGGCGGAAGAGATCAAGGCTCTAAGAGAGGCATGAAAAAGACGTGAGACAGACCGGGGACGCCGCATAACCGATAGTCTGTCCTTTTACACGGTAGTTTTCAGCAAGCTGAAGCACGGAACGTTAGTTCCGTGTTTTTTTGCAAGTTCCGGAAAAAATCCTGCAAAAACCATTTGAATCCGGTGGGATTTGTGATACAATACGGCAGGATAACGCACCGGGCGCGGTGGGCCCAAAGGGGCCGGAAACGCGGAGGAAAGGCATATGGCGAAAAGCATTTTACATACCATTGAGCGCAATATGGACAGCTTCTCCAAGGGACAGAAGCGGATCGCTGGATATATCCTGGAGAACTACGACAAGGCGGCATTCATGACCGCCAGCAAGCTGGGCAAACTGGCAGGTGTCAGCGAGTCCACGGTGGTGCGATTTGCATCGGAACTGGGCTACGACGGATATCCCAGCATGCAGAGGGCCTTGCAGGAGATGATCCGCAGCCGTTTGACCTCCACCCAGCGCATCCAGGCGGCGGGGGACATGTTTGCGGGCCAGGACATTCTGGGGGCGGTCCTGCAGTCGGACATTGAAAAGCTGCGGGAAGTGGTCAGCGGAGCGGACCGCCAGGAGTTCGACAAGGTGGTGGACCGCATCCAGAGCGCACGGCACATCTATATCCTGGGCGCCCGTTCCTCCACTTTTGTGGCGGGCTATCTGAACTTTTACCTGCATCTGCTGTCTGAGAATGTGACACTGGTGCAGACCACCGCCGCCGGAGAGATCCTGGAGCAGCTCTTCCGCATCGGGCCCGGTGATGTGATGATCGCCATCAGCTTTCCCAGGTATTCCAAGGTCACCATGAACACGGTGAAATTTGCCCAGGGCCGCGGGGCCACCATCGTGGCCATCACGGACAACGAGCTGTCTCCGGTCTATCAGATGTCCGACGCGGCGCTGCTGGCGCCCTGCGAGATGATCTCCTTTGTGGACTCCATGGTGGCGCCCCTGTCCCTGATCAACGCCCTGCTGGTGGCGCTGGCCTGCCGGATGGGGACGGATGTGTCCGCCACCTTTGCGGAGCTGGAGGGCATCTGGAACGAATTCGGCGTATTTGGGAAGATGGATGATGAGTAAACGGATCGTGGTGGTCGGCGGCGGGGCCGCCGGCATGATGGCAGCTATCTGCGCGGCGGAGCAGGGGGCGTCTGTCACTCTGCTGGAGCCGAATGAACGGCTGGGGAAAAAATTGAATATCACCGGCAAGGGCCGGTGCAATGTGACCAACAACGCGGATCTGGAGACGCTGCTTGCTAATACGCCCCGGAATGGAAAATTCCTTTACAGCGCCTTTTCCCGCTTTGACGGCCGGGACGCCATGGCGTTTTTTGAGCGTCTGGGCGTGCCGCTGAAAACGGAGCGGGGGAACCGGGTGTTCCCCGTGTCCGACCGTGCCTTCGACATCAGCGCCGCCCTGGAGCGGCGGCTGAAAGCTCTGAAAGTGACGCTGGTCCGGGACCGGGCGCTGTCTCTGGACATCGTGGACGGCATGGTCGGAGGCGTCGCGGGAGAGCGGCGGAGCTACCCGGCGGAGGCGGTGATTTTAGCCACCGGCGGCGTCTCCTATCCCGCCACCGGCTCCACCGGCGAGGGCCACCGCATGGCGGCGGAGGCCGGGCACACGGTGACGCCTCTGCGGGGTTCCCTGGTGCCGCTGCAAGGCGTGCTGGAAAAGGGAGGCCCCTGCGTCCGGCTGCAGGGATTGAGCCTGCGGAACATTGGACTGACGGTCTTTGAGAACAATAAGAAGATCTATACGGATTTCGGCGAACTGCTGTTCACGCACTTCGGCGTCAGCGGTCCGCTGGTGCTGTCCGCCTCGGCCCATATGCGGCACTTTGACAAAAAGACCTACCGCTTGGAGATCGACCTCAAGCCCGCCCTGGACGAGCAGACGCTGGACAGACGGCTGCTTTCGGATTTTGAAAAGCACGCCAACAGCGATTTCTGCAACGCGCTGGATGATCTGCTTCCCCAGAAGCTGATCCCTGTCATCGTGGCGGGAAGCGGCATTCCGTCCCACCGGAAGGTCCACGAGATCACCCGGGAACAGCGGCGGGATCTGCTGCACCTGCTGAAGCATTTTTCCGTGGAGATATCAGCGCCCTGCCCGGTGTCCGACGCCATTGTGACCTCCGGCGGCGTCAAGGTGGCAGAGATCAACCCAACTACTATGGAGTCAAAGCTTGTAAAGGGATTATACTTTGCGGGTGAACTGATCGATGTAGATGCCTACACCGGCGGATTCAACCTGCAGATCGCCTGGGCGACCGGGCGGACCGCCGGGATCACGGCGGCGCGAGAAGAACTGTGACAGGAGAGAGGACCTTATGAAACCGATCAGTATCGCCATCGACGGCCCATCCGGCGCCGGGAAGAGCACCCTGGCCCGCAGCGCGGCCGCGAAGCTGGGATATTTATATGTAGACACCGGCGCCATTTACCGCACCATCGGCTGCTATGCCCACCGAAAGGGCATCGATCCCAAGGACGAACCAGCGGTAAAAGCCGAGCTGCCCCAGATCCATGTGGGTCTGACCTATGGAGAGGACGGCCTTCAGCACATGCTGCTCAACGGCCAGGACGTGACGAAGGAGATCCGCCTGCCGGAGATCTCCCTCTGTGCATCCGCCGTCTCCGCCCATCCCAGCGTGCGGGCGTTTCTGCTGGAGATGCAGCGGGAGCTGGCCCGCACCCACAATGTCATCATGGATGGCCGGGACATCGGCACCGTGGTGCTGCCGGACGCGGATGTGAAGGTGTTCCTCACGGCCTCCGCTGAAGTCCGGGCCAAGCGGCGGATGTTGGAATTGGAGCAGCGGGGAACTCCGGAGCCCTTTGAGAAGATCCTGAAGGAGATCGAGGAGCGGGACTGGAACGACTCCCACCGGGCCGCCGCGCCTCTGCGGCAGGCGGCGGATGCCGTGCTGCTGGACACTTCAGAGCTGGATTTTCAGGAGAGCGAGGCGGCCCTCCTGCGCATCATCCGGGAAAGGACGGGCCTATGAGACCTCTGAACGGATTTTTTACATTTGTGTATTATGTGGTGGGTTTTATCGTCGGCATCCTGCACCCCACCGAGGTCATCGGCATGGAGAAGCTGCCGAAAAGCGGCGTACTGCTGTGCCCCAACCACTCCAGTAACTGGGATCCGGTTTTGATCGGCACGAAGCTGCCGGTAAACTACCGGCTCCACGTCATGGCGAAGGAGGAGCTGTTCCGAAATCCGGTCCTGGGCTGGATCATCCGAAAGCTGGGGGCATTTCCCGTCAGCCGGGGCAGCAACGACATCAGCACCGTGCGGACCTCCATCCAGGCCATCAAGGACGGCGACAATCTGCTGATCTTCCCTGAGGGAACTGTGGTCCGCAACGGCGTTGGCTATGTGGACGGCCTGCCCGCCCACGCCAAGGCGGGGGCGGCCATGATCGGCGTGCGGACCGGGGCGACACTGATCCCGGTGTTCATGGACGGCGAAAAGAAGCTGTTCCGCCGGACGCGCATCATCTTCGGCGAGCCCTACCAGCCGGTCTACACCGGCCGCCACGGCACGTCGGAGGAGATGCAGAAGATCGCGGACGATCTCCTGGCGGCTGCCTATGCCCTGGGCGGCCAGGCCGTGGGAGGGAAGCCGCTGTGAGTGGACGTGTGATCCTGGCGGAGAGCGCCGGTTTTTGCTACGGCGTCCGGCGGGCGGTGGAGCTTGCCCAAAGGACCGCGGAGGAGACGGGCGGCTGCTGGATGCTGGGAGACCTGATCCACAACGCCCATGTGGTGGAGGATCTGGCCCGGCGGGGCATCCGGAAGACGGCGGAGGCCGGTGCACTGGGAGCGGGGGACACGGTCATCATCCGGTCCCACGGGGAACTGAAAGAGGTCCTGGACGCACTGGAGGAGCAGGGCGCGGCCTGTGTCAACGCCACCTGTCCCAACGTGTGCCGCATCCAGAAGCTGGTGGCCCAGGCGGAGCAGGACGGGCGGCAGCCCGTCATCATCGGGGAGCCGCACCACCCGGAGGTCCGGGGACTTGCCAGCTGGTGCGCCCATCCGCTGGTTTTTGACGGGCCGGAAGCAGTAAAAATGTGGCTTGCTGAAGATCCCAAAAACCGGGAAACCCCTGTAACGGTGGTGGCTCAGACCACCTGTATTCGTGAACTTTTTGAAACTTCTTGGAAAATCCTAAAAAAAGAGTGTACAAACGTAAAAATATTTGATACAATATGCAATGCTACGCATAAGCGTCAGACTGAGGCGGCGGAGATCGCCGGCAAGGTGGACGTGATGGTCGTGGTGGGAGACCGTAAAAGCGCCAACACCAAACATTTGACGGAAATTTGCCTGAGGAGATGCCGCCGTGTCCTCCAGATCGAGAACGCGGACGAGCTCTCGCCGGATTTTTTCAATGGTTGCTCTGTTGCGGGCCTTACGGCCGGCGCCTCCACACCTGCGGGCATCATTAAGGAGGTATATGCAACGATGAGCGAAGAAATCAAAGCGGCCGAGGGCAAAGAGGAGTCCTTCGAGGAATTACTGAATCAGTCTTTTAAAACTTTAAATACAGGAGAGAAGGTCACCGGCGTTGTCACCGCCATCACCCCGACTGAGGTGCAGGTGGACGTGGGCGCCAAGCAGGCCGCTTATATCAAGCTGAGCGAGCTGAGCGACGATCCCAGCGCAAAGCCCGAGGATATTGTCAAGATTGGCGACGAGATCGAGACCTACATCGTCCGCGTGAACGACGTGGAGGGTTACGCGGAGCTGAGCAAGAAGCGTCTGGACGCCGTCAAGGTGTGGGAGAACATCGAGACCGCCGTGGAGGAGAAGACCGTGCTGGAAGGCACCGTCACCGAGGAGAACAAGGGCGGCATTGTGGTCTCTGTCAAGGGCGTGCGCGTGTTCGTGCCCGCTTCCCAGAGCGGCCAGCCCCGCGGCGCGGACCTGTCCGCCATGAAGGGCCAGAAGGTCCAGCTGCGCATCACCGAGGTCAACCGTGCCCGCCGCCGTGTGGTGGGTTCCATCCGTTCCGTCGCTGACGAGGCCCGCAAGGCCGCCCAGGAGGAAGTCTGGAACAACATCGAGGTGGGCAAGCACTACACCGGCACCGTGAAGTCCATGACCAGCTACGGCGTGTTCGTGGACATCGGCGGCGTGGACGGCATGGTACATATCTCCGAGCTGAGCTGGAGCCGTATCAAGACTCCCGCCGAGGTCTGCAAGGTCGGCGACACCATGGAGGTGTATGTCATCGGCTTTGACGCCGAGAAGCGCAAGATCTCCCTGGGTGTGAAGGACCACAGCGTGGAGCCCTGGCAGGTGTTCATGGATAAGTACAGCGTGGGCGACGTGGCCAATGTCCGCATTGTCAAGCTGATGACCTTCGGCGCCTTTGCCGAGGTCGTTCCCGGCGTGGACGGCCTGATCCACATCTCCCAGATCGCGGACCGCCGCATCGAGAAGCCCGAGGACGTCCTGTCCGAGGGACAGATGGTCGACGTGAAGATCACCGCTATCGACGAGGAGAAGAAAAAGATCTCCCTGTCCATCCGCGCTCTGCTGGCTCCCGCCGCTGAGGAAGCCGAAGAGGAAGTTCCTGTCGAGGAGTAATTTCCGCCGCGAAGAGGCAGACCGGTTTGGTCTGCCTCTTTTTTTGAGAAAATTTGTGATTTTTTTCACGTTTTACATTGCATTCTTCCTCTGTATCTGTTATAATCTTGACAAAGTGAGCCTTGACCACATAGTTTGCATATCATTTAACATAACGGGAGGAAGAAACATGAGCTATCTGGAAGAATATCAGCAGAAGCTGACCACTGCCGAGGAGGCTGTCAAGGTCGTAAAATCCGGTGACTGGGTGGATTATACCTGGGCCACCAGCCAGCCTGTGGAGCTGGACAAGGCCCTGGCCGCCCGTAAAGACGAGCTGACCGATGTGAAGGTCCGCGGCGGCATCTCCATGTGGATGCCCGAGATCTGCAAGGCGGAGGATGCCGGCGAGCACTTCACCTGGCACTCCTGGCACTGCAGCGGCATCGACCGCAAGATCATCGGCAAGGGAATGGGTTACTTCATGCCCATGCGCTATTCCGAGCTGCCCCGTTTCTACCGTGAAGAGCTGGATCCGGTGGATGTGGTGATGCTGCAGACCACCCCCATGGATGCCTTCGGCAACTTCAACTTCGGCCTGAACTGCTCTCACCTGGCGGATGTGATCGCCCGGGCCAAGTGCGTCATCGTGGAAGTGAACAAGAACATGCCCTGGGTCAACGGCCTCAGGGGCACAGAAGTGAACATCAAGGATGTTGCCATGATCGTGGAGGGCAGCAATCCTCCCATTGCCGCCATGGCTGCCGCCGGCGCCCCCAGCGAGGTGGATATGGCCGTGGCCAACCTGGTGGTGCCCCAGATCCCCAACGGCGCCTGCCTGCAGCTGGGCATCGGCGGTATGCCCAACGCCATCGGCAAGATGATCGCCGAGTCCGACCTGAAGGACCTGTCCGTCCATACCGAGATGTATGTGGACGCTTTCGTGGACATGGCCGCCGCCGGCAAGATCAGCGGCCGTCACAAGGCGCTGGATCAGGGCCGTCAGGTGTTCGCCTTCGCCTCCGGCTCCGAGAAGCTGTATGACTATGTCAACCGCAATCCCGAGGTCATGGCAGCCCCCGTGGACTACACCAACGACGTCTTCGCCATCAGCCAGATCGACAACTTCATCTCCATCAACAACGCCGTTGACATGGACCTGTTCGGCCAGATCAACGCCGAGTCCGCCGGCATCAAGCACATCTCCGGCACCGGCGGCCAGCTGGACTTCGCCATGGGTGCTTATCTGTCCAAGGGCGGCAAGAGCTTCATCTGCATGTCCTCCACCATGACCGACAAGCAGGGCAACGTGAAGAGCCGCATCCTGCCCACGCTGACACCCGGCTCCATCGCCACAGACCCCCGTTCCTGCGTCCACTATGTGGTCACGGAATACGGCATGGTGAACATGAAGGGCCTGTCCACTTGGCAGCGGGCGGAGGCGCTGATCGGCATCGCCCATCCCCAGTTCCGGGAGGAACTGATCGCGGAGGCGGAAAAGATGCACATCTGGCGCCGCTCCAACAAGAAATAAATATCCGGTTTTTACTCGCGGCGGACGGCTTTTGGGCTGTTCGCCGCATTTTTTCTGAACTTTTTCATGAAATGGTTGCAAAACTTCCGAAAAATGCTTGTAAACACAAAAGGAAGCGATTATAATAAATTTGTATTAAAATTCTAAAAAGGAGACCAGAGAAGGCGGGAACCAGGCACCGCGCGGACCGGAAAGGGAAGGGGTTTGCCATGTTCAGCATTGGAGATCTGGTGGTGCATCCCATGCACGGAGCAGGTGTGATCGACGACATCGTGCAGGAAAAGGTTGCGGGGACCACAAAAGAATACTACGTGTTCAAGATGCCCATGGGCGGTTTGGTACTGAAGATCCCGGTGGCCAACAGCGATGTCATCGGGATCCGGAAGATCATTTCCGAGGCGGAGGCGGAGGCACTTTTCTGCGCGATCCCGACTTTGGAAATACAGGCCAACAGCAACTGGAACAAGCGGTACCAGGAGAATATGCTGCGGCTGAAAAGCGGCAACCTCTACGAAGTGGCCCGTGTCGTCAAATCCCTGATGGGCCGGGAGAGCCGCCGCGGATTGTCCACCGGGGAGCGAAAAATGCTCCATAACGCCAAACAGATCATGATCTCCGAACTCGTGATGGCCGGAAAAACAGACCACAAACATGTGGAGGAACGGCTGGACCGGGCCATGCTGCAGCGCTCCGCCCCGCAGGGGTGATTTCCAGGAGAGGATTTTTTGCCATGTTTCCATTTTTAAAAAAAATGCGGGAGGCACGCCGTCCCCGCTGCGCCGCCCTGGTGGCGGCCGCCGGCAGCTCCAGCCGGATGGGCGGCGTCAACAAGCTGCTGGAGCCGCTGGACGGCGTGCCGGTCCTGATCCGGACGCTGACAGCCCTTCAGCAGGCCGCGCAGGTGGACGAGATCGTCATCGCCGCACGGGAGGAGGATCTGGTGGAGATCTCCCGCCTGTGCCATACATACGGGATCAGCAAGTGCACCAAGGTGGTCCGCGGCGGCGAGAGCCGCGCCCACTCCGTCCTGCTGGCGGCGCTGGAGGCGTCGGGCGATGCAGAGCTGCTGGCGGTGCAGGACGGCGCCCGTCCGCTGGTGACGCCGGAGCTGATCGATCAGGTCATCACAGCCGCCGCCAGATGCGGCGCCGCCGCTCCGGCCGTTCCGGTGAAGGACACCGTCAAGGCCGTTCGGGAGGACGGCGCGGTGGAGCGGACGCTGGAGCGGAGTGCTCTTCGGGCGGTCCAGACGCCCCAGGTGTTTGAGGCGGACCTTTTGAAGGCCGCCTTACAGGCCGCCCTGGAGGGCGGGATCCCCGTCACTGATGACTGCTCCGCCGTGGAACGGCTGGGCAAGGTGGTCTTTCTGGTGGAAGGGGACGAGGAGAATCTGAAGATCACCACGCCTGTGGACCTGATCTTGGCGGAGGCCATTCTGCAGGCGAGGGAGGGAGGCTCATGACGAACCTGCGCATTGGACACGGATATGACGTCCACCGCCTGGTGGAGGGCCGGAAGCTGATCCTGGGCGGTGTGGAGATCCCGTGGGAGCGGGGACTTCTGGGCCACTCGGATGCCGACGTGCTGACACATGCGGTGATGGATGCCTTGAGCGGAGCGGCCCGGCTGGGGGACATCGGCAGATTGTTCCCGGATACGGACCCGGCCTATGCGGGCATCTCCAGCCTGAAGCTGCTGGCGGAGGTGGGGCGCCTTCTGCGGGAACGGGGCTACGGGGTGGTGAACATCGACGCAACGCTCCTGGCCCAGGCGCCGAAGGTGGGGCCTCACAGACAGAAGATGGCGGAGAACATGGCCGCCGCGCTGGGCATCGGCCCGGAACAGGTCAATATCAAGGCCACCACGGAAGAGGGGCTTGGCTTTACCGGCGTGGGAGCCGGCATGGCGGCCCACGCGGTGGTCCTGCTGGAAAAAACCGAATGACGAAAAGAGGACGCGCCTGGGCGCGTCCTTTTTCTGCACCCGTTGGGAAAAGGACCATAGGATGGGTAGAGAGGAGGAGTGTCTATGGAGCACTATTTGATCATTGCCCGCTCCGTCACCTTTGCCCAGCGGATGCAGAGAGCGCTGGGCAGGACGGGCATTCGCTGCCAAATTTTCCGCGCGCCCAGAGAACTGACGGACCTGGGCTGCGCTTATGTCGTGCGGATCGCTGTTTCAGATCTGGCACCGGCTTTGATGACGCTTCGCAGGGAGTCCCTGGACCCTGTTCAGATATTTTTGTACCAGCGCGGCCTGTACCAGGAGGTGAAGGCATGATATACTTTGACAGCGCGGCAACGACGTTCCAAAAGCCGGCCGCCGTGGCCGCTGCCATGCAGAATGCCATGCGGACCATGAGCTCCCCGGGCCGGGGCGGCCACCACGCCGCCATGCGGGCCGCCGAGACGGCCTTCACCTGCCGGAGCGAGCTGGCGGAGCTGTACGGCATGCCGAATCCGGAGTGTGTGGTCTTCACCCTCAATGCCACCCATGCCCTGAACATTGCCATCAAGAGCCTGGTGAGACCGGGGGACCGGGTGGTGATCTCCGGCTATGAGCACAATGCCGTCACCCGCCCCCTGGCGGCGCTGGGTGCGGAGATCGCCGTGGCGGATGGGCCGCTTTTCCGGCCGGAGGAGGTCCTGGAGGCGTTTCGTCACCAGATCACGCCGGAGACCCGCGCGGTGATCTGCAACCATGTCTCCAATGTCTTCGGATTTATCCAGCCGGTGGAGGAGATCGCCGCTATCTGCCGGAGCCGGAAAGTGCCCCTGATCATCGACGCGTCCCAGTCAGCGGGCATCCTGCCTCTGGACATGACGGAGCTGGGCGCGGCCTTCATCGCCATGCCCGGCCACAAGGGACTGTATGGGCCCCAGGGCACCGGCGTTCTGCTGTGCGGCGGTGAGGTCCAGGTCCGCACCCTGCTGGAGGGTGGGACCGGCAGCCTTTCCATCCAGCAGGAGATGCCGGATTTCCTGCCGGACCGTCTGGAGGCCGGCACCCATAACATGCCGGGCATCGCGGGGCTGCTGGCAGGCGTCCGGTTCATCCGCCGCCGCGGCGTGGAGAAGATCTGCCAGCGGGAGCGGCGCTTGACGCTGCTGGCGGCAGAGGGCCTGCGGACCATTCCGGGAGTGGAGGTCTACGCCATGCCGGGCCTGCGGAACCAGGCGGGCGTCCTGTCCTTTACCGCGAAGGAGCGGGACGTGGAGGAGATCGGCATGGCGCTGGCCGAACGGGACATCGCCGTCCGGACGGGGCTCCATTGCGCGCCTCTGGCCCACCGCAGCGCCGGGACGCTGGACAGCGGCACTGTCCGGCTGAGCTTCTCGGATTTCAACACGCCGGAGGAGGTCTACCGGTTCCTGACGGCGCTGAAGCGGAAACTGCGCTGATTTTTCTGAACAGTCCGTGAATTTTCGCCCGGTTAACCTTGCATTCTACTGGTATATTTTATATAATCAAAGTATTCATGGCCTGAAAGGGATGATGACGTCAAAATGAGGGGATTGAGTGTTGCGGAGCTGCCTGCCATCATCGCGCGGTATCTGCTGACGGTCCAGGTCACCGATCTTTTGGATATTGCCATCATGGTATTCGTGCTCTACAAGGTCCTGACCCTGGTGCGGAGCACCAAGGCGGCCAGCCTGCTGAAGGGCCTGCTGGTCTTTTTCGCGGCGCTGATGCTGTCCTCCGTGTTCCAGCTCCACGGGATCAACTATATCATGAGCCGTTTGGTGGATTGGGGCGTTCTGGCGCTGATCATCCTGTTCCAGCCGGAGATCCGGCGCATTCTTGAGCAGATGGGCAGTAGGCGTTTCATCGCCTTTTTCACCCATACGGAGGCCGGCAGCGTCATGGAGCAGATGATCGGGCAGACGGTGCTGGCCTGCACGGAGATGTCCCAGTCCCGGACCGGCGCGCTGATCGTCTTTGAGCGGGAGATCCTGCTGGATGACATGGTGCGCAGCGGAACCGTGCTGGACGCCGCGGTGTCCAGCGAGCTGCTGAAAAACATCTTTTTCGTGAAGGCACCCATGCATGACGGCGCCGTCATTGTCCGCCACGGACGCGTGCTTGGCGCCGGCTGCATGCTGCCCCTGAGCAAGAACGTGAACCTCAGCCGGGACCTGGGCATGCGGCACCGGGCCGGCATCGGCATGAGCGAGAACTCCGACGCGGTGGTGGTCATCGTATCGGAGGAGACCGGCTCCATCTCCGTGGCTATCGGCGGCATGCTGAAGCGCCACCTGAAGCCGGAGACACTGGAAAATCTCCTGCGGAACGAGCTGCTCCCGCAGGAGGACTCAGAGTCGGACAAGCAGAAACTCCATCCCCTGAAGCTGCTGCTGCGCGCCGGAAAGATGGGAGGCGACGACGATGGAGAATAAGCTGAAGACCAGAAAAGTGTTTTATATCGCCCTCTCCATCCTGGTGGCCGTGGTCATCTGGGTATTTGTGGACCTGACGGGAAACAACGGCGGTCCCTTTATGAAGGAAAAGATATTTGAGGATCTGCCCATCGTCTTTGAGGGCGAGGATGAGCTGGCGGACCAGGGGCTGATGCTCCTGCCGGACGGCACCGACACCACACTGGACCTGACGCTGGAGGGGACACGGTGGGATATTGCCAATGTTGACCGGGAGGATATCTCGGTGAAGGTGGACCTGGGGAACATCATAGCGACCGGCTCCCAGAAGACAACGCCGGTCATCACATTTCCAAACAGCGGCAAATTCGGCAGAACTGCCCTGGCGGCGACGATCAACATCGCCGAGCTGTACAGGAAAACGGTGGACGTCCGGTGCGAGCTGATCGGCAATGTGGCGGAGGGCTATACCGCCGGACAGCTTCAGCTGTCCCATACCTCCATTGAGATCCGGGGCCAGAAAGAGGACATTGATCCGGTCAGCTACGTCAAGACGACGCTGGATCTGGGCAAGGACGCGGGAGGCACCGTGTCGGCGGAACTGGCTTACCAGTTTTACGATAAGGACGGCCAGGTCATCGACAACAGCAGCGGCCGCATCCATGCCACTGTGCAGACCATCCAGGCAACGCTGCCGGTCTCTGTGCGCAAGGAGCTGCCGCTGAAGGTCAGCCTCGTCGAATACCCCGGCGCGCGGGCAGAGAGCGTGAATTGGGAGATCAGCCCAAAGACCATCGTGGTCTCCGGTGACGCCGCCAAGCTGAAAAACGTGAACGCCATCACGGTGGGAGAGCTGGACCTGCTGTCCCTGAACGAGGGCACCGGCACATATAACTTTGCCATCACGGTGCCGGAGGGCTGCCAGAACCTCAGCGGCGTGACCAGGGCAACGCTGAAGATCTCCTACAAGGATATGGCAAGTGCCGAGGTCACCACGGAGCAGTTCCGGTGTGAGAATGTCCCGGCGGGCAAGACGGTGCATGTGCTGACCAGAGAGATGACCGTGAAGATCTTCGGCACGGCCGAGGATGTGGCGGCGGTCACCGGAGAGGACATCACCCTGGTGGCGGACCTGAGCGATTACAGCGCGGTGTCCGGCGGCTATACGGTCCCGGCCACGGTCAGAGTCACCTCCGGCGGCGATGTCGGCGTCTCCGGCAGCTATCAGATCCAGATCACCATTCGGGAGCTGGAACAGGAACCAGAGGAACCAGAAGCACCCGAGGAGTAATACAGGAGAATCACTATGACCCAAATTGCAACGGTTGAACGTATCATCGACGCAGACCACGCTGAGATCTCAGTCCCCCGGAAGTCCGCCTGCGGCCACGACTGCGAGGAGTGCGCCGGCTGCGGCGTCTCCGGCGCGGCGGTCCACGCCAAGGCAGCCAACCCCATCGGGGCCAGGCCCGGCCAGAAGGTGGTGGTGGAGAGCAGTACCAGGAAAATGCTGTATATTGTGGTACTGGTCTATCTGATCCCGGTGGTGCTGTTTCTGGCGGGCTACCTGATCACCGCCGCTCTGACCTCTGTGGTGGGATTGCAGTATCTGGCCGCCATCCTGGGCTTTGCCGTGGGGATCGCGGCGGCCATCGCCTATGACCGCCGTCTGCGGGACAGAGGCGGGCTGTCCTTCACCATCGTCCGGCTGTTCTGAGCGCGGGTGTTCGGCTATGTGAGACCGCCGCTTCAGGACCTCCCCCAGGAGGAGACGGAGCGGTTCCGGCGCATCTACTGCGGACTGTGCCACACACTGGGACAGCGCTGCGGCACGGCGGCACGGTTTATTTTGAATTACGATTTCACCTATCTGGCGATCCTCCTGTCCGCGGGGCGGGAGGGCGCCCGGCACACGGCCCGGTGCATTGCTCATCCTGTCCATGGCAGGACGTACCTGGAGTCCGACGCGGCCATGGAGACGGCGGCGGACGAGAGCGTTATCCTGGCCTACTGGCAGCTGCGGGACGGCGTGGCGGACCACGACTGGTTTCACAGCCTGAAGTACCGGGGCCTCTCTGATCTGCTGGAGCCGGCCTACCGCAGAGCGGCGGCGGCCCGGCCCGGGTTCGATGAGAGCACCCGGCGGCAGCTGCGGCTGCTGGCGGAGCTGGAGGCGGAGAATTGTGATTCTCTGGACAGGGCGGCGGACGCCTTCGCGGCGCTGCTGAGCGGCGCCGCCCAAGAGGTGGACGAGCCCGTCCGGCGGCGGGTGCTGGAGCAGCTGCTCTACCATCTTGGCCGCTGGGTGTATCTGGTGGACGCGGCGGATGATCTGAAAAAAGACACCGCCTCCGGGAACTATAATCCCGTGGCCCTGCGGTTCGGCCTGACAGACGGCGCCTGGACGCCGGAGGCCCGGCGGGAATTCGCCGCCACCCTGGACCACTCGATCCACATGATGACCACGGCCTTTGAGCTGTGGGACTTCGGCGTCTGGACACCGATTTTGGAGACGACGCTCTATAACGGCCTTTTCCGGGTTGGCAAGGCGGTGCTGGACGGCACCTTCCAGGCAGCTTGGCGGGGTGAAGACAGAAAGAAAAGCACGAATGTTGAGGGGACTACATGAACGATCCTTATCAGGTCCTGGGCGTATCGGAAAGCGCCACAGATGAAGAAGTCAAGCGGGCATATCGGGAACTGGCGAGAAAGTACCACCCGGATAATTACCACGACAATCCCCTGGCGGATCTGGCCCAGGAGAAGATGAAGGAGATCAACGCCGCCTATGAGGAGATCACCAAGATGCGCAGCGGCGGCCGGGGAGGTTCCTCCGGCGGGTATGGCGGCTATCAGAGAGGCGGCGCTTATCAGCAGTATGGGCAGCAGTCGTCCTCCGGCAGCTCTGTCCTTCAGCAGGTGCGCATCGCCATCAACAGCGGTGACATCAGCCGGGCGGAGGCGCTGCTGGCCAATTACAGTGACCACAATGCCGAGTGGAATTTTCTGCGGGGCGCGGTGTGCTACCGCCGGGGCTGGATGGATGAGGCGAAGCGGTACTATCAGACCGCCTGCCAGATGGACCCCGGCAACCCGGAGTACCGGCAGGCGCTGAACTTCATGGAAAACGGTACGCAGCAGGCCTACCGTCCCGGCGGCGGACAGTTCAGTACGGAGCTGTGCGGCGGCAACCTGTGTCTGCCGCTGTGCTGCCTCTGGTGGCTTTGCCCCGGCGGCTGGTTCTGCTGCTGACAGATGATAGGGAGGAAACGATCGTGATCAAGAGTATGACCGGCTACGGCCGGGCCAGAGAGACATTGAATAAGCGGGATATCACCGTGGAGGTGCGCTCCGTCAACAACCGCTACCTGGACTGCACCGTGAAGATGCCCCGGATGTACGCCTTTGCCGAGGACGCGGTGAAGAGCCGCGTGCAGAAGGCCATCTCCCGGGGCAAGGTGGACGTGTTCATCACCGTGGACGCCTCCGCCGCCGATGTGGCGAAGGTGGCGGTGAACCGGGAGCTGGCGGCGCAGTACGCCGCCGCCCTGAACGAGCTGGCGGAGGTCTGCGGCCCCACGGCATACAAGGTGACGCCGGACCAGCTGGCCCGGTTCCCGGACGTTCTGACCGTGACCAAGGCGGACGAGGACCTGGAGACCGTCAGCGCCGACCTCTGCACGGTCTTGGACGAGGCTCTCGCGGCGTACAATGCCATGCGGGCCGTGGAGGGAGGGAAGCTGGCGGAGGACATCGGAAACCGCCTGACCAACATCGAGCAGTACACCAGCCAGGTGGAGGCCCGGTCCCCGGAGACGGTGGCGGAGTACCGCCAGAAGCTGACCGCCCGGATGCAGGAGGTGCTGCAAAGCACCACCATTGACCAGCAGCGCATCCTGACCGAGGCCGCCATCTACGCCGACAAGGTGGCTGTGGACGAGGAGACCGTCCGCCTGCGGAGCCATGTGTCCCAGCTGCGGACCATGATCGTCTCCGACGAGCCTATGGGCCGGAAGATGGACTTCCTGATCCAGGAGGTCAACCGGGAGTCCAACACCATTGGCTCCAAGTGCAACGACGTGGCCATCGCCCAGGTGGTCGTGGGCTTGAAGGCCGAGGTGGAGAAGATGCGCGAGCAGGTCCAGAACGTGGAGTGACGGTATGAAGCTCATCAACATCGGATTTGGGAGCATGGTGTCCGAGGAGCGTCTGGTGGCCATTGTCAGCCCGGACTCGGCGCCTATCAAGCGCATGGTCCAGGAGAGCCGGGAGCGTGGGATGCTCATCGACGCCACCTATGGCCGCAAGACTGCGTCCATCTTCATCATGGACAGCGACCATGTGATCCTGTCCGCCCTGCCGCCGGAGAAGTTCGGCGTTCGGACGGAACATACAGAGGAGAGAGAACAGGCATGAGGAAAGGGAAGACCTTTATCATCTCCGGCCCTTCCGGAGTGGGAAAGAGCACGGTGCTCAAAGCACTGCTGGAAAAGCGGAAAAATGTGTATTTTTCCGTTTCCGCCACCACCCGGGCCCCCCGCCCCGGTGAGCTGGACGGCATCCACTACCATTTCATGAACGTGGAGTCCTTCCGCAAGTGGATCGCCATGGAACAGTTTTTGGAGTACGCCGAGTATGTGGGCAACTTCTACGGCACCCCTAAGCGCTACGTGGACGAGGCCATGGAGCAGGGCAAGGACGTGATCCTGGACATTGAGGTCCAGGGCGCTATCCAGGTCACCAGCAAGCGGCCGGAGACCGTGCGCATTTTCATCGCGCCTCCCAGTTGGGCGGAGCTGGAGCGCCGGCTCACAGAGCGGGGCACCGACAGCCAGGATAAGATCCAGAAGCGGCTGCTCCGGGCCAAGGTGGAGTTCCAGACGGCCCACACCTATGACTACTTCGTCATCAACGACACGGTGGAAAATGCCGTGAATGAGCTGGACGCCATCATGACGGCGGAACACTGCAAGCCCAAGGATCGGATGGAGATCATCAGCGGCAAATAAGCGCTGATGCACATCTGCGCTTCTGGGCAGACCGTTCATTCACCCATGTCCGCGAAAGGCGGATGTGGATATCAAATGATAAAAATTTAGCCGAGATCAGGCAGAATGGAAGTAGATATTTATGTCAATGCTGTATCCCGCAATGAACAAGCTGAACGCTTACGTGCCGAACCGCTACATGCTGGTGAACGTGGTGGCCCGCCGTGCCCGCCAGATCGCTGAAAATGCCGAGGAGACCGGCGAGCATCTGGAGGAGAAGCCTGTGACGCTGGCCATCCATGAGGTGGCGGACGGCAAGCTGGACGCCAGCCATATGGATCTGACCATCGAGGAAGAGAACGCATAAAACCGCGTAAGACACCGCAGAGGAGGGGCGAGGCATGGAGACCGCTGTGATCACGAAAGTCGCGGTCAGCGCCGCGCCCTATTCCATTGATAAACCCTATGACTATCTGGTGCCGGAGGAGCTGCTGGAGACGGCGGTCCCCGGCGTCCGGGTGACGGTGCCCTTTGGCCGGGGAAACCGGAACAGCGAGGGGATCATTCTTGCCCGGACCACCGGAGAAAAGCTGCCGGGACTGAAACCGCTGAAAGCGGTTTTGGACCGGGAGCCGGTGCTGGACCGGTCTGGGATCGAGTTGGCCCTCTGGATGCGGCAGAGGTATTTCTGCACACTGTTCGAGGCGGTCAAGACCATCCTGCCCGCCGGACTGTGGTATCAGTTCCGGGAGGTCTGGCATCTGGCGGCGGGCATGGACCGCATTGCCGCCGATGAGGCCTGCGCCAAGATCAAAAAGGCCCCGGCGGTGCTGGATGTGCTGTTCGCAAACGGCGGGAGCGCCGGCCTGGACACCCTGCGGGACGCCTGCGGCGAGGACGTGGGGACGACGCTGAAAGCCCTCCAAAAGGCGGGCGTGGCAGTCTGTGAGACTGCCGCCAAGCGAAAGATCAGCGACAAGACCCGCCGGATGGTGGAGCTGGCCGTCAGCGCCGAGGATGCCCTGGCGGCAGCGGAAGCAAAAAAGCGGACCGCGCCCCAGCGGTATGAGGTGGTGCGCCTGCTGGCGGCTGCCGGAAGGGCCTCTGCCTCCGATATCTGCTATTTTACCGGCGCCTCCATGCAGACGCTGCGGGGACTGGAAAAGACCGGGATCGTGGCATTTTCGGAGGAAGAGGAGCTGCGTGTCCCCCAGGGCGCGGAGACCGAGCCGGGGCCTCCTATCGTCTTAAACGAGGAGCAACAGGCGGCTTTTGACTTGATCCTGGCGCTGACAAGGGAAGAGCGGGCGGAAGCAGTGCTCCTGCAGGGCGTCACCGGCAGCGGAAAGACACAGGTCTATCTGCGTCTGGTTCAGGAGGTCCTGGCGCGGGGAAAGACCGCCATCGTCCTGGTGCCGGAGATCGTGCTGACGCCCCAGATGATGCGAAAATTCGCCTCTTACTTTGGCAGTAAAGTTGTAATGCTTCACAGCTCTCTCCGCATGACGGAGCGCTATGACCAGTGGAAGCGCATCCGCCGGGGGGAGGTGCGGGTGGTACTGGGGACTCGCTCCGCGATTTTCGCGCCGCTGCGGGACCTTGGTCTCGTGATCCTGGACGAGGAACAGGAGAGCAGCTACCAGTCCGAGAATCCTCCCCGGTATCACACCAGGGATATCGCCAAATATCTCTGCGCACGGGACGGGGCCACGCTGGTCCTGGGATCCGCCACCCCCGCGGTGGAGACCGCCTGGGCGGCGGAGGAGGGCATCTACCACCGGGCGCTTCTGCGGCGGCGGTACAATGACCGCAGCCTGCCCCGCGTGATCCCGGCGGACCTCCGGCAGGAGATTCGGGAGGGAAACCCGGGGCTGATCAGCGGCGTTCTTCGGGCGGAACTGGAACAGAACCTCTCCCGGGGCGAGCAGAGCATCCTGTTTTTGAACCGCCGGGGAAACAGCCGCTATGTGCTGTGCGGAGAGTGCGGCCATGTGCCGGAGTGTCCCCGGTGCAGCGCGGCACTGACCTACCACTCCGCCAACGGGCGGCTGATGTGCCATTACTGCGGCCACTCGGAACGTGTTCATGAGACCTGTCCGGTGTGCGGCGGCATCATGAAACACGTGGGCACCGGCACTCAGAAGGTGGAGGAGGAGCTGCGGGAGCTGTTTCCGGAGGCCGGTATCCTGCGGATGGACGCGGACACCGCCGCCAATGGCCACGAAAAGATCCTGCGGCAATTCGAGCAGGAGAAGGTGCCCATTCTGCTGGGTACTCAGATGGTGGCCAAGGGCCTGGATTTTGAAAATGTGACACTGGTGGGCGTGCTGGCCGCCGACCTGTCCCTGTATGTGGACAACTATCGTGCCGCCGAGCGGACCTTCAGCCTGCTGACGCAGGTGGTGGGCCGGGCGGGCCGCGGCGGCCGGGACGGCCGGGCCGTTATCCAGACCTACACGCCGGAGAACGACGTGATCCAATGCGCCGCCCGGCAGGACTACGAGTCCTTTTACCAGAGCGAGATCCGGATGCGGCGGCTGCGCCGCTGTCCGCCTTTTGCGGACATCTTTACCTTTACAGTCTCCGGAACTGAGGAGGGCAGCGTCCTGCGGGCCGCGGTCAGCCTGCGGGAGACGCTGCGGCGCCTGTGCATGGCTCCGGAGCTGCGGGAGAGCCAGCCGGAAGTGCTGGGGCCTGCTCCCGCGCCGGTTTTAAAGGTGAACAACCGCTACCGCTACCGCTGTATCCTGGTCGGAAAGAACGACAGGGCCACCCGGGAGCGTGTGAGCTGGGTGCTGAAAGAATTCGCAAACGACCGCGCCAACCGCGGATTGAATATGTTTGCAGACTGCAATACTATGGAATAGGGCGCATATCATATGGGGCTGATCTTCCGGTCCCGTTTTGCGCGTCGAGGAGGTCAAAAAAATGGCATTACGAAAGATCGTGGAGCAGGGCGAGGAGTGCCTGACAAAGGTCTGCCGCCCCGTCACCGCATTCAACGCACACCTGCATGAGCTGCTGGACGACATGCTGGAGACGCTGGTGGACGCCAACGGCGCGGGTCTTGCCGCGCCCCAGGTGGGTGTGCTGCGCCGGGCATGTCTGGTCCTGGACGAGGATGCCGGGGAGTATATCGAGCTGATCAATCCGGAGATCGTGGAGAGCAGCGGCGAGCAGACCGGGCTGGAGGGCTGCCTCAGCGTGCCGGGCAAGTGGGGCATCGTCACCCGGCCCAACGTGGTCAAGGTCCGTGCCCAGGACCGGGACGGCGGCTGGTTTGAGGTGGAGGGCGAGGGGCTGACCGCCCGGGCATTCTGCCATGAGATCGAGCACCTGGACGGCCACCTGTACACCGAGCACATCGACCACTTCCTGTCCGAGGATGAGCTGCGGGCATATCTGGAGGAAGAGGAAGGGGAGTAAAGTCCATGCGTATCCTGTTCATGGGGACGCCGGAATTTGCCGTGGCGTCCCTGAAACGCCTGGTAGAGAACGGCCATGAGGTCTGCGGCGTCTTCACCCAGCCGGACAAACCAAAAAACCGGGGCCACAAGCTGGCCTTTTCCCCGGTGAAGGAGTATGCCCTCACCCAGGGGCTGGAGGTCTACCAGCCGCTGAAGATGCGGGACGGAGAGGCGCTGGGCATCGTGGAGTCCTTGGCGCCGGAGCTGATCGTGGTGGCAGCCTACGGCAAGATCCTGCCGGAGGAGATCCTGAACGCCCCGCGGTACGGCTCCATCAACGTTCACTCGTCTCTGCTGCCCAAATACCGGGGCGCGGCGCCCATCAACTGGGCCATTCTGGACGGCGAGGCGGAGACCGGCGTGTCCATCATGTATATGGCAAAGGAGCTGGACGCCGGGGACGTGATCTTGCAAAAGACCACTCCCATCGGCCCGGAGGAGAACGCCCAGGAGCTGACGGCGCGGCTGGCGGAGCTTGGTGCGGAAGCACTGTCCGAGACGGTGACGGCTCTCCAGAACGGCACCGCCGCCCGGACGCCCCAGGACGAGGGAAAACAGACCTATGCCTCCATGCTGTCCAAAGAGATGTCCCCCATCGACTGGACCCGATCCGCCCACGCCATCAGCTGTCAGGTCCGGGGTCTGATTCCCTGGCCCTGCGCCACCACCGATGTTATCAGCGGTGATGCCATCAAGCTGTACGCCGTGACGGAGACCGGGGAGGAGACGAGGGCCCATCCCGGTGTCATCGTGGCGGCGGGGAAAGACGGCATCGACATCGCCTGCGGCGACGGCAAGGTCCTGCGCGTCACAGAGCTTCAGGCCCAGGGGAGCAAGCGGATGACCGCTGGCGCCTACCTGCTGGGACATCCCATCCAACGCTGAAACGAGGAATATTATGCCTTATTATTACGGTTACGGCGATTTTCTTGCCAACAACATCTACTGCATCCTGCTGATTCCGATATTTCTGCTGTCTCTCTGGGCGCAGCTCCAGGTCAGCGGGAACTTTCGGAGGTACAGCGCCGTCAATAACCGCAGGCATCTGACCGGCGCCCAGGCGGCGGAGGCGGTGCTGCGGGCCCACGGTGTCTATGATGTGGGCATCCGGCCCTGCCGGGGCAGCCTGACGGACCACTATGATCCCCGGGACAACACCATCTACCTGTCGGAGGATGTGTACAATGCGCCCACCATCGCGGCGGTGGGCGTAGCCTGCCATGAGGCGGGCCATGCGGTGCAGTACGCCGTGGGCTACGGCCCGGTGCGCCTGCGCAGTGCCATCATTCCAGCCACCCAGATCGGCTCCAAGCTCTCCTTCATCCTGCTGCTGGCCGGCATGGTGCTGTATAGCCAGAGCCTGTTCTTTGTGGGCATTCTGCTGTTCTCCCTGACGACGATCTTCCAGCTGGTGACTCTGCCGGTGGAGTTCAACGCCTCCCACCGGGCCATCGAGACCATTGAAGGCCAGCTTCTGCTGGATGATGACGAGATCTCCGGAGCGAAAAAGGTCCTGCGGGCGGCGGCCATGACCTATGTGGCGGCCCTGCTGATGAGCATGCTGCAGCTGCTGCGGTTCGTGCTGATCTTCCTGGGCCGGAACGGCGGCAATGGCCGGCGGGGAGGGGGACGGAGATGATGCCAGCTTCTTCCAAGAACGCCCGTGAGACGGCTTTGCGGGTGCTGGTGAGCTGCCGGATCAACGGCGCCTGGGCCGACGCGGCCCTGAAGGCGCAGATCAGCCGGGACGGCCTGTCCGGTCCCGACGCGGCCCTTTGCAGCCGCATCGTCTACGGCGTGACGCAGAACCGGATGCTGCTGGACTTCTATATCGGCGCTTACTGTTCCCAGAAGCCGGACCACTTGCAGCCGCCTCTGCTGGAGATCCTCCGCATGGGCGCGTATCAGATCCTGTTTTTGGACAAGGTGCCGGACAGCGCCGCGGTCAACACCTCAGTGGAGCTTGCCAAGCTGTTTAAACGGGGACAGGCATCCGGCCTTGTCAACGCCGTGCTCCGTAAGGTCTCTCAGAACAAGCATGCGCTTCCCGCCGTCCCGGACCGGGACGCGGAGCGGTATCTCTCTATTCGGTACAGCCATCCCAAGTGGCTGGTGAAGCGCCTGCTGGCGCTGCTGGGCCGGGAGGAGACGGAGGCTTTTCTTGCCGCCGACAACGGCGTGGCTCCGCTGACTGTTCAGGTCAACCCTCTGCGGACCACCGAGGAGGCGCTGACCGCCCAGCTGGCGGCGTCCGGCGTCACCGCGAGGCCCCACGGCTGGGTGCCCGGATGCCTGGAGCTGTCCGGCACCGGCGATCTGACGGCGCTGGTTCCCTTCCGGGAAGGGAAGTTTCTGGTCCAGGATCCAGCCGCCCGGCTGGTGTCCCTGATCGCCGGCGCGGAGCCGGGGCAAAGGGTGCTGGACGTCTGTGCCGCTCCCGGCGGCAAGTCCTTCAGCGCGGCCTTTGCCATGGAGGACCGGGGGACCATTCTGGCCTGCGACCTCCACGAAAATAAATTGAAGCGCATTCGGGAGGGCGCCCAGCGCCTGGGCCTCGCCTGCATCGAGACCGCTGCCGCCGACGGGCGTGTCTCCCGCGCCGAATGGGCGGGAGCGTTCGACGTGGTGCTGGTGGACGCACCCTGCTCGGGCCTGGGCATTATCCGGAAGAAGCCGGACGCCCGGTATAAAAAGGCCGACGATCTGTTCACCCTGCCGGTGGTCCAGGCGGCGATCCTGGACAATGCCGCCGGTTATGTCCGTCCCGGCGGGACGCTGGTCTACTCCACCTGCACCATTCTGCCAGAGGAGAACCAGCAGGTGACGGACGCGTTTTTGACGGAGCACCCTGATTTTTCCAGGGAAGCTTTCTCTCTCCCGGAGCCGGTGGGGGAGACGGGCGGCCAGGTGACACTGTGGCCCCAGCGCCACGGCACCGACGGATTTTACATCTGCCGCATGAGGCGGCAAGTATCGTCCACCTGAAAATACCTGTTTTCAGGTGGGCAGAGCCTGTTGGCGTGTGATACGGATCTCAAAATGTTTTATTTGAGATCCCGCGTGCTGCGCACACTGGCGGCGCACGGTGCGTGCACCGCCACGTCTCATAAAAACGTTTCTTTTGCAGTCATTTGAGAATAAGAGGCAGCTATGATCGATTTGAAATCGCAGACGCTCCAGGAAGTGACGGATACCCTGAAAGCCATGGGGGAGCCGGCTTTCCGGGGCAGGCAGGTGTTCACCTGGCTCCACAAGGGAGCCGGGAGTTTTGACGAGATGACGAATCTCCCCAAAGCCCTGCGTGAAAAACTGAAGGAGACCTGCACCCTCACGGTGCCCAAGGTGGCCCGGAAGCAGGTCTCGAAGCTGGACGGCACCATCAAATACCTGTGGGAGCTGGCGGACGGCAACTGCGTGGAGTCTGTGCTGATGCAGTACCACCACGGCAACACGGTCTGCATCTCCTCCCAGGTGGGATGCCGCATGGGCTGTGCCTTCTGCGCGTCCACAATTGCCGGCAAGGTGAGGGACTTAACACCTGCTGAAATGGTGGACCAGGTGCTCTTTACCCAGATAGATTCCGGCATGGAGGTCTCCAACATCGTTCTGATGGGCATCGGAGAGCCGCTGGACAACCTGGACACGGTGCTGCGCTTTCTGGAACTGGTGAACCATCCCGACGGCCTGAACATCGGGATGCGGCACATCTCTCTGTCCACCTGCGGACTGATCCCAGGCATCCAGCGCCTGGCGGAGCTGGGACTGCAATTAACGCTGTCCGTATCCCTTCACGCGCCGGACAGTGAGACACGCTCAAAGATCATGCCGGTGAACCGGGCCTACGATGTGGAGGAACTGTTTGCGGCCTGCCACGCCTATTTCAAAAAGACGGGACGCCGTATCTCTTTCGAGTACGCCATGATCGACGGCGTTAACGACCACGACTGGCAGGCGGACCTGATCGCCAGAAAGCTGAAAGGAATGCCGGGACATGTGAATCTGATCCCGCTGAACGACGTGGCGGAGAGTCCCTTCAAGCCCTCCAGGCGCGTGGCGGCGTTCCAGCGGCGTCTGGAGTCCCACGGCGTCACCGCCACGGTGCGGCGAAGCCTGGGCGGCGATATTGACGCCTCCTGCGGACAGCTCCGCCGGAAAGCCATGGAAGAAGCAAGGAAAGGGGAGGATTCCCAATGATGAACACATGGGGCATGACCGATGTGGGCCTGGTCCGCAAGGACAACCAGGACGCCTATGCGATGACGGAGCATACCGCCTCCGGACACACCATCTGTGTGGTCTGCGACGGCATGGGCGGCGCCGCCGGCGGTCAGCTGGCGAGCCGAATCGCCGTGGAGACCTTTACATCGGAGCTGGAAAAGATCCTGTCGCCCGACATGCAGCCGGAACAGCTGCGGGAGGCGTCCTCTTACGCGGCGTCTCTGGCCAACAGGGCCATCCGGGAGGCCGCCGCCCGGGCGGAGGAGTACCTGGGCATGGGCACGACGCTGGTGTCCGCCGTCTCCTATGACGGCGGTGCGGTGATCACTAACGTGGGCGACAGCCGGGCCTATCACATCGGCGAGATGGGCATCGTCCGGGTGACCAAGGACCACTCTCTGGTGGAGAGCATGGTGGACCGGGGCGACATCACCGCCGAGGAGGCCCGCCGCCATCCCAACCGCAATCTGATCACCCGGGCCTTGGGGCCGGACGCCGTGGTCCAGTGTGACGGGTACATCTGTCCCATGACGGCAGGAGATTTCCTGCTGCTGTGCACCGACGGCATGGTGGAAACGGTCACAGACCAGCAGATGCTGTTTGAGATCATTCACGGCGGTGAGCCGGACACCTGTCTGGACCGCCTGCTTGCCATCGCCAAAAGCCAGGGCGCGCCGGACAATGTGACGGCGGTCCTGATGCGGAAGCTGTAAGAAAGGGGGAGACGTATGGATCAGTACATCGGAAAAATGCTGGACAACCGCTATGAGATCCTGGAGCGCATCGGCACAGGCGGCATGGCGGTGGTCTATAAGGCAAAATGCCACCGTCTCAACCGTCTGGTGGCCATCAAGGTCCTGAAGAGCGACCTGGCTCAGGACGCGGATTTCCGCCGCCGCTTCAACGCGGAGTCCCAGGCCGTTGCCCAGCTGTCCCACCCCAACATCGTGTCGGTTTACGATGTGTCCAAGGGCGGCGATATTGAGTATATCGTCATGGAGCTGATCGACGGCATCACGCTGAAGCAGTACATGGAGAAGCGGGGCCAGCTGAACTGGCGGGAATCCCTGCACTTCATCACCCAGATCATGCGGGGCCTCAGCCATGCCCACAGCCGGGGCATCGTCCACCGGGACATCAAGCCCCAGAACATCATGGTCCTGCGGGACGGCAGTGTGAAGGTGGCTGATTTCGGCATCGCCTGCCTGGAAAACTCCGCCCAGACACTGACGCAGGAGGCCCTTGGCTCCGTCCACTATATCTCGCCGGAGCAGGCCCGGGGCGACCGGACCGACGCCCGCAGCGATATCTACTCCGCCGGTGTGGTGCTGTACGAGATGCTGGCAGGCCGCCTGCCCTTTGAGGGGGATTCCGCCGTATCCGTGGCGATCCAGCACCTCAGCTCCATCCCCCTGGCACCCAGGGAGATCAATCCGGAGATCCCGGAGCAGCTGGAGCTGATCTGCATGAAGGCCATGGCGCCGGATCTGGAAAAGCGCTATTTCTCCGCCGACGCCATGATCGCCGACCTGGAGGCCTTCCGTAAGAACCCCGGCGTCAGCTTGGATTTTGAGATGGAGGACCTGCGGCCGGAGGAAGAGGACGAGCCCACCCAGCCCATCCCGGGCGGATCGATCCTGAACCAGAGCACATCCCCGTCTCACCGGACAGGGCCGATTCGGGAGCGGGAGCGCCGCCGGGAATACGAGGAATATGATGAGCCGCCCCGGGGCAATAAAAAGCAGGCGGTGCTCATCGGCATCGCGGTGGTGCTGGCCATCGCCCTGGCGGGAGTGCTGTTCAAGAGCATCATGGGATCCTTTGAGGACACGTCGGAGTCCTACGTGGTGCCCAATGTCGTCGGGAAAAGTCTGGAGGAAGCGGGACTGCTGGAGGATATCCAGGACGGCAGCTTCCAGCTGGAGGTCAGCGAAAAGACGGTCTTCAGCGACTACGCGGCAGGCTTGATCGCCGAACAGGAGCCGGCGGCCGGTGATTACCGAAAAGGGTCCAACCGCGTTATCACCGTTTGGATCAGCGCCGGTAAGGATACCGGAAAGATGCTGGACGTGACGGGCTACACCTTCTCACAGGCAAAGCAGACGATGAAAAGCCTGATTGACAAGTATGAGCTGACCTTTGAGGAGCCTCCCGAGGAGGACTGGGTGTACAACAGCGACGTGGAGAAGGGCGTGATCATCTCCACGGACCCCGTCGAGGGGGAGGCTCTGGAAAAGGGCGACAGCATCAAAGTGGTCATCAGCAGGGGCCCCCAGCTGGTGCCGCTGATCTCCTTTGTGGGGGTGCAGCTGGATATCGCCAAGGATCAGCTTACGCAAATGGGCCTGGAGCCAGGTGAGCCTACCTATGAAACCAGCGACCAGCCGGAGGGCGTCATCATCCGCCAGAATCCGGAGGCCACCACGGAGGTGGCGCCGGGCAGCAAGGTGGACCTCGTGGTCAGCGCTGGACCGGACAGCGGCGTGGGGGGAATGCCCATCGGGCAGGATGATTTGATGATCCCCCTGCCCGAGGACCGGGAGAGCGTCCGCGTGGTGGTGTGGCAGGACGGCGAACTGCTTGTGGACCAGATCGTGGACTGCGCTCAGGGCACTTTCCCCGTGACCATCTACGGAAGCGGAGAAACTCATATCAAAGTGGAGATCGACGGAGAGGTATATATGGACAAACGGATCACCGTTGACGTGTACAATGGTTGAGGGCAGGATCCAAAAGGCCCTCAGCGGCTTCTATTATGTGGATACCGGCAGTGAGATACTGACCTGCCGCGCCCGGGGGAAGTTCCGGAAGGAGGGCGTTTCCCCTCTGGTGGGCGACCGGGTGGAGGTCCGGGAGCTGGGCAATGGCGAGGGGTTCGTGGAGCGTGTCTGTCCCCGGAAGAACGCCTTTGCCCGGCCCGCCGTGGCCAACATTGACCAACTGGTCATCATCGCCTCCGGCGCCATCCCCCGGACCGACCCGTTCCTCATTGACCGGGTGGCGGGCATCGCGGCGCTGAAAGGATGCGATGCCATCGTTCTGCTGAATAAGTGCGACCTGGACCGGGCTGATGAACTGTACGACATCTACCGGGCCGCCGGGTTCCAGACTCTCCGTGTCAGCGCGGAGACCGGCGAGGGGCTGGAAGAATTGAAACCTTTGATATCTGGAAAGTTATCTGCCTTTACAGGGAACTCCGGCGTCGGAAAATCCAGCATTTTGAACGCACTGGACCCGGCTTTTGACCTTCAGGTGGGCGAGGTGAGCCAGGCCCTGGGCCGCGGACGGCACACCACCCGCCATGTGGAGCTGTTCAAGCTGAGCTGCGGGGCGGAAGTGGTGGATTCCCCAGGCTTTTCCTCCTTTGAGACGGACGAGCTGAACCTGGAGTGGAAGCGCCGCCTGCCGGAGACCTTCCGGGAATTCGTGCCGTATCTGGACGGCTGCCGCTTTGTGGGATGCAGCCACACCAAGGAGAAGGGCTGCGCCGTGCTGGAGGCCCTCCGCCGGGGGGAGATCCAGAAGAGCCGCCATGAGAGCTATCTGCGGCTCTATGAGGAATTGAAGCCTCTGCGGGATTGGCAGGAGACAAGGCGGTAAACGCCGCATCGCCTTAAAAGAGTGTGTAAAAGAAGGCCGCCGGAGCCAATGGCTTCCGGCGGCCTTTTTGCACCCTGGACAACCAGAGCTGTATATACTGGACCAAAGAGGGGAGGCGTGACGCATGTTTCGAGGCGGTAGGAACGGCTGTCTGATCTTAGGCATCTGCGCCGTGGCCCTGGGAGCGGGGATCCTGATCGCGGCGATCTTTCCCGTGGGGGCGCTGCTGTTCCTGGTGGCGTTTCTACTGATCGCGTGCGGCTGCGCCTGCTGCCGGCGCTGACGAGAAACGTCTGAAAAAGGGCGGCTCGCATAAGAAAGGAGCATTTTTATGAACATCGTGGTCTGGAAATCACCAAAGGCTCTCAGAGGCATCCTGCGAAAATTATTCCACGTCAAGGCATAACCGCCTCCGGCTGTTCATAAAGTGGGACATGAACAGCCGGGAAAGGAAGGGTTCTGTATGGAACTGGAATTGAAAAAAACAAGCCTGGACGCCTATGAGACGGGGGGAGAGCTGGCGCTGACACAGGAGGAGACGGCGGAGACCATCGTGCCGGATTACTGCCCGGACATCGCGCGGATCATTGAAACGGACGGAAAGGTCTATCTCCACAGCCGGGAGCTGCGGGACGGAAAAGCGGAGGTCTCCGGCACAGTCCGGGTGACGGTGCTGTACACGCCGGAGGGAGAGGGGGGCATCCGCACCCTGGAATTCGCCATGCCCTTTACCGTGGAGAGTGAAAGCCGCAGTCTGCCGGGCTGCGTGTATCTGACGGCAGAGACGGAGCCGGAGCTTCTGGAGACACGGATGCTGAACCCGCGAAAGGTCTTCACACACTGCAAGCTGGTCACACATATCACCGGATATCAAAAGGCTCCGCTGTGCTTCTGCACCGATGCGGAAACGGACGAAAAGCTCTGCGTGGAGAAGCGGCAGGAGCAGCAGCACGCCATTGTGCTGACACACATTGCTGAAAAGGACTTTACATTTTCCGAGGAGATGAACCTCTCCCCGGGCCGGGAGGGCGCGGCGGAGCTGCTGACCAGCCGTGTCTGCGGCACCGTCACGGAGACCAAGATCGTGGGGAGCAAGCTGATCTTCAAGGGCATGTTTCTGGTGGAGGTGCTCTACCGGGCCAATGACGGCAAGTGCGGCTCCACCACGGCGGAGCTGCCCTTCTCCCAGATCATGGAGGTGGAGGGCGCCGCGGAGGGAGCGGCCGCGTCGGTGCAGCTGCAATTGACGGGAACGGACCTGCAGATCGACGGAGATGACGCCGAGGGCCGTCAGATCGCGGTGACGCTGTATTTTCACGCCACAGCGCTGCTGCGGGAGGAGCAGGAACTGACGCTGCTGAACGACCTGTACTCCACGGCTTATGACATGAACTATGAGGCCGCGCCGCTGTCCCTCACCAGCTTCTGTGAGACCGTCACCCGCCGCCAGACAGTCCGGGAGGTGCTGGAGATTGGCGTGGTGGCGGAATCCATCCTGGCGCTGTCCGTCCGCTGTGGGGCGGTGTCTGTCAGCCGGGAGGGAGAGACGGCGACACTGCGCACCGCCGCGGCGGTCCGGGCGCTGTACCTGGACGAGGGCGGCGTGCCGCTGGTGGCCGAGCGGTCCATCGATGTCAGCTGCCAGCTGGAGCTGCCGGAACACTGCAAGATCACCGCCCGGGCGGTATGTCCGGAGGAGGCCCAGGGCAGCCTGGGAGACCGGGGCATTGAGGTGCGCTTTCCGGTGGACTTCCGGGCGGAGGCGGTCTCCAAGGTGAAGAAGGTCTGCATCTCCGCCGCCAAGCTGGATGCCGAGTCGGCCAAGGACATGGCGGGCGCGCCGTCCCTGGTGCTGCGGTGTCTGGGCCGGCAGGAGAATGCCTGGGACCTGGCGAAGCGATACAACACCACCATCGGAACCATCCTGGCGGCAAATCAGCTGGAATCCGAGGGGGAGATCCCCCGGGATAAGCTGCTGCTGATCCCCAGAAAGCGGGCATAGTACATTCAAAAAAACTCCCGTTCGGAACAAAATCCGAACGGGAGTTTTGCTGTCAGTTTTCCGAATACCGGGCCAGGAATTGGCGGGTGCGTTCCTCCCTGGGGTGGTCGATGACGTCCCGGGGATCGCCCTGCTCCACGATGACGCCGCCGTCCATGAAGATCACCTGGTCCGCCACATCCCGGGCGAAGGCCATCTCGTGGGTGACGATGATCATGGTGGTGTTCTGCTCCGCCAGCTCCCGGATGACCCGCAGGACCTCTCCGGTCAGCTCCGGGTCCAAGGCGGAGGTGGGCTCGTCGAAGCAGAGGATATCCGGGTGCAGGGCCAGGGCACGGGCGATGGCCACCCGCTGCTGCTGGCCGCCGGAGAGCTGGTGGGGATAGTGGCCCGCCCGGTCGGCCAGGCCCATCTGCGCCAGAAGCTCCCGGCCTGCGGCCTCGATGGCCTCCCGGCTCTCGCTGTCACGCTCCTTGGCCAGCAGTTCCCGGGCCAGGGTGACGTTTTGCAGGGCCGTGTACTGGGGGAAGAGGTTGAAGTTCTGGAACACCAGGCCGAAGTGGAGGCGCTTTTTCCGAATTTCTTTCTCATTCTGGGTGGCGGGATCAGCGGCGTCGAAGATGACGTTCCCGTTGACGGAAATGGTGCCGCCATTGGGTTTTTCCAGGAAATTCAGGCACCGCAGCAGGGTGGTCTTGCCGCTGCCGGAAGAGCCGATGATGGACAGGGCCTGTCCCTTCTCCAGAGAAAAGCTGATGTCATTCAGGACCTGAGTGGCGCCGAAATGCTTTTCGATGTGATTGACTTCCAAAATAGACATATCTGCACCTCCTCAACGGAAATAGTTCAGTTTCTTTTCCAGCCAGCCAAACAGAAGCGTCAGGATGCCGTTGAATGCCAGATAGAAGACTGCGGTATAGAACAGGGGCCAGATCATGCCCTTTTTGATGTACGATTCGCCCATCCAGATGATTTCATACACAGCGATGACCCGCACCAGAGCGGTGTCTTTCACCAGAGTGATGAACTCATTGCCCATGGGAGGAACAATGCGTTTGATGACCTGCAAAAGGGTGACCTTGAAGAAGATTTGGCTTTTGGTCATGCCCAGAACCTCGCCTGCCTCTGATTGTCCCTTGGGAACAGACTGAATGCCGCCACGGTAAATTTCAGAGAAATAGCAGGAGTAGTTGATGACAAAAGACAGCAGGGCCGCCGTGAAACGAGGCAGCAGCGGCAGATCGAACAACAGCCCGGGACCGTAGAAAATAATCAGGATCTGCAAAAGCAGGGGAGACCCTCGAACGACCCAAACCACCGTTTTGATCAGTCCACGCAGGGGTGTGATCCGGCTCATCGTGCCAAAGCTGATCAGCAGGCCCAGCGGGAGGGAGAAGACCAGTGTCAGGAAAAAGAGTTTAAGGGTGGTGCCGAAGCCTTCCAGCAGAGACAATGTTACATTCAGCAGCATATGGTTTCCTCTCTTAAAAACCGGGGAAAGGCAGAGGACCTTCCGACCCTCTGCCTATATCCGTTCCGGATCATCTTTATTTCTCGATAACAGACTCCTGCACACCATAAGTAGTAGCGACTTCCATGACAGTGCCGGCGTCATAGGCTTCCTTCCAGAAGGTGTTGAACGCGTCCGCCAAGTCGGAACCCTTCCGGAACCCAACGCCGTATTCCTCGCTGTTCAGCTGGACGGTGTAGGTCAGGTCGGGATAGCTGGTGCCTTCGCCGATCATGGCACCGGCCATCAGCAAGTCGATGACACAGGCGTCGGAAGCGCCGGAGGCAACTTCCATCAGGGCGTTGGCCTGCGTCTGCAAAGCGGTGTAGGGGATGCCCAGTTCATCCAGCTGTTCGGCGCCGGCGGAGCCGTTTTCCACAGCAAACTTCAACTCGGAGAGGCTCTCCACAGTCTGATACTGGTCTGCTTTATCAGCGGGAACGACCACCACCTGGCCGTTGAGGCAGTAAGGTTCAGAGGTGCCCATCAGGCTGATGACTTCTTCTGTCAGAGTCATGCCATTCCAAACGGCGTCGATGCCCTTGGTCTCCAGCTCCATGGCCTTGTTGTCCCAGTTGATCTCAATGAATTCGGCGGTCACACCCAGAGACTCGGCAAAGGCCTTCGCCATATCGGCGTCAAAGCCGATCCACTCATCACTGCCGTCCTCCTTGTAATCCATGGGGTTGAAATCGGTGATGCCAACCACCAGAGTGCCCTTGCCCTGCACGTAGGCGACATCGCTGTCAGCGGCGGGCTCGTTGGAAGGCTCTTCCGCGTTGGCGGGTTCCTGCGTATCAGCGGGGGCATCGTCCTTACCGCCGCAGGCGGCCAGAGACAGGACCATTGCCAGGGCCAGCAGCATGGCCCAAATCTTCTTCATGTTTTTCATCTTCAATCCTCCAAATTTCCGGGCGGAGACACCGCTCGTTTAATTCATTAGTAGTTTACCATGCTAAATTAATTGTGTAAATACAGAAATTGACGGAAGTAAGAGAAAGAAGCAGGCATCTTTTTGTGCAAATCCTCCAAAGAAAGACGGGCTGTCATACTTTTGGGACGGCGGACATAGAGTGGGAACATGAATATGGAGCGGAAAAAGGACGGGATGCTATGAATACCAGTATCTATCAGAATATCGCCACCCGCACAGCGGGAGATATTTACATCGGCGTGGTGGGACCGGTGCGGACCGGCAAGTCCACCTTTATCAAGCGGTTCATGGAGACACAGGTGATCCCCAACATCGAAAATGTCTACCGCAAGGAGCGGGCCAGGGACGAACTGCCTCAGAGCGGCTCCGGACGGACCATCATGACGGCGGAGCCGAAATTCGTCCCCGAGGAGGCGGCCCAGATCCAGCTGGAGGGCGGCGCGGCCTTCTCTGTGCGCCTCATCGACTGCGTGGGCTACATGGTGAAGGGCGCCATCGGCCAGTTCGAGGACGACGCGCCCCGCATGGTCACCACCCCCTGGTACGACCACGAGATCCCCATGACCGAGGCGGCGGAGATCGGAACCCGGAAGGTCATCGCCGAGCACTCCACCATCGGCATCGTTATCACCACCGACGGCACAGTGGCGGATATCCCCCGGGAGGATTACTTGGAGGCGGAGGAGCGGGTGATCCGGGAGCTTCAGGAGCTGGGAAAGCCCTTCATCGTCCTGCTGAACTCCGCGGACCCCAGGTCCGACCGGGCGGAGGCTATCAGCCGGGACATCGCCTCCCGGTATGAGGTCAATTGTATACCTGTGAACTGCCTGGAGCTGGGGGAGGAAGATGTGGCGGACATTTTGAAGGCCGTCCTCTACGAGTTCCCCATGCAGGAGCTGGACCTCTTCCTACCCCCCTGGGTGGACGCCCTCCCGGCGGATCACCCCATCAAGGCGGGCCTGTATGACGCGGTGCGCCAGGGAACGGCGGAGCTGCGCCACATCCGGGAGGTGGACGGCGTCATCGCCGCCCTGGGCAGCTGCGAGAATATCAGTGAGGCCAAGATCACCGGCATCGACCTGGGCACAGGTGTGGCTACCGCAAACCTGTGCCTGCCCAGGGAGCTGTTCTACCACACCCTGTCGGAGCAGTCCGGCTTCGAGGTGGCGGACGACGGTGACCTGATGAGTCTGCTGACACGCCTGGCGGAGGTCAAGGCGGAGTATGACAAGGTGGCGGGCGCCCTGCGGGACGTGCGGGAGACGGGCTACGGCATCGTGGTCCCAGGCATCGACGAGCTGAAGCTGGAGGAGCCGGAGATCATGAAGCAGGGCGGGCGCTACGGCGTCCGGCTGAAGGCCAGCGCCCCCAGCATCCACATGATCCGGGCGGACATCGAGACCGCCGTCAGCCCCATCGTGGGCAACGAGAAGCAGTCCGAGGACATGGTGAACTATCTGCTCCAAGAGTTTGAGGGGGACACCAGCAAGATCTGGCAGTCCAACATCTTCGGCCGCAGCTTCCACGAGCTGGTGAACGACGACCTCCAGACCAAGTTGAAGCGGATGCCGGAGGACGCCCGGAAAAAGCTTCAGGAGACACTGACTCGCATCATCAACGAGGGCAGCGGGGGACTGATCTGCATCATTCTGTAAAAATTGAGCAGGCATTGGCAAAGCGCCAATGCCTGCTTTTGCTATCACTTCAGTTCCTCCGGCAAGGGTTTCCTGGCATAGGGGAGAAGCTCAGGCCGGACGGCCCCAAACTTTTTATAGGCCGCCCGTCCTTGGTTCAATGTCAAGCCGTGATTTTCGTCACTGGGTTCGTCATCAGAGGTGGTGAACACGTCGTTCTCCCACATACAGACCGGACAGATGTAGGCCACGGCCTCAGCCGCAGGAATCGAGAAGGTTTTGCAGCCGCAGCAGGGGCATGGGTACTGACCGGGAGCAGGATCGTTATCCGTCTTTCGGTACAGGGAAGAGGAGCCGCCGGAGAAAATGTTTGGAAGGATCATCTTCTTCAAACGCTTTTCCTCGCTCACAGCGCCGTCCCTTTCTTTGGCACGAAGAAACCGTTGAGATCCACACCCTCCAATTCCAGCAGCTGTTGCTTGGCGGCGATGCCACCGGCGTAGCCCGTCAGGCTGCCGCCGGCGCCCACCACCCGGTGGCAGGGGATCAGGATGGAAATGGGGTTGTGTCCCACGGCGCCGCCCACCGCCTGGGGCGCGGCGGAAATGCCCTGATTCCGCAGTTTTTGCGCCAGGGCGCCATAGGTGGTGGTCTGCCCCCGTGGGATCTCCAGAAGCAGCTTCCATACCGCCTGGCGGAAGGGGCTGCCCTGGGGAGCCAGGGGCGGCAGAGCAGGGGGGACCTCCCCGGAGAAGTAGGCATCCAGCCACGCAGCCGCCTGCCGGAATACCGGCAGCTCTGGTGCCTTCTGTGTCTCACCCGTCAGAGTGGCGGCAAAATATTTTTGCCCTTCCATCCACAGGCCGGTGATGGAGGAACCGTCGGAAGCCAGATGCAGCGGTCCCACCGGGGAGGAGATCGTGGTCAAATAGGTCATGGTGTCGGACTCCTTTCTCCGCAATGCTTGTCTGTTTTATATTCTATATGATACCAGAACAAACGTACGATTTCAACTGATTTTTTTCGACATGGAGAGCACGCTCTGCTATCTAGGGCAACACCGCATCATGCAGCAAGAGCGGTTTGCGAGCAAATTTTGCGTCAGACAAGGGCGCAATTTTGCAGGAATACTGGCCTCACATCATACCGTGAGGTCTGCCGAGGCCTGTTCCTTTGGGCCGAGGCTGGCGTATTTCAAAAAATTGTAACGCATGGATGGCGCAAAATTTCCACAGAGCGCCGCCAATGCATTTGTGCGGGGTTGCCCTAGATCCACGATCGGCGGCGGAGGGGCAATGGCTTTTCGATTTTACGGAAGCATGGACACTTGCAAGCGGCTGAAAGTCGTGATACCATAGAGAAAAAACAGGATGCTTACAAGCGAGGAGGATCTTATGCTTCTGGCAATTGATGTGGGGAACTCCAATACCTCCGTAGGGCTGTTCGACAGGGAGAAAAACCTGCGGTTTCTGGCCTCCCTGGACACGGACAGCCGCAAGACCGCCGATCAGATCAGCATTGATCTGATGAATCTGTTCACGCTGTATCACTTTCAATACACAGATGTCACCGGCGCGATTTTGTGCAGTGTGGTGCCGCCGCTGAACTTCATGATGGAAAAGGCCCTGACACGGCTTCTGGGCAAGCCGCCCATGGTGGTGGGACCCGGTGTCAGAACGGGACTGAACATCCGCCTGACGGTCCAGACACAGGTGGGCGCGGACATTGTGGCAGACGCGGTGGCGGCGCTGGAAAAATTCCAGCCGCCCATCATCACCATCGACATGGGCACCGCCACCACCATCGGCGTGATCTCGGAGGGGCGGACCTACGAGGGCGGACTGCTGCTGCCAGGAGTCAATGTGTCTCTGGAGGCCCTCAGCCGCCGGGCGGCTCAGCTGCCGGACATCTCCCTCCAGCACCCAAAGGCCCTGATCGGCAAGAATACGGAGGACTGCATGCGCTCCGGCATCGTCTACGGCACCGCCGGAATGCTGGACGGCATCATCGACCGCATCCGGCAGGAATTCCCCGGGAAGGAGGTCAGCGTGGTGGCCACGGGCGGCAACGCGCCGGTCATCGTGCGCTACTGCCGGAACAGGATCGTCTACGACAAGTACCTCCTGATGGAGGGACTTTGGAGCATCTATCAGAAGAACCGGTAAATATCGGTAAGTTTAGAAAACAACAGCGCGGGAAGTTCCCGCGCTGTTGTTTATCCCTTGTAGCCGTATTTTTTCAGGACGCTGACCACGCTGCCGTTGAGAAAGTCCATACCGACGCGGTCCATCAGCCGCAGGGAGGAGGGATCGCCCTGCCTGACCACCGCCACACCATCCTTGGTGGTCAGGCTGACCTTGCAGCCAAGGCTGGCGGAGACCGCCTCCGCCATGGTGTTCCACTTGCCCCGGGGATAGGTGTACACGATGGGACGTACGCCGATCCTGGTCTCGATGGTGTCCAGGATCTTGATGGTATCCGCCCCAAGAGCCTCTACATAGGCCTGCCAGCTTTCGTTGGGGCTTTTCAAAACGCCCAATCTGCCGCCGCTGTCGGACAGGTCGCTGTGCATCTCATGGGTGTGGGCCTGGAAGCACACCAGGCCGCTGTCCGCCATCTCCTGGACCTCGTCCCATTTCAGGCCCCAGCGGGCGTACTGCATGGCTCCGCCGATGAGGGAGATCTCCGCCTTCATGTCCAACTCCTGCAAAATGGGGTAGACGTACTGATAATTGGTCCGGTAGCCGTCGTCCAGGGTGATGACGATGGGCTTGGAGGGGAGTGGTGTTCCATTTTCCACGTAGTCCACCAGCTGGGAGAAAAAGACCGTGTGGAAACCGGCGTCTTTCAGCTCCTGCATCTGTGCTTTGAAGACCTCCGGCGTCTTGGAATAGCCGTACCCCAGGTAGGAGACGTCGTGATACATGAGCACCGGCACCTGGACGGAGGCACCCACTGGAGCGGCATCCCGCTCCAGCAGCCGCAGGGCGCGGCACAGCAGCGCCGCCGCCGAGGCACGGGTCAGGCTGCCCTGAGGATCGAAGCGGCCATCCTCATAGCCGCCGATCAGGCCAAGGGCCGCTGCGGCTCCCACATAGGGCCGCCGGTCCGGGCTGATGCGCGCCTGGTCGGAAAAGCCGGTCTCTGTCCGCTTCCGGTCCAGCGCCTCCGGGAACAGGGCACCCACCAGAAGCTTTGCGGCCATCTCTCGGGAGATGGCCGTGGTGCGGCTGGTGGCGGTGATCTCCTCCTCGTCACACCAGCCCTGATAGATGGCATAGGCGATGGCGGGGTCCGCCCAGTTGGCGCCGCTTTGCAGCTTCCGGTCATCCAGCCCCGCCGCCCGGCATACCATGGATAAAAAAGCCTGCTGGCTGATGGCCTCGCCGGGATGGAACTTCCCGCCGCTTCCCTGGATCAAGCCCCGCTTTTGCAGCTCCATGATATCGGCATAGGCCCAATGGGTGCATGGCACATCCGTATATCCCGCCGCCGACGCAGCAGGGGACAGCACGCCAAAGATCAGGGCCAGCGCCAGCAGAAGAGGCACGGCCCTTCGGCACAGTTTCATAAGAACTCCTTTCCTTTCCGTGATCCGCGGGAAAAGGCGGCACACGCCGCCTTACATCGACAATACCATCAATTGACAAGGGGAAATACGGTTTTTCGGGGCTAAAACAAATGCTGGCAGGCGTGTTTCCCCTTGTTAATCGATGGTATTATATCATAATACATTTCCTGTCGAAAAAACAAGGGATTTTCCGGAAAAACAGAAAATACCAAAAAGCGGCACATGGACGCATGTCCATGTGCCGCTTGGCTGTCTTTGACCAGGAGACTGGTTTTTCTTATTTCGCTAGGACCTTCTTCAGCTTGGCGAAGCGGGGCAGGGAATCCTGCTTGGGCAGCTTGGGCTCGCCCTGGATCAGGGGCAGCACGTAGTCGATAAAGGGCTTCTCCACGCCGTTGTGGGCGGCGTTGATCCACTCCATGGGAACCTTCTTCTCGGTGTTGGCCACATCGGTCAGGCCCAGCAGCTTGGTCTTGCAGACGTACTTGCCGTCCTCATAGGAACGCTCAAAGCCCACCATCTTGTCGGTGATGCCGTTGACGGCGTTCTCCACGGCGGCCTTGCCGGACATGTAGGACTCCTCGATGTCGGTCTCAGAGGCCAGGTGGGCGCCGCAGCGCTGCAGCAGGCTCAGCTCGATGCCCCGGACCTTGGCGCCGGTCCTCTCCTTGACGATCTGGGCCAGGGTGGCGGCCAGACCGCCCAGCTGGGCGTGGCCGAAGCCATCGGTGGCAGAGGTCTTGGCCTCGGAGACGAAGGAGCCGTCGGCGTAGTGGATGCCCTCGGAGACAGCCACCATGCAGTTGCCCTTCTCCTTGTAGATGCGCTCCACATCCGCCAGGAAGGCGTCCATGTCAAAGTCCACCTCGGGGAGGTACACCAGGTCGGGGCCCGCGCCGTAGGCGGTGGCCAGGGCGGCGGCGCCGGCCAGCCAGCCGGCGTGGCGGCCCATGATCTCGATGATGCAGACCATGCCGGTGTCATACACGCGGGCGTCCTGATAGACCTCCATGCAGCTGGTGGCGATATACTTGGCGGCAGAGGCAAAGCCGGGGCAGTGGTCGGTGCCGTACAGGTCGTTGTCGATGGTCTTGGGCACACCCATCACGCGGCACTCATAGCCAACCTTCTGCATATACTTGGAGATCTTGTTGCAGGTATCCATGGAGTCGTTGCCGCCGTTGTAGAAGAAGTAGCGGACATCGTACTTCTTGAAGATCTCCAGGATACGCTTGTAGTCGGTGTCGTCCACATCGGGATCGGCCATCTTATAGCGGCAGGAGCCCAGGGCGGAAGAGGGGGTGTACTTCAGCAGCTCCAGTTCGGCGGGATCCTCCTGGCCCATATCGAACAGGCGGTCGTTCAGAACGCCCTTGATGCCGTGCTCCGCGCCCAGAACCCGGGTGATGTTGGGGTTTTTCAAAGCGGTGTCGATGACGCCGTACACGCTGGCGTTGATGACGGAAGTGGGACCGCCGGACTGGCCGACGATGCATGCGCCTTTCAGCTCACTCATGGGAAAAAGCCTCCTCAAAAAATATGTTGATCTCTCACGGGAAAATTAGCGTACTTATCATATCATTGAAAAAAAGAATTGTAAATACTTGCATTTTAATTTTTTTGTGATATTATCATAAAAGAAAATCGTTTTCGTCTGTTTGATTCCCCGGATTTGACAATCCGTTAACGAGCGCTTTTCCATCTGGGAAAGCGTGGGAGCGGCAGGCGGGACAAAATAAAACAGGAGATGATCATTATGCCATTGGTTACTTCTACCGAGATGTTTAAGAAAGCCTACAACGGCGGCTATGCCATTGGTGCTTTCAACGTCAACAACATGGAGATCGTGCAGGGTATCACCGAGGCCGCCAAGGACCTGGAGGCTCCCCTGATCCTGCAGGTGTCCAAGGGCGCCCGCGCCTATGCCAACCACACCTATCTGATGAAGCTGGTGGAGGCCGCCGTCATCGAGACCGGCCTGCCCATCTGCCTGCATCTGGACCACGGCGACAGCTTTGAGACCTGCAAGAGCTGCATCGACGGCGGCTTTACCTCCGTCATGATCGACGCCTCCAGCAAGCCCTTCGCCGAGAACATTGAGATCACCAAGAAGGTCGTCGAGTACGCTCACGACCACGGCGTGGTGGTCGAGGCCGAGCTGGGCACCCTGGCCGGCGTGGAGGACGAGGTGAAGGTCTCCGCTGAGGATTCCTCCTATACCCGCCCCGAGGAGGTCGAGGAATTCGTCTCCAAGACCGGCTGCGACTCCCTGGCCATCGCCATCGGCACCAGCCACGGCGCTTACAAGTTCACCGCCGCCCAGTGCACCCGCAATGAGAAGGGCATTCTGGTCCCGCCCCCGCTGCGCTTTGACGTGCTGGAGGAGGTCTCCAAGCGCCTGCCCGGCTTCCCCATCGTCCTGCACGGCTCTTCCTCCGTGCCTCAGGAGTTCGTGAAGATCATCAACGAGAACGGCGGCAATATGCCCGATGCCGTGGGCATTCCCGAGGAGCAGCTGCGCAAGGCCGCTACCATGTCCGTCTGCAAGATCAACATCGACTCCGACCTGCGTCTGGCCATGACCGCCTGCATCCGCAAGTACATGGCGGAGCATCCCGACCACTTCGATCCCCGTCAGTACCTGAAGCCCGCCCGTCAGGCCATCAAGGACATGGTGGCCCACAAGATCGTGGACGTTCTGGGCTGCGACCACAAGGCTTTCTAAAAATACGAGCTGGATCTTTTCGAGAAGAGGCGCTTCCGCGCCTCTTCTTTTTATACCTTTTATACCTTCCACTTCTGGTTGCGGAGGTTCCGCACAGATGCGGTGGCGCGATTCCGGCCGCTGTGCTAGAATAGACCCATAATAAAGAAAGGGGAACAGCCCATTGACGTTTGGCGAAAAGCTATACCGACTGCGGAAAGAAGGGGAAATGAGTCAAGAAGCGCTGGCTGCCAGTTTAGGTGTCACCCGACAGGCCATCTCCCGCTGGGAACTGGGAGAGCTTTGCCTGCGTGTTTTTCCTGCCGTACCTGCTGGAGGACCTCGCTGGCAGGTGGGGCGTTCTCCTGGGGCAGCTAGCCGCCGTAGTCCCGCTGGTGAAAAGCATCCAGACTTACGGCTTCACTATGGTCTATCCTGGGAGAAGGGTAAATAGCTCACTTCTCTCCACGGGCACTTGCCGCCGCCCCTCCGCATACACTGGGAAGAGAAGAGGAGGGGAGACCATGCGCTTTACCCAGGACTACGACCGGAAGGCGGCGGTGCTGTACGCCCACCAATGGGCCTTCGGCAGGAATCCGGCCTTTTACGACTATGAAAACTTAGGCGGCGACTGTACGAATTTCGCCTCCCAGTGCATCTTCGCGGGCAGTGGTGTCATGAATTTCACGCCCACCTTCGGCTGGTACTACATCGACGCCAATCAAAAGGCCCCCGCCTGGACGGGGGTGCCGTACCTCTGGAATTTCCTGACACGGAGAGGCCCCTCTGTGGGACCTGTGGGTGAGTCCTGCGCCCTGGAGGACCTGCGGCCCGGGGACTTGATCCAGCTGTCCTTCAAGGGGGAGGAGTTCCAGCATTCGCCCATCGTCGTCTCCGTGGGCTTTCCCATCACACCGGAAAACGTGCTGGTGGCGGCCCACAGCTACGATGCCGACAACCGGCCGCTGTCCACCTATGAATTCCGGCAGAGCCGCTTCCTGCACATCACAGGCACCATGCGGCCCTGAGCCGCTCTCCTGAAAGCCACTTTTTATAATTTTATAATTTTATAATTTGTTCACAACTTTCCAACTCACGATGTTATCATAGAAAAATAAGCCATTTTGCCGAATGGTCTCCGTTTGGATGCAGATATGATGCAGAAACGGTCTATCATGCGGCTTACACAAAAGAGGAGGAAATGACTTCCATGAAAAAGGTTTTGTCCTGCTTACTGACCTTGGCGCTGACGGCGGCCCTGACCGCGCCCATGGCTTCCGCGGCGTATTCGGATGTTCCCGCTGGCAGCTCTTTGGCGTCCGAGGTGCAGAAGGCCTCCAATTACGGCCTGATGAACGGATACAGCGCCGGCAGGTTCGGCTATGCCGACTCCATGACCCGGGTCCAGTTCGTGACGGTGGTGGGCCGGATGCTGGGGTGGTTTGAGGGCGTGCACAGCACGGTGTCTCAGATCACACCGGCCATGCAGGTGCCGGCGAGCATGTCCGGCACCTATATGGACGCCATCAATTTCGCGGTGGAATACGATGTGGTGGATACCGACCGGCCCTTCCGGCCCAACGATCCCATCACCCGAGGCGAGATGTCCGAGATGCTGGTGCGGGCACTGGGGCTGAAAGAAGCCGCCGCAATCGCTGAAAAGCAGAATACCCTGCCGTTTCAGGACGTGACCACCGGAAGGGGATACATCTCCGTCGCCTACACCATCGGCATGACCAACGGCATTTCCGCCACCGCATTCGCGCCCAATAATTACGCCACCCGGGCCCAGGCGGCGGCCATGCTGGTGCGCATCTATGAGAAGCTGAACCGGAAAACGCAGTGGGTACACGGGTTCTATGCCATCTCGTCTTACAGCCAGCTGTCTCTGGCGGATTCCATGGATGCCGTCAGCGCCGGATGGAGCCGGATGACCTGGGACGGCTCCGCGGCGAAGCTGTCCACCACCTCCGCCAATCAGAATGAGTACTATGTGCCCAGCGGCTACCAGGAGGTCACGGACCGTTTGCAGAGCCGCGGCACGGCACTGAATCTGGAGGTGTATATGGACACCTCCGGCGGTCTGCGGGAGATGCTGGCCTCCGCCGAGGGCCGGAGCCAGGCGGTGGAGCAGATCATGGAAGAACTGACGGTCTCTTACAACGCCATCGGCCGCAATCCGTACAGCGGTGTGACCGTGGACTTTGAGGGGCTGCGGGCCGCCCAGCGGGAGGACTTCACCGCATTTTTGCAGGAGCTGGCCGCAAGCGTCCACCAGCGGGGAAAGACGCTGTATGTCTGCGTGGCCCCGGTGCTGACCACCGGCGCCTACTATGACGGCTACGATTACCGGGCCATCGGCGATCTGGCGGACAAGGTCATTCTGATGGCCCACGATTACGACGCCCGGAACCTGTCCGGCTTCGAGGGCTCGGACTATCAAAAGACCACCTCTTCGGCGCCCCTGGGACAGGTATTCATGTCCATGCAGGCCATCACGGACAAAAGCACCGGCGTCCGGGACCTCTCCAAAATCGCCCTGGGATTCAGCTGCAAGAACATCGCCTGGCGGGTGGACGCCAACGGAAAACTGCTTTCCGGCACCCCCGTGTATCCCACAAACGAGACGGTATACCGCCGCCTGAACCAGGCGGACACGGTCCACGGCTGGTCCGGCACCTATCACAACCGCTACGCCATTTACACCACGGAGGATGGAGAGCGCTGGTATGTGCTGTACGAGGATGACCGCAGCGTCCAGGCCAAGGTGAACGCCGCCAAGCTGCTGGGCATCACAGGCGTTTCCGTCTGGCGGCTGGGCACGATCCCGTCTTACAGCGACTGGAACTGGACAAGCATTTTGAAAAAGTGAGCAGGGAGGAGCCGCGGATCTCCGCCGTCAGGCGGCCGCGCTGCTCACATAAGAACTGATTACATAAAAGAGAGCGAACGGTTTTCCGTTCGCTCTTTTTAACATTGAAAGGGGGTTTCTATTGCGTTTTCTTAGGCTTTTTAACCTTTGACAAGGGATTTGCCTTTGCAGCTACCCGAAGGGACTCGTTGTCGATATGGGTGTAGATCTCCGTGGTATTCAGATGATCGTGGCCCAGGACCTCCTGGACGGCGCGGATGTCCACGCCGTTTTGCAGCATCAGCGTGGCGGCGGTGTGCCGCAGCTTATGGGAGGAATACTGGGTACTGTCGATCCCAGCCTCCGACAGCCGCTTTTTCACCATGGCGTGGACGGTGGAACGGCTGATGCGCTCATTCTGGGCGGAGAGAAAGAGTGCATTTTGGTCCCGGCCCGTGATAGGCCGGCGGACCGCCAGATAGCGGTTCAGCGCGTCCTGACAGGCGTCGTTTAAATAGATGATGCGGACTTTGTTGCCTTTGCCCAGGACACGCAGGGCATCTTCCTGAATATCACTGAGATTCAGGCCCACCAGCTCGGAGATCCGCAGGCCGCAGTTGAGGAACAGTGTCAGGATGCAGTAGTCGCGCTCCTGGTTTTTTCCATCAACAGAACCCAAAAGCTGTAAACTTTCGTCCAAAGTCAGGTATTTTGGCAGATTTTTTTTCAATTTTGGAGAATCGATATCTTTGACAGGATTTTCACGAAGTAGGTGCATCTTATTGGTCAGGTAGTTGTAAAACGACCGGATGGTGGCGATTTTCCTGGCGCGTGAAGCGGCGTTCAAGCCATAGTCGGAATTGCGGCTGTTCTGACAGCGGACGCGGTCGCGACTGAGATAGGTCATGTAGCCATAGATATCCGTCAGCGTGACACTGGCTACAAACTCCAGATCCACGTCCATGATATCGATCTCATCCAGCGCTTTGCCGGAGAGCGCCGGATCTCGGATCTGTTTCAGATAGCGGAAGAAATTCCGAAGGTCCAGGAAGTATTCGTCGACCGTGCGCCTGGAATGCGCTTTGATGGTCTCATGGTAAGAAAGAAAGTCCCGCAGGATCTGCGGCGCTTCCGTACGGTAGTCAGACATATGATGGATGCAGGCATACACAAAACCGCTGGAAACCTGTCCCATGAAAAAGCATGGAGCAGCGCCGCCAGAGGCGCTGCGGAACCAGTGGGGCTATTAGGGAAACTGGCCGTTTTTCCCTCCCCTAAATTGAACAAAATTTTTATTTTGTTCAATTATGAGTATACCTCCAAAACCTCCCCTCGCAAGATCGTTTTCAACGCGCTCATAAAATCCGGCGGTCTGCACAAGCTAGTCCCACAATCAAACAACAGAACGGATGATCGCTATGAGTTTGATCCCATGCACCAGCAAATGCGTTTATCAGAGCGACGGCATCTGCACGCTGGACAGCGCGGCGGCCGCCGGAATGCCGGCCTTAGGCGGCGCGTGTGTACACTTTATTCCGACGGACGCAAAGCGGCTCGGATCGCCTCACCGATATTGCGGGCCGGGATCAGCCGGAGACCTGGAAACTCCCCCAGACTGCCCGCCCGGTGGGCCGGGACCACACACTTCTTGAAGCCCAGGCGCTGGACCTCGGAAATGCGCTGGGCCAGATGGTTGACGCTGCGCAGCTCCCCGGTCAGGCCCACTTCCCCAACGGCCACCAGGTCGCCAGGCACCGGGCGGTCCAGATAGCTGGATGCCAGCGCCACCACCGCCGCCAGATCCGCGGCAGGCTCGTCCAGCCACAGTCCGCCGATGATGTTGATATATGCGTCACAGGCGGACATTTTCAGCCCGCCCCGTTTTTCCAGAACCGCCAGCAGCATAGCCGCCCGGTTGTAGTCAAAGCCGTTGCTGGTCCGCCGGGGATTCCCTCCGGCAGAGGTCACCACCAGCGCCTGGATCTCCGCCAGCACTGGCCGCATGCCCTCCATCACACAGGTGACGCAGGTGCCCGGCGCGTCATCCGGGCGGCCGGACAGCAGCATTTCCGAGGGATTTTCCACCTCAGCAAGGCCCTCGTCCCGCATTTCAAACACGCCGATCTCGTTGGTGGCGCCGAAGCGGTTTTTCGCCGCCCGCAGGATACGGTAGGACGTGTGCTGGTCTCCCTCAAAATACAGCACACAGTCCACCATGTGCTCCAGCACCTTGGGACCGGCAATGGAGCCCTCCTTGTTGACGTGGCCAATGACAAAAACCGTGATCCCCTGCCCTTTTGCCAGCTGCATCAGGGCCATGGTGCAGTCCTTCACCTGACTGACGCTGCCCGCCGGGGAATCCAGGGCGTCGTTGTAGAGCGTCTGAATGGAGTCCACAATGAGAATATCCGGCTGCTCCGCCGCGACGGATTCCAGCACATCGCCCAAGCTGGTCTCGGAGATGACGTACAAACTGCCGCTCTCGACACGTAAACGTTTAGCCCGCAGCTTCAGCTGGTGCTCGGACTCCTCGCCGGATACATATAGGACCTTGGAAAATTCGCACAGCTTACTGCAGATTTGCAGCATCAGGGTGGACTTTCCAATGCCGGGAGCGCCGCCCACCAGCACCAGAGAGCCTTTCACCGCGCCGCCGCCCAGGACACGGTCCAGCTCTCCCATGCCGGTGGGAAACCGGATCTCCTCGTCGGCCTTCAGCTCCGTCACCGGACAGGCCCTCCTGACAGGCATGGCGGAGCGCACCGCTTTGCCGCCCTTGGCAGCGGCTTTCGGCCGCTCCGGCTGTTCCACGATGGTGTTCCAGGCGCCGCAGGCGGGGCACTTCCCCGCCCACTTCGGCGTCTCGTTGCCGCATTCCGTGCAGTAAAACATGGTCTTTTGCTTCATGATGGCATTTCCTCTCCGGCGGCGCAGCGCAGATACCCGGCGGCAATGGCGGCGGCCAGCTTCAGTTGATAGGACGGTTCCTGCAGACGTTCGGTCTCCGCCCCGTTGGAGAGGAAACCGCACTCCACGATGATCCCCGGAGCCGTCACGTTTTTCATCAGATAGATGGTGGGCGGGATCTGCTTGGCATGCTTCTCATTTCCCGCGTTGATGCCCGTGTTCAGAGAATCCTGGACGATCTTCGCCAGCACTTCCCCTCCCTCCTGCCGGTTCCAAAAGACCTGGGCGCCGTGTGTCACGGGAGAGGATGGCAAACTGTTCTGGTGGACGCTCAACAGCACGGCGTTTTCCGTTCCGTTCACCAGAGCCACACGGTTTTTCAGGTCGGAGGCCTTTCGCTGCCGAACGGTGGAAAGGCCCTCGTCGCAGATGGTCACGTCCTCTGTGCGCGTCATGACGGTCCGCTGTCCCGCAAACCGCAGCAGATCGTTCAGGCGCAGAGAGACCGCCAGATTGAGCTGGCTCTCCTCCACTCCGCCGGAGGACACGGCCCCGCCGTCCTCCCCGCCGTGGCCGGGATCGATGACCACCGTCACCGGGACGTCCTCCCGGGCGGAAAAGGCCGGCACACGCGGGCTCTTGTGTCCCGCCCACAGGATGCCGCTGAGGCACAGCAGAAAACAGCAGAACAAGGCACTTCCCCAAAGCAAACGCTTCCGAATCAAAATGATCACAGACAAACACCCCCTATGGAGCGTATGTCCGCCTGCTTATCCCATATTCCCGATTATAGCGGTTTTGTCCGCCGAAATCAAGGGCAGGCTCCAAGTGAAAGCCCTCCGCATAGAATGGTTCAGCGCATAGCGCACGCTGTGCGCCATCCTTTCCAAAGGAGGATCTTTCAATGGAGAAACCCGATCAAGCGGTATCCACCCCCTGCGGTGTCGATAAGGGTTCCCTGCCCGGCAGCTGCGCGCCGCTGGCGTTTCCCTATATCCCCATGCAGGACTCCAATCCGGTCCGGTACAGCCGGATGGAGGCCCTGGAGACCGGCACCCTTTTCCCCGGCTTGAACCTGCCCTTCAAGGCGGCGATCCAGGCAAAGACCAAGATGGCCAATACCGCTCTGGTGGAGCTGATGGCCCTGGACTTTGCCATTGACGAGCTGGGCCTGTATCTGACCACCCACGCCCAGGACCAGGAGGTCCTGCAGCTGTACTGGTCCTATATCAAGATGGCAAAGGAGGGCCGTGAGAAATACCAGAAAATGTACGGCCCCCTGCTGCAGACCGACCTGACTCCGGAGGACGGCTACGCCTGGCTGAAGGACCCCTGGCCCTGGGAATTAGGAGGGAACGACTGATGTTTGTCTATGAGAAGAAGCTGCAATACCCCATCAAGATCAAAAACAGCAACCCCAAGCTGGCGGCAGTGATCATCAGCCAATACGGCGGCCCGGACGGTGAGCTGGGCGCTTCCCTGCGCTATCTGAGCCAGCGGTATTCCATGCCCTACGCGGAGCTGAAGGGCCTGCTGACGGACATCGGCACCGAGGAGTTGGGCCATCTGGAGATGGTGGGGACCATCGTCCACCAGCTGACGCGGAACCTGACGGAGGAGCAGATCCGCACCGCTGGGTTCGACACCTACTTCGTGGACCACACCACCGGCGTGTATCCCCAGTTCGCCTCCGGCTATCCCTGGTCCGCCTCCACCATGCAGGTCACCGGCGACGTCATCGCCGACCTGACGGAGGACCTGGCGGCGGAGCAGAAAGCCCGCCTTACGTATGACAACATCCTGCGCCTGTCTGACGATCCGGACGTCAACGACGCCATCCGGTTCCTGCGGGCCAGGGAGATCGTCCACTTCCAGCGCTTCGGCGAGGGCCTGCGGCTGGCGAAGGACAAACTGAACGAGAAGAATGTCTACTATATGAACCCCGCTTTCGACAAATAAGCGCGGAAACAAAAGACGCGGCGGCCATGTGGCCGCCGCGCCTCATTTGCAGAGTGTCACGTTTGTGAGGTCTCACGCCTGCTGTTCCTTAGAAATTTTTACCTTTAAAGTGCGCAGGTACATCTTTTGCTCCTCCGTGATGCGATAGCTCTCAATGGCCTTCTGAATGGCCTTGTTGTGCGTCCACGGTTCCAGGCGGTGGTTTTCGATGTATGGCAGGGCAGCCCCGTACTGCTTGGCCAGGGCCGTGGCGAAGTACCAGGCGATCATCATGTTCACATAGTATTCCTGGCTTCGCACCTCCGCCACCCAGTCCAGATATTCCGGGCGGAACGCCTCGTCCAGATAGAAGGTCATCAGCATCTCCATGCCGAAGCGGATGGTATAGGTGCGGTCCGACGCCATCCAGCGCCGGATCTCCTCCAGCAGCTCCGGCAGGTGCTTTTGAAAGACCTTGGGGCGCATCAGGTCGCAGGTGGCCCAGTTGTCCACGTAAGGGAGAAAGGCGTCCAGGGCGGCGATCACCTGGCCGTAGTCCCTCATGGATTCGATCAGGAAGCCGTGGAGATTGTTTTCCTCATAATATCGGTGGGGCAAGATTTTTAAAAATTCCGCCGCCTCCGGGGTTTTCGAGAACGTTTTCGCGTATTTCCGCAGCTCCGGCGTCCGGATGCCGGCCATACTGCGTCGCTTTCCCTTGCCATACGTCAGTATGGCTGCGAAAAATCTCCTTGTCTGGCGGGAAAAATCCTCGCCCCTCCAGCATTCCCCGGTTATGAATACAGGTTCTTACTTCTGTCCGGCGAACCAATGGGCCTCCCGGAGCCAGCCCAGCAGCTCTTCATCGATCTCGTCCGCCGCCCGGACCGGCGCGTGGTGTGTCCAGCGGCCGGGATACGGCTCCGAGGCGTACTGGATGCGGGGGGACTCCTGCCGGTGGGACAGGCCAAAGGACAGCAAAATTCCCCGGTCCCCTTTCCGCCGGGGGCGGGACACAAAGGCGAAGCCGTACCGCTCCGCGAAGGTGATCTGCGTCTTCTGGACCTTCACCCGGACCTGGGGAAATTCCGCCAGAATGGAGCCGCGCAAGGTCTCGTAGAGTGTCAGCGCCTCCGGCCTCCCGGCAAAAAACAGGCACTCCTCCGCCGTCAGCTGCGGGATCGCAGCCTCAGGCGGTGTGGTCTGGGCGTCGGTCCACCGGGCTAGAAAATCCAGTTGCTCCGGCGTGTGGAACCAGTGCTCCCCCTCCTCCATCACCGTCAGGCCGCAGCGGAACCGGGAGGCAAAGGCCTCCGCCTCCTGGCGGCGCGTCAGGTGATCCTGTCCGGCGTACAGAATGGCGGTGGGGCTGTCCCAGCGCGCAATGGGGTGGGACATAGCGTACTGGTAATACGCCCAGGACAGCGTCTCCCCGAAGTCCGTGGGAATGGTCCCCCGGGCCTCCAGCTCCGCCTCCGTCACCCCAGCCCAGGCCATCATCCTCCGGATCAAGGCCGCCATGTCCAGGACGGGTGAGACGAACAGGCACTGCTCCAGGGGCGTGTCTCCAAAAGCCAGCATACTGAACCAGGCGCCGATGCTGTCGGCCCGCAGGGCCATGGAGGTCCAGTGCGCTAGGATGTACGCCCGGACGGCTTCCAGCTCCGGCACCACATGCCAGGGGTCCAGTGTCTCCGCTCCGCCCTGGCGTGCGCCGTGCTCCGGCAGGTCCATCGCCAGCACCTGCCACCCCTTGGGACAGACGGCCTCCGCAAAGGGCTTTGCCCCTTCCTTGCAGCCATGCTTGCCATGGACGAAGAGAAATATCCGATCTGCCTTCTCGCCGTACAGAATGGCAGGGACTTGGCCGATTTGAAAAGCAGTTTCTTTCATCGTGTTCTCCAAAGTCAGATGTTACGAGATGGTGCGGGCGCGGAGCAGGTCGTAATGGCGGCGGAACCGCTCGATATCCGCACCGTGGTCCAGGCACCGCAGCAATAGCTCGCCGCAGGCCCGGCTGTCGCTCCCCGCCCGGTGGTGGTCCAGGGGGATATCCAGGTATGTACACAGGGTGTCCAGCCGGTGGTTTGCCAGCTCCGGGAAGCACCGCCGCCCCATGCGGCAGGTGCAGGCGTAGTCCACAACGGGCCGCCATGGAATGCCATAGGCCCGCAGGCACTTGGACAGCACGCTCATGTCAAAGGGCGCATTGTGGGCCACCAGCAGGCCGCTTTCCAAAATGGGCGCCAGAATGGGCCACAGCTCCGGAAACGTTGGGGCCTCCGCCGCCATGCCCGGGGTGATGCCGGTGAGCTGGACATTGAAGGCGTTGAAATAGGTCTCGGGGTTTACCAGGGTGGAAAATTCCTCCACAACGGCGCCGCCCTCCACCACCGCCACGCCGATGGCGCTCATGCGGTCGTTGGCGGCGTTGGGCGTCTCCACGTCAAAGGCGATATATCTCTCCGGCATAGGCTTGTCCTCTCTCTGGTGTGTTCTCTGAAGCGTGGCGGCTGTTCAACCGCCTCGCTCTCCGCTGCGCCTGACACTTCTGCTCCGGGCAGGCGCCCGCGGACAGACCGTCAAAACGCCCGCCTCGGAAGCACCGGGGCGAGCGTGACCTCACTCCAGCATTTTGGCGAAGTCGTCCTCCGTCAGGATGGGGATATTCAGCTCCTGGGCCTTTTTGAGTTTGCTGCCGGCGGCCTCTCCCGCCACCACATAGGTGGTGCGCTTGGAGACGGAGCCCGCCGCCTTGCCGCCCCGCTCCTCGATGAGGCCCTGGGCGGTCTTGCGGTCAAACCTGGTCAGGGTGCCGGTGAGGACGAAGGTCATGCCTGCAAAGCGCTCGTCCACCAGCTGCTGGGTGCTCTCCATGTTGACGCCCGCCTCCCTGAGCCGGCGGATCAGGTCTTTGGACTGGGGCTGGGCCAGATAGTCCACGATGCACTGGGCGGTGACGGCGCCCACATCGTCAATCTCCGTCAGCTCCTCCGCCGTGGCGGCGGCCAGGGCGTCAAAGGTCTTGAAATGGGAGGCCAGGACCTTGGCGGCCTTCTCCCCCACCTGCCGGATGCCCAGTCCGTAGATGAGCTTGCTCAAATCGTTGGCCTTGGACTTCTCAATGGCCCGGATCAGGTTCTCCGCGGATTTGGCGCCCATGCGGTCCAGCTTGGCAACGTCCCCGGCGTGAATGCTGTAAAGGTCGGCGGCGTTGGAGATCAGCCCGCTCTCCACCAGCTGCTGGACCACGGCGGGGCCGCAGCCGTCGATGTCCATGGCATTGCGGCTGGCGAAGTGGGTGATGTTCCGCAGGAGCTGGGCCGGGCACTCCGCGCCGGTGCAGCGGAGGGCCGCGCCGTCCTCGTCCCGCCGGACGGGCGCGCCGCAGACCGGACAGACCTCCGGCAGGGTGTACGGGACCGTGCCCTCCGGACGCAGGTCCGGGACCACCTCCAAAATCTCCGGAATGATCTCCCCCGCCTTCTGGACGATCACGGTGTCCCCCACCCGAATATCTTTCTCCGTGATATAGTCCTGGTTGTGGAGGGTGGCGTTGGTGACGGTGGTGCCCGCCAGCCGGACAGGCTCCAGCACCGCCTTGGGCGTCAGCACGCCGGTGCGGCCCACCTGGACCACGATGTCCAGCACCTTGGAGGGCTTCTTCTCCGGCGGGTACTTGAAGGCCACCGCCCACTTGGGGAATTTGGCGGTGGAGCCAAGAACAGTGCGGTCCGACAAGGAGTTTACCTTAACAACAGCACCGTCAATGTCAAAGGGGTAGTCCATCCGCTGGTCGTTGATGCGGTCAATCTCCGCCTGAACGGCGGAGGTCCCGGCAAGGGACTTGTGGGGGATGACCTTGAACCGCTGGGAGGCCAGGTAGTCCAGCGTCTCCGCGTGGGAGGCGAATTCCCGGCCCTCCGCCAGCTGCAGGTTGAAGACCTGGATGTCCAATTTCCGCTCGGCGCAGATCTTGGAGTCCAGCTGCCGCAGGGAACCGGCGGCGGCATTGCGGGGATTGGCCATGAGGGGCTTTCCCTGTAATTCCCGCATGGCGTTGATCTCCTCAAACACCGCCCGGGACATGTAGACCTCGCCCCGGACGATGAGCCGGGGCAGCTTTTCCGGCAGGGTCATGGGGATGGAGCGGACAGTCTTCAGATTCTCCGTCACGTCCTCCCCCACCCGGCCGTCGCCCCGGGTGGCGCCCCGGACGAACACGCCGTCCCGGTACTCCAGGGCCACGGACAGGCCGTCCACCTTCGGCTCCACGGAGTACTCCACAGGCGCGCCCAATGCCTCGTCCATGCGGTCACAGAACTCCGCCACCTCTCCGGCGTTGAACACGTCCTGCAGGCTCTCCAGCGGCACCTCATGGGTGTAAGGGGAAAAGCCTTGCAGGATCTTGCCGCCGATGCGCTGGGTGGGTGAATCCGGGGTGACCTCCTCCGGGTGCGCCGCCTCCAGCTCCTCCAGACGGCGGTTGAGCATGTCGTATTCATAGTCGCTCATGGTGGGGGCGTCCAGCACGTAATAACGGTAGCCGTTTTCGTTCAGGGTGTCCCGCAGCTGCTTCATTTCCTCGCGGTAGTCCATCTTGTACCTCCAGTCATTCATAATTGATCATGGATCATTGAGAATTATGGAGCTTGGCGGGCGCTGGCGGCCCTGGTGTCAGGGAGGGGGGAAAGGCCCACATCGAAGAGGGCTTTCCCCACCAGCGCACGTTCATTGTCAATTATGAATTATCAATTTTGGGTTTAATACGATTCTTCCACAGAAAATAGATATTTTCTGCGGAAGAAGGCGTCGCTAAGCGCGCCGCCCTTCAGCGGCCATACGGCGTCGCTTTCCCTTGCCATACGTCAGTATGGCAAGGGAAATCTCCTTGTCTGACGAGAAAAATCCTCGTCCATCCGGCATTCCCCGGTTATGAATACAGGTTCTTAATTTCCATTCAGGATATAGTCCTTCGCATCCCCTGCGTAGTCGGCGGGGGTGGTGGAAAAATAGGTGTAGGTGTCCGGCACGGAGCCGACGATGACGGTCTCCGCCACGGTGACGGCGTTGGAGACCTGGGTGACCGTGGTGAAGCCCGGCAGCAGGATGCTGACGTATACGTCGATGTTCAGCACGATCTGGTGCTTGGTCTGGTTGATGCCCGCGTCGATGAACTCATTTTGAAACCTGGCGGTGGAGGAGCCGACGGACTCCATCCGCACCGAGATCCGCGGCCCCCGGCCCGCCAGCAGCGAGGAGCCGGAGAGCGTCCCGATGGGGATGGACAGCTCCCGGGCGGACACCTGGTCGATGCGGGCCAGAATGATGTCCAGGATCTCCGACTGCAGGCGGTTGCAGGCCGCCATGTTGCTGTGGACGGCGGTGATCTTGCCCTCGTTGTCCTTTTCAAAGGAGATCAGCTGTTCATAGCTGATCTCGCCGTTTGCAATGGCCTCGTCCACCGCCTCGGAGACGATGCGGTTCACAGTGTTGCTCACCCTGGTGGTGGCAAGGCTCTCCAGCAGCGGGCGGAGCTGTGACGTGGCGAAGATCACCAGCGTCAGGGCCAGCGCCGTCAGTGCGAAAAGGACCGCCCGCGCCAGGAAACGGCGGTCCATCCGCCGCCGGTAGTGGAAAAAGCCAGGTCTCATGTGCGCCGCCTCCCCTCCCGGCATCCTATGCGGGCGCGGCTTGACTCTATGAGAAAGAGAACCTGGAAATCAAAAATATGGCCTCAGCTCTCCAATTGGTTGACGATCTCCTTGAAGGCTTTTCCCCGCTCCATGAAGTTGGCAAAGCGGTCGAAGGAGGTGCTGGCGGGAGACAGGATCACCACGTCGCCCGCCTCCGCCCGGCTGTCCGCCAGGGCTACGGCCTGATGGTAGTCCTCCACATCCACGATCTCCAGCCCCGCGTAGTTGGGGGCCTGCTCCGTGGACTGGCGGATGACGTCCGCCGTGGCGCCGCAGAGGATCAGAAGCTTTACATGGTCGTTGACCACCGGGCCCAGGCTGTCGTAGGAGATGCCCTTGTCCTTGCCCCCGGCGATGAGGATGACCTTTTGGCTGAAGGAGTTCAAGCCCGCGATGGTGCGGCTGGGGCTGGAGGCGATGGAGTCGTTGTACCACCGGACGCCCCTCCGGGTGCGGATCAGCTCGATGCGGTGCTCCACGCCGCCGAATTCCCGGGCAAAGTCCCGCACGATGTCATCCGGCACCAGGCCGTCCACGGCGGCGATGGCCGCCAGATAATTTTCGATGTTGTGGACGCCGGGAAGCCGGATGTCGGAGGTCCGCATGACCTCCCGCTCCGTGTCTCCGTGCCGGGCGATGACGGCCTCTCCACGGAGGAACACGCCGTCCGCCAGCTCCCGCTTCCGGGAGAACAGCCGCGCCCGGCCCACAGCCCGCGCGGCCTCCTCCGCCGTCAGGTCATTGTCGGCATTGAAAACGGCAATATCCTCCGCCGTCTGATGTGTAAAGATATTTTCCTTTGCGGCAATATACTCCGCGAAGTCCTTGTGGACATCCAGATGGTTGGGGGCCAGGTTGGTGATGACGGCGATGTGGGGGCTGTGCGTCATGGTCATCAGCTGGAAGCTGGACAGCTCCAGCACCGCGATGTCCTCCGGCCTCATCTCCCCGGTCTCCGCCAGCAGCGGGCGGCCGATGTTGCCCCCCAGATGGACGGTCCGCCCCGCCCGCTTCAAAAGCTCCGCGATGATGGTGGTCGTGGTCGTCTTGCCGTCGCTTCCGGTGACGGCGATCCTGGTGCAGGGGCAGACTTCAAAAAAGACCTCCATCTCGCTGGTCAGCAGGCTCCCCCGCTCCACGGCGGCGGTCAGCTCCGGCAGATCGGGCCGCATGCCGGGGGTGCGGAAGATCACGTCCTGGTCCAGGTCCTTCAGGTAGTCCGGCCCCAGGCGCAGGACGGCGCCCCTGGCCTCTAGCTCCCCGCTGATGGCTCCCAGCGCCGCCCGGTCCTTTTTGTCACAGGCGGTGACAGAGATGCCGCGGGAGAGCAGCAATTCAATGAGGGGCCGGTTGGAAACGCCGATGCCGATGACGGCCACGGTCTTACTTTGCAGGGCATGCAGATATGCTTCAAATGTCATGGGGATCGCTCCTTATGTCCTCCGCCGGAGGCGGAAAATTGCGTACTGAAGCATTATACCGCAAATGGCGGAAAATTACAATGCGGGAGGAAAACTTTTCCCTTGTCCCGGCTGCGGGACCGTGGTATCATCAGGTCCGGAGAGGAGGGATCATCTGTGCCGCACACCCAACAGGAGCTGGACGATGCCATGCGGGTGGTGGAGAGCGCCATCAGCCGCTGTGAGAAGATCCAGCCCAAGTTCCAGCCGGGGACCGCCCAGCACGCCCTGCTGAAAAACCGGCTCCGCGCCCTCCGCACCGCGCAGAGGCTTCTCTCCGGTGAAGCCGGAGGCATTCCGAAGGAGGAACTGGAAGCGGCCCTGCCGCCCTTCGCCTCCATCCTCCGCAAGACGGAGGCGAAGGAAGCACCCTGCGGACTCCCCGGCGTACAAACGCTTCTCCCCCACCATCCGGGCGATGGAGCTGGTGAAAGATCTGCTGGAACGGGCGGGAGACTGAACACGGCCAGTACGGTTTCAGGCATCGCCGGGTTGACAATCTCCCGTCCTTCCTGTACAATAGACGCGCGAGGAAAACAGACAGTCGCGTGGGCAGGCCGAAAGGCCGTCCATGAGGAAAGTCCGGGCTCCACAGGGCAAGGATAACGGGTAACGCCCGCCGAAGGCGACTTCAGGAAAAGTGCAACAGAGATATACCGCCTGTGCGGCTTGGCCGCACAGGTAAGGGTGGAAAGGTGCGGTAAGAGCGCACCCGACGGCTGGGAACTGTCCGTCGCTGTAAACTCTATCCGGAGCAACACCGGTATGGGAGCAGGAGGCAACTCCAAGGCTGGCCCGGCCGCTCCCGGGGTGGCTTGAGCGTGCCGGCAACGGTACGCCTAGATAGATGACTGTCAAATACAGAACCCGGCTTACAGTTTTGCTCGCGCCATGATATGGCCCCGGTCTCGGAACACGAGACCGGGGCTTTTCTGATCTGATCCGGTGGGGCAGGCGGATTCCCCCCTCTCACCGGCGGACCGGTCGGGTTGGGCGTCCCCCATTCTGAGCGCGGGCGGCCCGCCCTACATATAGCGGTACTGCTGCTTCGTGTATTGGTCCACGCAGTTCAGGAACAGCTCCCGGCTGTGGAATTCCAGAAGTTCACAGCCCTCGGCCTCGTGGAAGGAGATCACACGGTTTTGGGTATCCACCCAGACGCGCCACGGGCCGCCGCTCTTCGGCTTTGCTGGCATCGTTCCCTCTTTCGCCCGGCTCACAGGACCAGATCTCCCTCCTGCGGTCCCGGTTCACCGGAGGCGCCGCCCTGTGCGGCCAGGACCATCTGCCGGTACTGCTCCGCCCGTTCCTCGTCGGTCATCAGCGCCTCCGTCAGGTCCTCCGGCACCGTGTCCGGCCAGGCCGTCACGATCTCCCCGTCCGCCATGTCATAGACGGTGTAGGGCTTCTCCACCCAGCGGGTGCGGACCACCAGCTCATTCTCTCCGTCGCCGTCCCAATCCCAGGGCGCCGCCATCAGGCAGTCCTCCACCAGCAAAATGGTCTCTTTGATGTCCTCCGGATAGGGGGAGCCGCCATCCACCACGGTGCCCAGCGCCCCCTTGTCCGGAGACTGTCCGTCCTTCGCTATCCAAAGGCGGAGGTTGAAGAGAAAGACGCGTCCCTCGGATTTGCTGTACGGGTCCTGGTAGTAGTTTTCAAAGCTGTAAAACACCTCCGGATATCCGAACAGCGGCTCGCAGCCACGATCAGAGGTCATACCCCGCTTATGGCCCAGAATGTATCCCTGAAGCTGGCAGGCTGTCACCGTACCCTGCCGGGTCCAGCGGTTCCAGCGGTAGGACATCCGGAAGTTGTTCTGATCTCCCCATTCATTGGTCAACTGGACGGCGTTGAAGTCCACATCCCCGCCGCACTTCAGCCGCAGCAGATGGTCGTCGTTTCCCGGCTCCACGATGAAAATATAGTTCTCCCCGTCCACCGTCTCCTTCAGTTGGACCGCGCTGTTGTCATTCTGGACAGACTGGTACGATACCGCGTACAGAATGACCAGCGCCGTCACCGCCAGCAGCGCCAGCACGCTGAGGAGCCGGGACCAGCCCCGCCGCCGCTCCGCCTTTACACTGTCTCTGGAAATATCCAGCAATGCTTTCATGGGTTCCTCCTCCCCCTCTGCCTCCCGCTTCCGGCAGGCCATCAATTCCTCCATGCGCAGGCCGAACACCGCCGCCAGGGGTTCCAGCAGCGTCACGTCGGGGTAGCTCAGCCCCCGCTCCCACTTGCTGACGGCCTTGTCCGTGATGTGGAGCTTCTCCGCCAGCTCCCGCTGTGTCAGACCCATGGACTTCCGGTTTTCCGCGATGAACGCGCCCAGCCGTTCCTTGTTCACACTATCACCTCGCCCTCAGTGTACCGCCGGAGGCGGCAAAAGGCAACCGACCAGCGGTAGAGTCAGCCCTCCAGCAGGGCCTTGTGCTCCTCCTCCGAGGGATAGACGTCCACGCCCTTCCCTTTGAAAGGCATGGGAGCGGCGGACTCTTTCCGCTTTTCCGCGCGCCGCTCCGCCGCCGCCAGATAGCTGGACTGCTTGTCTCGCCACTTCATGGTGTCCCGCTGGATGCTGTCCGCCATAAAGCGGAAGGCCATCTTGGCCTCCGGCGTCAGGTTGGTGCACTGGGCCGCCGCCACTGTAACGTCCAGATAGCCCCTCTGGGCCACCCGCTCGGCAAACCAGAACAGGCATCCAAACAGCTCCCCCCGCTGTTCCGGGGACAACGCCATAACGTGCATATAGGCGTCCCGGTGGATCAGGAACCCGGTCTTCTCATTGGGCAAATGCTCACCTCCCCTCAATACAGGCGGAAATCGGCGGAGAGTTGCACGGTCACGTACAATCTTGGAAGATTTTCCGGTTAAGGTAAGGGTAAAGGTAAGGGTAAAGGTAAGGGTAAAGGTAAAGGGCGCGGTCCTGGCACCGGCCCGTCTGGAGCAGATCCGCCCGAATGCACAAAACAAAACTTTTGTTCAATCAGGAGAAATCATAGCGGTAGGGCATCCCCGCTTCTCTGCCCATACTTCTGTCTCTTTTTTTCTGCCGTTTTTTATGCTCGGATATTTTTCTGGGCAGAGCTAAAGCTTTTTGGAATCACGGCACAGCCGGTGGTTTTCTTTTTATACGAATTCCCGATAAAACGATTCAGTTTTATCGGGAATGGAAACGCATTGGTGCGTTTCCATTTTGCGCCTTAACAGTGCAAAATACGTCTCATAAGAACTTGACGCGCCTTCGCGCTATACTGGGCAGCCGTTGGCGGCTCCGCCGCTTACGGTTGCCGCGTCCCCCTTGCGGGGAAAAAGGTGTTCAACCTTTTTGACAAGTTATAGTTGAGCTCAAGTACAGCATACGCCCTGCCATAACGGGAGAGTCAAGGGGCAATTTCAATTTTTTTGATCTCGATCCGTCCCTTTGCTGATGGGACTGTGGTGATCCCTCACACCGTGAGAAAAACGTGAGAGAAACAAGAAAAAACCAGGCCCGCGCTGAACAGCACGGGCCTGGTCCTCATTTCATTCCACGGTGACGGACTTTGCCAGATTCCGGGGCTTGTCGATGTCGCAGCCCCGCTGCAGCGCCACGTAATAGGCAAACAGCTGCAGGGGCACCACGCCCAGGGAGGGCTGGAGGATCACATGGGTGTCCGGGATCACGATGGTGGAATCGGCGGTCTTTTCCATCTTCTCCCGGAAGGTCTCCGTCGTGACGGCCAGGACCTCCGCGCCCCGGGCCTTCACCTCCACCACATTGCTCATGGCCTTGTCGAACAGCGGCGCGTAGGTCCCCAGGGCCACCACCAGGGTGCCCGGCTCGATCAGGGAGATGGTGCCGTGCTTCAGCTCGCCGGAGGCGTAGGCCTCGGAGTGGATGTAGCTGATCTCCTTCAGCTTCAGAGAGCCTTCCAGGCCCATGGCGTAGTCCAAATTCCGCCCAATGAAGAAAATGGAGCTGTGGTTGAAATACCGGGAGGCAAAATACTGCACATCCTCAAAATGTTCCAGGAACCGTTCCATCTTCTCCGGCAGCCGCTGAAGCTCCGCCAGAATGGTGTCGTATTCCTCCCTCTCCACAGTTCCCAGCAGGTCCGCCAGATACAGCCCCACCAGATCCATCAGCACCAGCTGGGTGGAATATGCCTTGGTGGTGGCCACGGCGATCTCCGGACCGGCCCAGGTGTACAGCACGTCGTCGGCCTCCCGGGCGACGGAGCTGCCCACCACATTGACCACGGCCAGCGTCCTGGCGCCCCGGCGCTTGGCCTCCCGCATGGCGGCCATGGTGTCCAGCGTCTCGCCGGACTGGCTGATGACGATGACCAGCGTGTTTTCATCCACCAGCGGATCACTGTACCGGAATTCCGAGGCCAGGTCCACCTGCACCGGGCGGCGCAGCAGCCGCTCCCAGTTGTATTTGCTGACCATGCCCACATGGTAGGACGAGCCGCAGGCGATGATAAAGATCCGGGAGATGTTTTTCACATACTCCGCCGTGAGCTTCACGTCGTCCAGGACCACCCGGCCCTCCCGAATGCGGGGGGACACCGTCTTGCGGATGGCCTCCGGCTGCTCCATGATCTCCTTGAACATAAAGTGGGCATAGCCGCCCTTTTCCGCGGCGGAGACATCCCAATCCACCAGGGCATGCTGTTTTTCCACCGGGATCAGCTCGTCGTCAAACACATCCACGCTGTCGGACGTGACCACGGCGATCTCACCGTCATCCATGTAGACCACGTCCCGGGTGTACTTGATGACCGCCGTCACATCGGAGGCGATGAAGTTGCCGTTTTCCCCGAAGCCCAGGATCAGCGGGCTGTCCTTCCGGGCGGCGATGAGGGCGTTGGGATAGTCGGAGCAGATGATACCGAAGGCGTAGGAACCCTCGATGCGCCGCAGGACACGGCCCACGGCCTCCAGCATGTTGTGGCACTCGTTGTAGTGGAATTCCAAAAGCTGGGCCACCACTTCCGAATCCGTGTCAGAGGTGAAGGTCACCCCCAGCTTCTGCAGATGCTCCTTGATCTCCAGATAGTTTTCAATGATGCCGTTGTGGACCAGGGCGATGCTGCCGTTCTCGCTGATATGGGGATGGGCGTTGACGTCGTTGGGCTCGCCGTGGGTGGCCCAGCGGGTATGGCCGATGCCCAGCGTCCCCTCCAGGTCGGCGCCGCCGTGTGTCAGGTCCGCCAGGACCTGCAGCCGGCCCTTTGTCTTTTTCACCTGCAGGCCTCTGGTATCAGAGCGCACCGCAATGCCGGCGGAGTCATAGCCCCGGTACTCCATCCGGGCCAATCCGTCCAACAAAATCGGGGCCGCCTGCTCGCGGCCCACAAATCCAATGATTCCGCACATAGAAGATCCTCCTGATCAATGTCTCGCATCATACTAGACTTCATGAAAAAGCAGACAAAGTCTCCCCGCAAAGGGGATGCGATATTCGTAAGGCGCTGAAGCGCCAACGACTGTCCAATGCTTTTTATAGCGCAGAAGGCGCGTTGAAGTCTTATGAGACGGTATTTGTGTCTGTGGCACAAATGGGCGGCGCGCTTAGCGACGCCTTTTCCACAGAAAATATCTATTTTCTGTGGAAGAATCGTATCAAAAGGACAAACGCGCAGTCATTTGTCACTTTTACCGCGGTCACAGCCTCTCTGTTTTGCGGTCGCCCGCATATTTGCCGACTGTGTCACATGCCCGCGGGCACGGAAGAGCATCCGCCGAATTTTCGATTCTCTCTTCTCCTCGTTATCCTGTAAAGTGAAATATCATTACAGGTACATGGCGCTTTGTGATGGGGCCTGCCCCATAAGCCTCCTTTCACCTCTGCGATTTCGATCATAGTATAGATAAAACTCCCCCACGGGAGCGTTATCCGGGAATGAAGGCGCGGAAAACGGCAAATACTCCTCCATGGAGGAGACTGCCTATGATGACCGCCTTCGCGCGCACCGTAATACTCTATTTTCTCATCATGATCGGCCTGCGGCTGATGGGCAAGCGGCAGATCGGCGAGCTGGAGCCCAGCGAGCTGGTCCTGACCATGATGATCTCGGATCTGGCCACCGTCCCCATGCAGGATTTCGGCATCCCGCTGCTGGCGGGCGTCATCCCGATCCTGACGCTGCTGGCCCTCTCCATGCTGATGAGCCAGCTGTCGCTGCACAGCCTGCGCTTCCGGGAGCTGGTCTGTGGCACACCGGCCATCCTGATCCGGAACGGCAAGCTCCAGCAGGAGACCATGCGGAAAAACCGCTATACGCTGGATGAACTGCTGGAGGAATTGCGCGGGCAGGGGATCTCCAGCATCAACGATGTGAAATACGCCATCCTGGAAAACTCCGGCCAGCTGTCCGTCCTGCCCTGGACACGCCAGCAGCCGCCCACCGTCAGCCAGCTGGGGCTGGAATTGGAGGACGATGTGACGCTGCCGGTCATCCTGATCAACGACGGCCGCGTCCTTCGGAAAAATCTCGCCTCCCATGGAAAGGACGAACAATGGCTCCAGGAGGAGCTGCAAAAAAAGCACCTGTCCTCTCCGAAAGAGGTCTTTCTTCTGACACTGGACGAACAGGGGCAGGTGACCTGTGTCAAAAAGGAGAAGCCGGCATGAAAAAAGCCTATCTGCCCCCCATCGCCGTGCTGTCGGTCATTCTGGCCTTTGCCATTTGGAACAGCGGCACCATGTCGTTCCATACGGACCGCTGGCGGGCGCAGCTCCAGCAGGCGGATGAGCTGGCCCAGGCGGAAGACTGGCCCCGTGCCCTCTCCGCCCTCTCGGACAGCTATGAGGACTGGTCCTCCTGTCAAACCTACCTCCACATCGTCTCCCAGCACGACGCGGTGGATGACGCGGAGGCCATGTACCACCGTGCCATGGCCTTTGCCGGCACCCAGGAGATCACGGAGTTCCGGGCGGAGCTCTCCGACCTGCGGGATCAGCTGCGCCTGCTGGCGGAAATGGAGCAATTCACGGTCAGGAATATCCTATAAATGCCCAATTACTTTTCGGCAAGCAGCTTATTCAGCTCCGCCATAAAGGTGTCGATGTCCTTGAACTGGCGGTACACGGAGGCAAAGCGGACGTAGGCCACCTGGTCCACGGCCCGCAGGCGGTCCATCACTCTTTCGCCGATGGCCTCCGTTTTGATCTCCCGCTCCATGGCGTTCTGAAGGTCCTGTTCGATCTCCTCGGAGATGCGCTCCAGCTCCGCCAGGGGGACCGGACGTTTCTCGCAGGCGCGGATCATGCCGCCCAGGACCTTCCGGCGGTCAAAGCTCTGCCGGCTGCCGTCCTTTTTCACCACCACCATGGGCAGGCTCTCCACCGTCTCATAGGTGGTGAACCGCTTGGCGCAGGAAAGGCACTCTCTCCTGCGGCGGATGCTGGCGCCCTCCTCAGCGGGACGGGAATCGATGACCTTGCTCTCACTGTAACCGCAAAACGGACATTTCATAGGGGACCTCCCAATATTCCACCGGGGACACCCGGCGTTTTCTCGTATCGCGCAATACCTCCAGACGCTCTCTGGAATTGGGGATATGATACCATAAAGCACAGTGAAATGGTATCATGTGTCATCCCTCGGCGGTTCCGGCGCGAGCCGGGAGCCGATGAGGACATAAAGCAGGTATAATAGCCGCTTTTGCGGCTATTATACCATAGCGCCACAAAATATTGTATACATGATTCTCATTTTTACAAAATTTTTTCAGGTCTCCGATCCATGCCGCAAAGGTCCCGGCTCACCAAAACACCGGCGTCTCCCGGTCGTCAAAGGCGAACACCGCATAGGTCCTCCCCTGGATACACCTGATCCGTGCAAAGCAAAACAGCGTCGTCAGTGGAAAGGGTTTTCCCTTGTCATATAAAAGTGCCAGATACCGACGCCCATTTTCTGTCCTGGTCAACGCTCCCGTCATTCCCCGCAGGCGCTGCCGCAGCCATCCGGCCCGGAACAGCCTGCCCGGCTCCGGGGCCGCCTCCCAGGCCTCTGCCCCGGCCGGAACATCAGCCCGCCGCAGCTCCCCCCGCAGGATCTTTCCCAGGGGCATCGTCATTCGGTCGGAAAACCGCCGGCGGATGGACGCCTGCTTTCCGGCAGGCTCCAGGATCCCCAGGCGCAGTTCTCCCCGCTCTCCGACTACCCAGGCGCACCACAGGCCCTTTTGGGGCAGTTGGCATGAGGCGGAAAACCAGGTGTAGAGCGCCTCCCGCTCCGTCGTCAACTCTCCCGACGCCTTGCCATCCCACAACAGCGGAAACTTGTCCATGCCCTCGGCCCCCTTCCCAACAAAAGCCCCGTCTGCGCAAGACTATGCGCGGACGGGGCTTTTTATGTAATATGAGTTTTCCCCGGAACCGGCGTTTCGGAGGAAGCCGCTGTGCTTCATGCATCAGGCAAGCCGGCTCTGCATGGATATCCAAGTCTGGATCAAGGTCAGGAGATGGTATAACTCCCCCGCACCAGCAGCTTGGTGGTGGCGGCGGTGGCCCTGACACCGCGGTTTTCAATGGTCATCATATACAGATGGTTCTGTGCCAAAGCCCCGCCGTTGTTCAGCGTTCCGGCGGTGGTCTCGTCGATCAGTCCCGGGCTGGAGGACGCCGCGCATACGGCGGTCCCGACCCGCAGCATCACCTCACAGCCGATATCTCCGGTAAGTGTCTGCCCGCTGGACAGCGTCACCACGGAGAATACGGCGCCTGTCCCGCCGCTTGGGAGCAGTCCGCCGCTCTGTGCCAGCTGACTGTTCCGGGCGGCGATCTTCTGGTCCACATTCTGCATGATCGTGCTCATGAACGTATCGTTCAGATAGCTCAGTGTCACCAGCGGGTCCCCGGAGGAACCGGCCTCCGCCGCCAGCGACACCGTCATATTCAGTGCGCCGCAGATCACCAGCAGCACCATCATCCGCAGCACCCATCTGTTCTTTTTCATATGTACCTCCGTTATCTTTCGTGTCGTTCTCCCGGAAAGGATCCCCTTCCGGGAGAACCGCCCATCAAACCAACTGGTCATGGGGCAGGCCAAAACTCACCGCGATGGCCGTGTCGACCTTTCCCATCACAGATTCCTCCACATGGCCCATCCGCTCCCGCAGGCGCTTTTTGTCCAGAGTCCGTATCTGCTCCAGCAGAACTACGGAGTCCCGGCTCAGGCCACAGTTCCGATCCACAGGCAGGTCGATATGTGTCGGCAGCCGTGCCTTGCCCGTCTGGGAAGTAATGGCCGCCGCGATCACGGTGGGGCTGTAACGGTTTCCGGTGTCGTTCTGAATGATCAGAACGGGCCGGATGCCGCCCTGTTCGCTGCCCACCACCGGGGAGAGATCGGCATAGTAAATATCGCCGCGCTTGACACTCGTATCCACAAAGTTCACACTCCGCCGAAAGAAGTACCCGTCACCGAAAGGTTCTTCGGTGAGGCCACTTTCATTCTCCCACGCAGTTTCGGAATTTATACGCTGCCGGGAAAGCAAAATTCCGGCGTCCTTGCCCCGTACTATCCTATGCGCGGGACAGGGTATCAGTGTACTGTGGTTACAGAAGCAATCGCAGGCTGCGCTCCACCACTGCTCCTCCCTCTATATACAGCCGGGGCACCCGGCGGCTCACCGCGCAGGTCAGGCTCCCCACTGTGACTCGCTTCGCTTACGTCACAGCGGGGGCCCCTCGATCCCACTCAAATCGCCGGAAATGAATTCCGGCGATTTCAAGGTTTCGGCTCCG
>JAETOQ010000152.1 GCA_021771635.1 Oscillospiraceae bacterium | reverse complement strand
GCCGTCTGTGCTATACTGAACCCACATAAGCGTGATTGAATGGGAGGGAACCGTGTGGTCTGTACCCTGATGCATAAGCGGCTTGCTGTCGCGGAGTTGGAGCTGGATGAAGCAACCGGCTTTATCCAAAGGATAGACAATGTATTGATGCCGGAACATCTGCCTGTTGGCACCTGCTCGTTTAATGGTACAGTTGACCGCGCAGCCTTGAATGAGTGGTGGACAGACCGGTCTATCCCCGCCAGCCGTTCCGGGATTCGGGAGGCCTTGGAGACACTGGATGTTGCCAGTACCAGTCTGCTTCTGCTCCGCAGCTACGGGCTCAGCCTTTCTGACCACTACTGGATTTGCCCTCAGGGGGCGGGGTTCACCTGGGATCAAGTCAACTTCTTTGATAACCCCTTCTCTGCCGACATAGGTGATGTCCTGTTTGGACGGCCGAAGAAGGAGATCGGCTTTGATTTCAGTTCCCCTGACAACACTTCGGACGGATTTTTGAAGAAGCGGTGGAAGATCATCAATGGCAGCCGCTGTCTTGTCAAGGGCGGCAGCGACCCCTTTCAGCAGCAGCCCTTCAATGAGGTCATTGCGTCCGGCATTATGGAGCGTCTTGGCGTCCCGCATATCCCCTATACCCTTATCTGGGACGATGGGCGCCCCTACAGTGTGTGCGAGGATTTTGTCTCCCCAGACACAGAATTGGTGAGCGCATGGCGGATCATGCGGACGATGAGGAAGGATAACAGCACCTCTGTATACCAGCATTTCATAAACTGCTGTCAAGTCCTCGGCGTGGGGGACATCGTGCCGGCCTTGGACAGGATGATCGTGCTGGATTATTTGATTGCCAACGAGGATCGCCACCTCAATAATTTTGGCCTGCTCCGCAATCCGGAGACATTGGAATGGCTTGGTATGGCTCCGATTTTTGACAGCGGCAGCTCTCTGGGCTATGACAGGACGGCACCCCGGATCGGGGTAGAGCGGGATATCGTCTGCAAGCCGTTTAAGAAGCATCACATGGAGCAGCTCAAACTGGTGTCCTCTTTTGACTGGGTCAATCTGGACGCGCTTGCGGATACCGGCACCCTGATCCGGGGAACCCTGGCCGATGACCGGGCGCAGGAGCTGGTCGGCGGTGATCGGATTGAGGCCATTGCGGCTGCCGCCGAGAAGAGAACCCACATCCTCCGGGAGTTGGTGATGGCCCAGCAGCCATCCGGCTTAGTGTCCGATGCCGAGGGGGATGTGGAGGAAGACATTGCGGCGGACTATACCCCGAAAATGACGATGTAGGAGTTCAGCGGCCCCCCGCTCTGCGGGAGGCCGCTTTTCCGTCACATCATGGCCATACCGCCCCAGCCCTGCTCCTCGTGATCGTCCGGCTTGTGGCCCATGGCGATCTTCTTCTCCTGGATCTGGCGGAGCTGTTTGCGGTCAATGTGTATCCCGGGCGGCGCGGGAGGTGGGGTATCCCGGATGATCTGGGCCATTGCACAGAGAAGTCGGGTGGCGCAGAGCAGAACAGATGGATCTCGCTCCGGCTCCATGTGGTTGAGGAAGAATTGTGCGTACTCATGCCCCTGGCTTGCGGCCTGGGTGAACCAGTACTCTGCTGCGGCATAGTCCTGCTCCACATCCTGTCCCAGAAGATGCAGCTTGCCCAGGAGGTACTGGGCCTGTGAGCAACCCTGTTCGGCAGCATCGGTGAGGCATCCCACCGCTTTAGCAGGGGTCTTTTCCACCTGGGTGCCATGGAGGTAGAGCTTACCCAGCTGATAGCCGGCGAATTGATTGCCGCCTTCTGCTGCCTCCTCATACCAGGGGATCGCCTCACTAATTCTGTCTTGCTCTTGCAGGAGCTTTGCCAGCGCAT
>JAETOQ010000039.1 GCA_021771635.1 Oscillospiraceae bacterium | reverse complement strand
GAGGAAGGAATGGAGCGGGCGTAGGCCCCGCCTAATGGCGGGGACGGAGCAGAGCGGAATTTCTTCCGACGAAGACCGCTCAGACGGTGTTCAACGGTTGTGAATACAGGTTCTAAAATCATCTGCCTCCCCTATGGGAAACACATTGATTTTATAGGAGCCATCTGGTAGAATAAACTGATTTTTGCAAAATTATGTATATGGAGGTCCCCTTATGCCGGATACGGTCGTTTCCCTGTTCACGCAATTCACCATAGATGGATTTCCCCTGTGGATCATACTGCTGATCTGTGTGGGCGTCTTTCTGGCGTCCTTTATGGATGCCATCGCAGGCGGCGGGGGCATCATCTCCGTGCCCACCTACCTGATCGCCTTCACCGGCCTGCCCACCTATTACGCCCTGGGCACCAACAAGCTCTCCGCCGGGATCGGCACGATCTTCTCCACCGCCCGGTTCATCAAAAACGGCTATGTCCGCTGGCGGCTGTTCGCGCCTGCCATTGTCCTGGCCCTGGCGGGTTCCATGGGCGGCACCTGGCTCCAGCTCCACACGCCGGACGTGGTGCTGAAATACCTGCTGCTGTTCGTCCTGCCGGTGGTGGCCTTTGTCACGCTGCGCAACCGCGAGTGGCCGGACGAGCCGGGCGAGATCGACCTCAGGAAGCAGCTGTTCATCGTCTGGACGGGGGCGCTGGTTATCGGCGCCTACGACGGATACTACGGCCCCGGCACCGGCACCTTCCTCATGATCATCTTCATCCGTCTGGCCAAGCTGGACACCCGGCACGCTGCCGGCGGCGTCAAGGTCATCAACCTGGCCTCCAACCTCGGCAGCCTGTTCACCGCCCTGGCCGCCGGATATGTGTACATCGGCGTGGGACTGGTCTCCGCCGCGGCCTCCATCGCCGGGCATTACATCGGCGCGGGCCTGGCCATCAAAAACGGCAGCAAAATCGTCCGTCCCACAGTCATCATCGTGCTGATCCTGCTGACCATCAAGGTGGGCAGTGAGCTGCTGTTCCCTGAATTTTGGGCGTGAGGTGACGATCATGAAAAAAAGCATTGGAATTTTGGGCGGCATGGGTCCCCTGGCCACGGCGGATCTTTTCCAGAAGATCGTATCGTTGACCGACGCCGCCCGGGACAGTGACCACATCCGCGTCTACATCGACAGCAATGCCGCCATTCCGGACCGCACAGCCGCCATCCTTCACGGCGGCGCGGATCCCCTGCCCGCCATGACGGATTCCCTGCGGAAGCTGGAGGCCTGCGGCGCGGACTGCGTTATCATGCCCTGCAACACCGCCCATTACTTCCTGCCCCGCCTGCAGGAGCGGACCACGCTTCCCTTCCTCAGTATGCTGGAGGCAACCGCCAGGATATGCCATGCGCGGTTCCCCGGAAAGACCGCCGCCGTGCTGGCCACCCAGGGCACTCTGGCCGCCGGACTGTACCAACAGGCGCTGGCCTCGGAGCAGGTCCCCTTTCTGATCCCCGGCGGGTCGGAACAGGAAGCGCTGATGCGGGTCATCTACCAGGGTGTAAAGGCTGGGCAGCCCCCGGAGTCCTACCGGGCGGACATGGCACTGGTCCTGGACGGTCTGACCGCCCAGGGCGCCGATTATTTCATTCTGGGCTGTACGGAACTGCCTCTGGCGGTATCCCTGCTGGGGCTTTCCATCCCCGCCGTGGATCCCACCACGGAGCTTGCCAAGGCGGCCATCCGCTTCTGCGGATATCCGGTCAAAATGGCAGACGGCCTGTAAACGCTTGCCTTTTTCCGCCTCCGGTCCGGTATTTTTTACCGAACCGGAGGTATTTGTTTATAGTTTCCGCACATATCCTCCAGTCTTTTTGATTTTTCTTTACAACGCCCGGATAAATTGGTATAATATGACTAATTTGCAGGGTGCTGTTTTGTCAAAAATATAAGGCAGCTGCTTTTTGAGTGCGAGAGAGAAAATTTGAAAATGAGGTGTGTGTATGAAGAAAAAAATGAGTCTCCCCATGCAGATCCTGATCGCGCTGATCCTCGGCATCGTGGTCGGCCTGGTCTGCTACTTCGCGGGCCTTGGTGATTTCACCAAGAACTATCTCAAGCCCTTTGGCGACATCTTCGTCAACCTGCTGAAGTTCATCGTGGTCCCCGTAGTGCTGCTGTCCATGATCGACGGCATCCTCTCCATGGACGACATGCGCAAGGTGGGCTCCGTGGGCATCAAGACCGTGGCCTATTTTATGGTCACCACCGCCATCGCCTGCGTCATCGGCCTTGTCTTTGCCAACATCTTCAACGGCGCCGGGCTGTTCCCCACCCTGAACCCTGAGGAGGCCGTCTATGAGGCCAGCGAGTTCAGCGGCTTCATGAGCGTGCTGGTGGGCATCTTCCCCACCAATATGTGGAAGTCCTTCACCGATGCCAACATGCTCCAGGTCATCGTCATCGCCCTGTTCTTCGGCGGCTCTATCATGGCGGCTGGTGAAAAGGCCAAGCTGGCCCGGGACATCGTGTCCTCTTTCTATGCCGTTATCGAAAAGCTGATGGAATTCATCATCAGCCTGGCCCCCATCGGCGTGTTCACCTACATGGCATGGGTGGTGGCCACCCAGGGCTCCAAGATCCTGGTCACACTGCTGCTGGTCATTGTCTGCGCATATCTTGGCTATATCGTCCACGCTGTGGTGGTCTACTCCCTGTCCGCCAAGATCTTTGCCGGCATGAACCCCCTCCAGTTCTTCAAGGGCGCCTTTGCCGCCATGATCTTCGCCTTCACCTCCACCTCCTCCGCCGCGACTCTGCCGGTCTCCAAGGAGTGCGCCCATGAGCTGGGCGCGGAGGACGACATTGCCTCCTTTGTTCTGCCCCTGGGCTCCACCATCAACATGGACGGCACCGCCATCTACCAGTGCGTAGCCACCGTGTTCATCGCCTCCTGCGCCGGCATGCATCTGACCATCGGCCAGATGATCATCGTGGTGGTCACCGCCACTCTGGCCTCCATCGGCACCGCGGGCGTCTCCGGCGCCGGCATGATCATGCTGGCCATGGTGCTGGAGGCCCTGGGCATCCCTGTGTCCTATATCGGCCTGATCGTGGCCGTGGACCGCATCTTCGACATGGGCCGCACCTGCCTGAACGTCACCGGCGACATCGCCTGCTCCCTGTGCGTCACCAAGTGGGAGTCCAAAAAGCGCAGCTGATCCATCCCTCCATAGGGGACTGCCGGTTTCGGCAGTCCCTTTTTTATATGTGCAGCTGTATGATTTTCCCAAACTTCTCCAACGCTCTCTCCGGCATAACACAGGAAATATTGTGGATACTATCTTTTGCCAGCCAGACATAGAATACAAACTGACAAAAGGAGTTTTCGATATGAAAGCAACTGGAATCGTGCGGCGGATCGACGACCTTGGCCGGGTGGTCATCCCCAAGGAGATCCGCCGCACCATGCGTATCCGCGAGGGCGATCCCCTGGAGATCTACACCAGCCGCGACGGGGAGGTCATCTTTAAAAAATATTCCCTGCTGGGCGGTGTGGAGGATTTCGCGGGGCAGCTCTGTGAGACCATGAGCCGCTCCACCGGCAGCATCTGCGCCGTCACAGACCGGGACACGGTGATCGCCGTGGCCGGCGGCGGAAAGCGGGAGCTGATGGGCAAGCGCATCACGCCGGAGCTGGAGCAGATCATGGAGAGCCGCCGCATCTATCAGTATACCGGCGACGGCCAGACCATTCCCGTCACCGACGGCAGCGACAAGCTGACCACCAACGTGGCCGCCCCCATCCTCTCCGAGGGCGACCTGCTGGGCCTGGTGCTGTTCATCGGCACAACGCCGGGCCTCGCCACCGGGGACGCCGAATACAAGCTGGCCCAGACCATCGCCGCCTTTTTAGGCAGACACATGGAGGGCTGACCGTCGCCTCGTGCGGACGTCCGTTTCAGGGCGTCCGCTTTTTTGCATAGCCGCGCCTCCGCCGCCGTATGCTGGAAGCGGAGGTGTCACCATGACAGACTGGCTGAAAACCGTTGACGAGTTTCTCTGGGGCCCCGGCACTCTGGCTCTGCTGCTGGGCACCGGCATTTTTTTGACCATCCGCACCCGTTTTTTCCCCTGGCGGAATCTGGGCTATGCCCTGCGGACCGTCCTCAGCCGGGACGCCCGGCAGGCAGGCCAGGGCGGTGTCTCCCCCTTTTCCGCCCTGATGACCGCCCTGGCCGCCACCATCGGCACCGGAAATATCGTGGGCGTTGCCACGGCGCTGGTGGCGGGCGGGCCGGGGGCGCTGGTGTGGATGGAGATCTCCGCCCTTTTCGGCATGGCGACGACCTGCTCCGAATGCATGCTGGCGGTGAAATTCCGGCGCAGAAACCGCCGGGGCGAGTGGTCCGGCGGACCCATGTACGTGATGCGGGACGGCCTGGGGCTGGGACGGCTGGGCGCCGTCATGGGCGGCCTGTTCGCCTTTTTTGCCGTCTGTGCCTCTTTCGGCATTGGCGGCATGACACAGTCCAACTCCATTTCCGGTGCGCTGAACAGTGCATGCTCCCTTTCCCCAAAAGTCATCGGCATGGCGGTGGCCGCGCTGTCCCTCGTGACCATTCTGGGCGGCATCCGCAGCATCTCCAAAGTCTCCGCCGTTTTGGTTCCCGCCATGGCGGTGTTCTATCTGCTCTCCGGCCTCGCCGTGATCCTGGGGAATCAGGAGCAGCTGCCCGCTGAAATTCTGACCATTTTCCGCTGTGCGCTCTCCCCCAGTGCCGCGGCGGGCGGCGCGGCGGGAGCCATCACCGCCTCTATGCTGGACGCCGCCCGCTGGGGCATTGCCCGAGGCGTATTCTCCAACGAGGCGGGCATGGGCTCCGCCGCCATCTCCGCCGCCTCCGCCGCCGGAGGAAACCCCGTCCGGCAGGGCTGCATCAGCATGACCGGCCCCTTTTTTGACACCATCGTGATCTGCACGGTGACAGGCCTTGCCATCTGCACCTCCGGCGTGCTGGGCGTTCTGGACGCCTCCGGAAACCCGGTGGACGGCGCCGCCCTGACTATTCTGGCTTTCCGCACGGTGCTTGGCCCTCTGGGCGGCGATTTTATCAGCGCCGCCATTGTCCTCTTTGCCTTCTCCTCCATCCTGGGCTGGGAATACCAGGGGGAAAAGGCCTTTGAATACCTGTTCGGCACCCGCCGCCTGCCGGTCTACCGCGTATTATTCGCCCTGGCCGTGTTCTGGGGCGCTGTGGAACAGCTGGAGGTGGTGTTCCGCCTGTCCGACATCTGCAACGCGCTGATGTGCATCCCCAATCTGCTGTGTCTCCTGATCCTCTCCGGCACCGTGGCCCATGACATACGGGCATTCCAGCGGGAGGCCGACCGCTCCCGGCGGCGGGCCTCTCCGGCGGTCCTCACAGTTTTTTCCCCTGCAAAGGTGCGAAAGGCAGGCCGAAAATCGTAAAATTTCTGTGACAGAGTTGCATTTTCTCATTTTAATGGTATGATAAATGCTGTTCAGAAATTTTTAGCAAAGGACTTGATCATATGACAAAAATCGACATTGTCTCCGGCTTTTTAGGTGCCGGAAAGACCACCCTCATCAAGAAGCTGCTGGCCGAGGCCTATCCCGGCGAAAAGCTGGTGCTGATTGAAAACGAGTTCGGCGAGATCAGCATCGACGGCGGCTTCCTGAAAGAAGCCGGCATCCAGATCAGCGAGATGTCCTCCGGCTGCATCTGCTGCTCCCTGGTGGGCGACTTCAACAAGGCCCTGAAAGATGTCCAGGCCCAGTTCCACCCCGACCGCATCCTCATCGAGCCCTCCGGCGTAGGCAAGCTCAGCGACGTCATCGTGGCGGTGGAGAACACCGTGGCGGATGTGCCGGACATGAAGCTGAACAGCTTCGTCACCGTGGCCGACGCCTCCAAGGTGAAAGTCTACATGAAGAACTTCGGTGAGTTCTACAACAACCAGATCGAATCCGCCGGCACCATCATCCTCTCCCGGACGCAGAAGCTGACGGAGGAGAAGCTGGAGGCCGCAGTCAGCATGCTGCGGGAGAAGAATCCCGACGCCGCCATCCTGACCACTCCCTGGGACCAGCTGGACGGCAAGACCATCCTCTCCGCCATTGAGAAGGTCTCCCTGGCCGACGAGCTGCTGGCAAAGATGCGGGCGGAGCACGAGGCCGAGGAGGCGGAGCATCATCACGATCACGATGGGCACGACGAACACGGCCACCATCATCACGACCATGATGACGAGGAGGAGCATCACCATCATCATGACCACGATGAGCATGAGCACCATCACCATGACCATGAGGAACACGAACATGACCACCACGGCCATGAGTGCGACGATCCCAACTGCTCCTGCCACCATCACCACCATCATGCGGACGAGGTGTTCACCTCCTGGGGCAGGGAGACGCCCAAAACCTTCACCCAGATGGAGATCCAGCGCATCCTGACCGCCCTGGATTCCGGTGAGTACGGCAAGATCCTGCGGGCCAAGGGCATCGTGGGCGGCGAAGGCGGAGCGTGGATCGAATTCGACTATGTGCCCGAGGAGCACGACATCCGCGCCGGCCACCCCGACTACACCGGCCGTCTGTGCGTCATCGGCGCCGAGCTGGATGAGCACAAGCTGGCGGAGCTGTTCGGCCTGTGAGCCTGGAAAGGAAACGAACTTTACGATGGCTGATATTCCTGTATATCTGATCGCCGGCTTTTTGGACGCCGGCAAGACTGACTTTATCAACGGCATCCTCCAGGACGGCTTTGCCCGGCAGGACAAGACCCTGCTCATCTGCTGCGAGGAGGGCGAGCTGGAGTATGAGAAAAACGCTCTGGACAATGTGACTGTCGTCACCGTGGAGGACGAGGAGGACCTGAAGTGCTCTCAGCTCAAGGCGTGGGAGAAGCAGTACAAGCCCAAGCAGGTCCTGATCGAGTACAACGGCATGTGGCAGATGGAACGCCTTTACAGGGAGGTCCTGCCCGCCAACTGGGTGCTGTACCAGATCATGACCTTTGTGGAGGCCTCCACCTTCGACGTGTACGCCAAGAACATGGGCCAGCTGATGATGGAGAAGATCACCAACGCGGACATGCTGGTGTTCAACCGCTGCACCCCCGAACTGCGGGACAGCCTGCGGAAGCGGAATCTGCGGATGGTGAACCGCCGGGCGGACATCTATCTGGAAAACGTGGACGGCACCAGTGAGGACTATCTCACCGGCGACGAGTGTCCCTTTGACCTCAGCCAGGAGGTCATCGACATTCCCGACGATGATTTCGGCGTGTGGTACGTGGACGTGATGGACCACCCGGACCGGTACGCGGGCAAGACGGTCCACATGAAGCTCATCATGTGCCACTCCAAGAAGTACCCCGGCATCCACTGCCCCGGCCGCTTCGCCATGGTCTGCTGCGAAAACGACGTGCAGTTCCTGGGCCTTATCGCCAAGGGCATGGATCTGAACCAGTATCAGAACCGGGACTGGATCGAGGTCACCGCCCGGATGGCGGTGGAGAACCACAAGGCCTATCAGGGCAAGGGTCCGGTGATGCATGTCATCTCCATCGCCCCCTGCGAGAAACCCGCCCAGGAGGTCGTCACATTCTGACGAATTCTAATACGATTTGTAGAATTTTACGTAAAAATGCCCCTTCGTTTTTGAACGGAGGGGCGTTTTTCATGATCCGACACCTGGAATCCAAGGGTCTTCATAGGACAGCGTCTGGCGGTCTTCATCCAGCAGTGTCAGATCTGAAGGGGCGATTGCATAGGTGTCCGGCATCGTCCGTGCAGAGCGCCGCCAGGTAGTCTCCCCTCCGGTCGGTTACGGTGATGCGGAGATCGTCGTAGTTAAAGCTGTCCTGAAATCCCGGAAGCTCCCACGGATGGCTCCGCTGTTTCTCCGCTGCCTGCTTTTCCAGCGCCGCCCTGTCTGTCTCAGGTGCTGAGACTACATAATGGTACGCCGGAAACGGCGCGGTCAGCAGGGCCAGGACCAGCAGCGTCGCCAGCACGCCCCGCCAGACCATGCCCGCGCTTTTCCGCATGGTCTCCACGATCTGACTTCCCGCTTCCCCGGGCAGCTCCTCTGCCGTCAGCTCCCGGCCGCTTAAAAGCTCGCTGACAGACAGGCCCAGGGCTTCCGCCAGGGGCTCCAGGCTGTCGATGGCGGGCATTCCCCGTCCTGTCTCCCAGCGGCTTACCGCCTTGTCCGTCACATGGAGCCGCTCCGCCAGCTCCGCCTGACTGAGGCCCAGCGCTTTCCGGCGGGCGGTGATCAGCTGCCCGGTGGCTTTTGCATCCACGAAATCATCTCCTTTATGGATATGATGATACCATACGGCGGAGAAAAAGGCACTCTATGGGCCGTAGAACCTGGGCATATCACGCCCCGTTCTTGCTTTTTCCGGTAAAATCCATATAATAGAGGTATTCTTGATGTTTTTCGGAAAGGACCTGCCGCCTTTGAAGATTGATAAACGACTTTTTAAATACCGCCTGTCCCTGCCGCTGACACTTCTGACGGCGGTGCTGCTGGCGGGCGTCATCACGCTGCTGGCCCTGTGGTGCCAGCCCAATTCCCTGCGGAGCGTGCTGGCCAATTTCCGGGCCCAGCCCCTGCTGATCGTCCTCAACGCCATGCCCATTGGACTGCTTCTGCTGGCACTCACCTGCCTGTTCCGGAATGTGTTCTTCAGCGCCGCACTGGTGAATTTCGCTGTGTGCGCCCTGTCCATTGCCAACCGCATCAAGCTGGAGGTCCGGGACGAGCCGGTGTTCCCCCGGGACTTCGCCCTCCTGAAAGAGGTGGGCAGCGCCATGGGGAGCTACGATATCCAGTATCCGGCAAAGGTCATCGCCGTGGTGGTGCTGTTCTCCCTGGCCCTGGCGGTCCTGGGCGTTTTTCTAGGCTGTAAGTCCTTTCCCCTTGCCAGGCTTCGGGGCTGGCTGGGGAGCCTGCTGGGGGCCGCCGCCAGCTTCGCCGTCCTGGCGGCGCTGATCCTGACGGTGTACGCCTCCAACGATCTGTACAACTCCTTCCGGGTATCCAATGCCTACTATATCCCCTCGGTGTTCAATGAGCTGGGATTCCCCTACTGCTTCTGCCACCAGTTCACCACCTATCCCGTGGACCGGCCCGACGGCTTTGATCGGGCGGAGGCCGCGTCCTGGGAGACCGGCGGCGAGGCCGGTCAGGGCAAACCCGTCAACGTGGTCATGGTGATGAACGAGGCCTTCTCCGACATCACGGATGCCCCCGCCTTTGCCTTTGACGAGAGCAGTGATCCCCTGCCCAATCTCCACGCCCTGCGGCAGGATGCCCATGCCATCTCCGGCCATGTGGTGGTGCCCGGCTTTGCCGGCGGCACCGCCAACACGGAGTTCGATGTGCTGACCGGCATTCAGACCAACGCCCTGTCCGCCGCCACCACGTCCGCCTTCCGGGTGGTGAACCGGGACCTGGACAGCCTGTTTCGGGTGTTCGCCGGCGACGGCTGCCGCACCTCCTTCTTCCACCCCGGAGACGACTGGTTCTACAACCGGGAGAACGTCTACCGCTGGATGGGCGCGGAGGAGACCGTCTTTGCCGACCAGATGGAGGATCTGGCGTACAAGGGCCGCTGGGTGACGGACGACTATATGGCGGGCCTCATCGAACAGGAATTTGAAGCTGCCGTCTCCGCCGGCGAGACGCTGTTTCACTACACCACCACGATCCAAAACCACATGTCCTACACAGCGGACAAATACGGCGAGGGGTACGACTTCCCCCCTGTGCCGTTGAACGCGGAGGTATCCGACCAGGTACGGACCATGCTGGAGGTCTATGTGGAGGGCGTCCGGGACGCCGACGCCATGCTGGGCCGCCTCCGGAACTACTTCGCGGCCCAGGACGAGCCGGTGGTGCTGGTGTTCTTCGGAGACCATCTGCCCTATCTGGGGGACAATCAGCTGGGCTATGCGGAGCTGGGCATGACACAGGAAGCCAACTGGGACGCCCTGACTTCTTATGAAACGCCCTATATCATCTGGGCCAATGACGCCGCCGCGAAGATCCTGAACTGGGAAGCAGCTGTAAAGGCCCTGGATCTGCCGGATGGCGGCACGCTCTCCGCCGCCTTTTTGGGTGCCACAGTGCTGGAATTGACGGGCCGCGGCGGCGAAAGTCCCTGGTTCAGCTTCCTAAGCCAGCTGCGGCGGGAGGCTCCGGTGGTGCAGAAAGATACCTATCTGCTGAGCGGAAACGCCCTGCTCTCCCAGGAGGACCTGAACGCGGATGACAGCGAAAAGGGCCAGGTCCTGCGGGGCACTCTGTCCAAGTGGCGGAAGTGGAGCTATTACAAGCTGAAATATCAGGAGTTTGACTCATGAAGAGCCGGCAGATGGCCCTGTGCGGCGTTCTGTCCGCCCTGGCGGTGGTCTGCCTGCTGCTGGGCGGCGTCATGGGTATCGGCACTTTCGCGGCGCCGGTGCTGGCCATGGTGGTCCTGCTTCCTGTGCTGGAGGAATACGGCCCCGGGGCCGCCGCGGCAGCTTATGCGGCGGTGGCTATTCTGGCCCTGCTGCTGGTGCCGGACCGGGAGCTGGCACTGGTATATGCCTGCTTCGGGTGGTATCCCCTCCTGCGGCCCCGCATCGCCCGCATTCCCTCCTGGCCCTTGCGGCTGGCCGCCAGGCTGGCGGTCTGCAACGCGGTGATCGCGGTGCTGTACGGCCTGGTGCTGCACCTGCTGGGGCTGACGGCGGACCTGGCCGGGGCCTCCCGGCTGCTGAACGGCATTCTGCTGATGATGGGAAACGCGGTGTTTTTGCTGCTGGACCTGGTGCTGGCACGGCTGACGAACCTGTGGCGGCGGAAGCTGCGCCGCCGTTTTCTCCACTGATGTGCTCACAGTCGAAACAAAAAAGTTCCCCTCCGCCCGCAGGGTGGAGGGGAACTTTTTACTTTTGTTCATCTGCGTGGAAATGGCGGTAAACCGCCTCCGCTGTGTTTCGCGGCACCACGGCGGACAGGGTGTCCACGTCCGCCTCTTTGATGGCCTTGACGGTGCCGAAATGCTTCCGCAGGACCTCCCGGCGCTTGGGCCCCACGCCGGGGATATCGTCCAGGGCCGACTTCACGGTGCTTCTGGTGTGGCTCTCGTGGTGATAGGTGATGGCGAAGCGGTGTGTCTCCTCCTGGATCTGCCCGATGAGGGAGAACACCGCCTGGTTGTTCACGATGCCGATCTCCCGGCCATCCGGCGTCACCAGGGCCCGGGTACGGTGGCGGTCATCCTTCACCATGCCGAAAATAGGCACCTGTACACCAAATTCCCCTGCCACCGCCAGGGCGGCCCGGGCGTGGGTCTCGCCGCCGTCGATGAGGAACACGTCCGGCAGGGGCAGAAACTTCTCGTCCCCGTCGGCGGCCCGCTGGAGCCGACGGCGCAGCACCTCCTGCATGGAGGCATAGTCGTCCGGGTGGCCCTCCAGCTCCTTCATGCGGAAGCGGCGGTAGGCGCTCTTCAGGGGGCGGGTGCCGCTGTACACCACCATGGAGGCCACGATGTCACTCTTGCCGGTGTTGGAGATATCGAACGACTCCATCCGCTTCGGCAGCGCGGGCAGATCCAGCATCTTCTCCAGCAGCTCCAGGGTGTGAGCCACCCGCTCCTCGGCGGTGGTGGCCCGCTCGGCCTCCTCGGCGGCGTTTCTGCGGGCCATGTCCCGCAGGTCCGCCTTCTCCCCCCGCTGGGGCACGTGGACCCAGACCTTATGCCCCGCCCGCTTGGTGAGGACCTCCGTCAGGCTTTCACAATACCCCTCCGACTCGGCGGGGAGCAAAATTTCATGGGGCAGGATGGCCCGGGGCAGGTAATACTGGGCGGTCAGGGCGGAGAGCATCTCCTCCTCCGTCTCCTCAATGGGGGCGGTGAACAGCTCCGTCTCCCGGCCCGCCAGGTTACCGTTTTCCATGTGCAAAATGGCGTAGCAGCACTTGCCGGCTCCCCGGTAAATGCCCCAGATGTCCGTATCCGCGCAGAGGCCCGCGATGACCGTCTGCTTTTTGGCCAGGGCGCTGATGGCGTTGATGCGGTCCCGGATGGCCGCCGCCTGCTCGAACCGGAGGGCCTCCGCCTCCGCCTCCATCTCGGCGGTCATCTCCCGGAGGAGCTGCCTGCTCTTCCCCTCCAGCAGCTGGCAGGCCTGCCGGATGCGGCGGCCGTACTCCTCCGCTGTCATTTCCGGACGGCAGAAGCCGTCGCACCGGCCCATGTGGAAGTTCAGGCAGGGCCGCTCCGCCCCGATGTCCCGGGGGAATTTCCGATTGCAGGTGGGCAGCCGCAGGGCCGTGCAGACGGCGTCCAGGGCCTGCCGTGTCTCGAACCGGCCGCCGAAGGGGCCAAAGTACTTGGCGCCGTCTCCGGCGATCCGGTTGACCATGGAAAACCGGGGATAGGTCTCCCTGGAGAGGCGGACAAAGGGATAGCCCTTGTCGTCCTTCAGCAGGATGTTGTACTTAGGGCTGTGACGCTTGATAAGGGAGTTTTCCAGCACCAGGGCCTCGAACTCGCTGGAGACGAAGATGGTGTCAAAGTGGTCCACCTGGGAGACCATCTGCCGGGTCTTGACGGTGTGGGAGGCGCTGTCCTGGAAATACTGGCTGACCCGGTTCTTCAGCTTTTTCGCCTTGCCCACATAGATGACCTTGCCGGTCTTGTCCATCATCAGATAGACGCCGGGAGACAGCGGCAGGTCATTCGCCTTTTCCTTCAGTTCGTCCTTTGTCATGGATGCCTCCCCCTTGCTGACTGTTCTCCCAGTGTAGCAAAAAAGACGGCCCTGCGCAAGCAGGGCCGCAAGTTTCTGCGTCCGTTGTTTTATTCGCCGAAGTTGTCGTTGACCAAGTCCACCAGAGCACTGACAGCTTCCTTCTCGTCAGAGCCATCGGCAATCAGGGTGATGGTGGTGCCTTTCACGATGCCCAGAGACAGAACGCCCAGCAGGCTCTTGGCATTGACGCGGCGGTCCTCCTTCTCGACCCAGATGCCGCTCTTGAATTCGTTGGCCTTCTGGATGAAGAAAGTGGCGGGTCTGGCGTGCAAGCCTACTTCGTTGTTAATGGTGATCTCCTGTGTATACATGATACAGCTCTCCTTTTCTATACCAAGTCAGATTGAACAGCTTCGCATAGCAAGTCACATTTCTGATATCATCATAACTGGTTTTTTCCATCTCGTCAACGGCGAATTTCACAAACATTTTGGGAAATCCCCGGAATGGAAAAATCCTTTTTGGTAGTTTACACCACTGATACTGAAAATTATACCACCTAAGCGGCACTTTTGCAAGCTTTGGGCTGAAAAAGCGCTCTGCCGCGAAAATCGCGGCAGAGCAAAAATTTTCTCAATAATTCTCGGCCTTCACCTGGAAATAGGCCTGGGGGTGCTTGCAGACGGGGCAGACCAGAGGCGCGCTCTCCGCGATCTCCACATGGCCGCAGTTCCGGCAGAACCACATGACCTTTTCGCCCTTTTGGAATACCTCGCCCTTTTTCAGATTGTCCAGCAGCTTCAAATAGCGCTCCTCATGGCTCTTCTCGATCTTCGCCACGCCCTCGAACTGGGCGGCCAGGGCCAAAAAGCCCTCCTCCTCGGCGGTGCGGGCCATCTCGGCGTACATCTGGGTCCACTCCTCGTTCTCGCCGGCGGCGGCCGCCACCAGGTTCTCCTCCGTGGAGCCGATGCCGTTCAGGGCCTTGAACCACAGCTTGGCGTGCTCCTTCTCGTTCAGGGCCGTCTCCTGGAAAATGGCCGCGATCTGCTCGTAGCCCTCCTTCTTGGCCTTGCTTGCAAAATAGTCGTACTTGTTCCGGGCCTGGGACTCCCCGGCAAAGGCGATCCACAGATTGGCCTCGGTCTTGCTTCCTTTCAGTTCCATAAGTGATTTCCCCTTTCAAAAATATGTCTATTTGTCTCCCGCACAGGCGGGGCAGATCCCGTTGAAGATCAAATCGTGGCTCTGGACCGTCCAGCCCTCCGGGGCGGCTGTCCGGTCCATTGACGGATCGTAGGGCACAGCGGCGTCGGCCATCTGTCCGCAGCGGCTGCAGCGGATGTGGGTGTGGGGCCGCAGAACGGCGTCAAACCGGGCCACCTGGCCGTCCAGTTCCTCCAGGCGGCCCTCCCGTGCCATCTGGTGCAGATTGCGGTAGACCGTCCCCAGACTCAGGCGGGGCAGCTCCGGGCGCAGGCTGTCATAGACCATCTGCGCGGTTGGATGCTCCTTGGAGGCACAGACCGCCTGAAAGATTTGTTCCCGCTGCATGGAAAACCGCTGGTTTTTCATAGCTCTCTCCTAAATAGTATCGATTACTGTTATTAATATAGCAGACCACTTTTCATTTTGCAAGCTTTTTTTCAAAAAAATTGCTCCCCAGGCAGAAACTCCCACGACTCCATTTCATGCTTTCGGAGACAATACCGATTGGGTATCGCGCACTATGACCCGCGCAAAAGGAGGAGACAACGTGAAAAGAAGTCTGACACTCTTGGCAGTCTCCCTGCTGCTGGTATGCTCTCTGACCGCCTGCGGTGGCAATGGCAAGCAGCAGGACAACAACGCAAACCAGAATGGCAGCGCCGTGACCGGCAGCGACAATGCCGCCGGCAATAACGGCAATGCGGCGAACAACGGCAATACTGCGAACAACGGCAATGCCGCGAACAACGGCAATACTGCGAACAACGGCGAAAACAACACCAACGGCAATCGGGATGATTCCCTGATGGAGGATGTTGGAGATGCCATCACCGACGGCGCCAATGACGTGAGAGACGGGATCGACGATGTTGGTGACGCCCTCACCGGCAACAACGCCAAAAACGGCACCGCCAACCGCACCAGCGGCACCACCGGCGGCACCACCTATGAGCAGATGCTCCGGAACGCCCGTGTCCATGACCGTGACGGCGATCTGACGGATTGGGAGAACGGCTACACCCCCGGCAGCATGTTTTAACACATCGCCCCCTGACTAGTACGGGACTCCGGCAATCGCTGGGGTCCCGCATTTTTTGGGGTTTCTTTTTTGCCGGGATCCTGTATAATTGAAAGCAGAACCGACGAAGGAGGCCCCTGCCCATGCCCCAGGAATTTTCCATGCGTGTCATCGCCCGCATCCACAGCGATTTTTCCACCAAATTCGGCGTGCCCCGGCAGAGCGGCCTGGTGGATGCCCTGGAGTCCACCGTGGTCTTTGAACCGGAGTTCCGGAACCCGGACGCCCTGCGGGGCCTGGAGGACTTCTCCCACCTGTGGCTGGTGTGGGTCTTTGACCAGGCGATCCGGGAGAACTGGTCCCCCACGGTGCGTCCTCCCCGGCTGGGCGGCAACCAGCGGATGGGGGTATTCGCCACCCGCTCCCCTTTCCGTCCCAATCCCATCGCCCTGTCCTCCGTGCGGCTGGCGGGCATTGAGCAGACGGCGGCGCACGGCCCGGTGCTCCGCATCCGCGGCGCGGACCTGATGGACGGCACCCCCATTCTGGACATCAAGCCCTACATCCCATATGCCGACTGCCACCCCGACGCCTTGGGCGGCTTCGCCGCCGTTCCCGCCGGGGAGACGCTGGAGGTGATCATTCCTGATGATATTCTGTCCCGTATCCCGGCAGAACATCTGGAGGCCCTGCGGGGCGTGCTGGCCCAGGACCCCCGGCCCCACTATCAAAACGATCCGGAGCGGGTGTACGGCTTTGGGTTTGCGGGAATGGAAGTGAAATTCTCCGTGGACGGCGGCAGGCTGACCGTCACGGATATCCAGCAAAAAGCTGACTGACCAAGCGGTCAGTCAGCTTTTTCTTTTATTATCTGCTTTTTAATCCGCCAATACCCTCATTTACTTTAAATTAGTTACCCGTATTACGGGTATGAGTTATAGCATATACAGGTAACCATTGCAACAATTTGAGGTAAAATACATTCGGAAGCGCGGTAATATGATGTGAATGAAAGAGCTGAAAAAAGAGCGATGGTTTAATCAAGAGGGGGGCTTAAAATTGAATATTTCTTAATCGACAGCCAGTGCCTATGAAGTAGGCGGCAGAACGTCTGATTTAGAAATGCTAATCAGGATTGCTCAATATGCTTACAGCTAGTTACGCGGAGCCGACAGAGAGAAAGTAAAGGAAAGGTTGCGTTTATGAAAGACATTCCATACCATGTGTTGAAAGAGAATCAGCGGGACTATGAGATCTTGATGCTCCGGGACCAATACGGAAACTCCTTTTCCGCCATCGCAGAGGCGTGCGGCATCTCGGCCATACGGGCAGGACAGCTGTACAACCGAATGAAGCTGCGGCAGATCCGCCTGTACAGCCGGCACATCTCCATCGCGCTGGGATACGAGAGCACGGCAAAGATCGGCAGGGAGTATCTCGCGGCATACGATTTTTATCAGGGGCTCCCCTATGCCTGTGCCTATCTGGAAAAGACATACCGTGATATCCTGGAGGCTTACAGGGCCGGCGAGCCCGGGATGCCCAGGCCCTTTCTCACGCTCTGCCGCCCCTGCGGCAGGGCCTTACCCAGGAGGAGGTCTCCCGCGTCGTGGAGATGCGGGAGGCGGAAAAGGCCCCCTATGCCGCCATCGCAAAGGAGCTGTCCATTACGCCTGAGATGGCAAGGTATACATACGACCTCTTTTATCACAGGCAGATATTGGCCCACGTCCAGACATTGCAGAAGGATGCCAAGGGCCCGGAGGAACGGGAAGCCATCTGGCTCCGGTATTTTGGAGGAAATCTTTCGCCAAAGCGGCGCTATGACAGGATGCTGGCGGAACGCGATGGAACACAGCCCCAGTCACAGAAATGATCAGCGCCCCTTTCCGATGGGAAAGGGGCGCTGATGGATATGCGGTTTGTCTGCCTCTGTTGGCCTGATCGATCAGCCGGCCAGCATGTTGGGCAGCCAGGTGACCAGGGGCGGGAAGAACGCGCACAGGGCGGTCACGATGCAGATAATGATGATAAAGGGAATGACGCCCTTGTACACCTCCTGGATCTTGACCTCCGGAGGCAGAATGCCCTTGACGTAGAACAGGGCGAAGCCGAAGGGCGGTGTCATGAAGCAGGTCTGCAGCAGAACGGCAGACACAGCCACCAGCCACAGCCGGTCGAAGCCGAAGGTATCCATGATGGGCAGGAAGATGGGGAACACGATCATCACGATGCCCAGCCAGTCGATGAACATGCCCAGGAAGAACATGATGATCATCATGATGGCGAAGGCGCCCCACTTGCCGATGCCCATGTTCAGCACCCAGTTGGCAATGATCTGGTCGCCGTCCAGGGACATGAACACGCCGGTAAAGGCCGCGGCACCGAACAGAATGATGAACACCATGGCGGTGGTCTTGGCGGTGTCGATCAGGGACTCATACAGCATTTTCAGGCTGAACTGCTTGTAGAAGATCGCCAGGATCAGGGAAAACACGGCGCCGATGCCGGCCGCCTCGGTGGGGGTGGCGATGCCGCCGAAGATGGAGCCCAGCACGCCGAAGATCAGGATCAGGGGCGGGATCAGGTTGATCAGGGAGCCGGTGATGCGCTGCTTCATGGGCATCTCAGCCAGCTCCTCGGCGCTCATGGCCGGGCCGTAATCGGGATGGATGTGGGTGACGACTATGATGTAGATGATGTAGCCCACGGACAGGGCCAGACCGGGGACGATGGCGGCGAAGAAGATCTTGCCGACGGAGACCTCAGCGTAGGAGCCCATGGACACCAGCATGATGGAGGGCGGGATCAGAATGCCCAGGGATCCGCCGGCGCACACCATGCCGCAGGCCAGAGAGGGCTTGTAGCCGCTGCGCAGCAGGATGGGCAGGGACAGCATGCCCATGGTGACCACGGAGGCGCCCACGATGCCGGTGGTGGCGGCAAACACGGTGGACACTAGGATGACCGCCAGGCCCAGGCCGCCCTTCAGGGGGCCAAACAGGTAACGAATGGACTCGAACAGACCGTCCGCCACCTTGGAGTGTGTCAGGAAGTTCGCCATCAGGACGAACATGGGGATAGCCACCATGGAGTAGCTTTGCATCTGGTCATAGACCTTGGTCATGGCGATGGTGACACCGGGGTCGCCCCATGCCACCCAGCCGATGAGAACGCCGGCACCGCCCAGCACGAAGGCCAGCTCCTGGCCCAGGACCAGGCCAACGACCATCAGACCGAACAGCGCAAGGATCATGATGACCGCCAGATCACTGGCAAAGATACCGGAATTGGCTACCAGCAGCTGCAGTTGTTCCATAATCGCGCTCATTACTGGGCCTCCTTTCCATCGGCTTTCTTTCCGGTCGCGCACTCCACAATGCCCTGGACCTGCTTGAGGATCTCGGACACGGACTGGACGGTCAGCAGAAGCAGGCCGATGAACAGGCAGAGCTTGACAGGCCAGGTGGGTGCCGCCCACACGGAGTAGGTCTGCTCATGGGTGGCATAGGCCTTCATGAAGAAGGACCAGCTGACAGGCAGCATACCGCCCACAAACGGCACCAAGAACAGCAGATAGGTCACCAGGTGCAGGATATACTGGACCATCTTGGGGAACATGGCGAACACCACGTCCACCGCGACGAACACTTTTTTCTGGAAACCATAGGCGCAGATCAGGATGATATAGCTGGCGAACAGCATCACGATCAGATCCTGCGTCCAGATCTGCGGACTGTTGAACAAACGCCGCAGAACGACCTCGATCACAATGACACCCAGAATGCCCAGAACCAATACGGAGAAGAGCTGTCCCAGGATGTCGTTCACTTTGTCGATGCCATTGCAAATGGCTTTTATCGCTTTCATGATAACACCTCTTTCTTCATTCTCTCTTCAAAAAGAGGCGGTCAATCGGCGCGGTTGAAACCGAAACCGTAGTCACCGGTCCAATCACGATAGTTATTGGCGGTCTCGCGGTAAGCCTGCATGGAATCATAGACCATCTTGAAGTTGGCGTTGATCTCGCACTCCTCCAGGTAGGTCTGGCGGCAGGTCTCGCGGATCAGGGCCATGTCCTCCTCGGGCAGGCTGGTGACAGTGACACCCTGCTCGTCGATCATCTGGTTGGTGACGGTCATGTCGTTGTAGATATAGCGGGACAGCTGTTCGCCGCAGCACAGACGGGCGGCGGTCTCAAAAGCGGTCTGGTAAGCCTCGGGAAGCGCGTTCCAGGCGTCCATGTTGACCATGACGCCGTTGACGCCGGCGGACTGATACCAGGCGGGAGCGCACCAGTAGGGAGCGACCTCCTGCAGCTTCAGGGAGTCGTCAGCTTTGGGGCCGGAGAACTCGCCGCCGTCGATGACGCCGCGCTGCAAAGACTCATACAGTTCGGAAGCAGCCACGGCGGTGATGTTGATGCCCAGCTTCTGGGCCGCCTTGCCGGCCATCATGCCGCCCAGGCGGATCTTCATCTTCTGCATGTCCGCGATGGAGTTGATGGGGCGCACGGAACGGATGCCGGACTCAGAGGGGTTGGTGACCAGGGGGAAGTAGTTCATGTTGTACTGGCCGTACATGTCCTTGTAGCACTGCAGGCCGTCAGCCTCATAGATCCAGGTATAGTAATCCAGAGCGGTGAAGTCGTCCATGATGGTGGACAGCAGCTCGAAAGCGGTGTCCTTACCGGACCAGTAGCCGCCCCAGTCGCCGCCGCACTGGATGGTGCCGTTCTCCACATAGTCAAACAGCTGGCTGGCGGAGCACAGCTCACCCTCCGCGTAGTTGGTGATGACAAAGCGGCCGTTGGTCAGCTGGCTGACGATCTCTGTGAACCGCTGATCCACCGTGAAGTGGACGTTGCCGGCGCCCCAGGTGGAGCCCATCTTCCAGGTAACAACGGGCAGGGTGCTGTCGCCGCCGGCGATGGCGTTGGCGTTGGCTGTATCCATCACGCCGGTATTGGCGGAACCGCAGCCGGACAGCAGGACCATGGGCAGTGCCATGACCACAGTCATCAGCAGAGCAAAAATTTTCTTTTTCATGTGTTTCTCTCCCTTTTATGTGTACGTTAACATGTCTAAACGCAACACGTGAATTTTTTCACACTTTTGCGCAGAGACTTCCCTGGTGCGTTTTACACCAGGGAAGCGGGTACCTTTCGTTTTCCTGCCTTGCTGTGCAAGGCAGGAAAACGGGTACCCGTTTTATACGGTTTCAGATTTTGCGCGGGGTATTTTACTTCGCGGCCTTGGCAGCCTTGATGGCCTCGATCAGCATGGGAGTGACCTTGAACAGGTCGCCGCAGATGCCGTAGTCGGCGATCTCGAAGATGGGAGCGGTGTCGTTCTTGTTCACCGCGATGATGCACTCGGAGTCCTGCATACCGGCCTTGTGCTGGATGGCGCCGGAGATGCCCAGAGCCACGTACACCTTGGGATGCACGGTCTTGCCGGTCTGGCCCACCTGGTGGTCGGCGCTCAGCCAGCCGGAGTCGATGGTGGCACGGGAGCCGCCAACAACGCCGCCCAGGACCTCAGCCAG
>JAETOQ010000038.1 GCA_021771635.1 Oscillospiraceae bacterium | reverse complement strand
TCAGACAAGGAGATTTTCCGCAGCCATACTGACGTATGGCAAGGGAAAGCGACGCCGTATGGCGGGAAAAAGGCCCCTCAGGCGGCGTTCAACGGTTGTGAATACAGGTTCTTATAGTTGACACAGTTGAAAAGAAGGAAAAACTTCTTTTCAACTTGTGGGGTGAGATGTCTCCCCCCACAAGGCCGCAAAGCGGCCTTGCGTCAGACTTCATCGTCAGCACACGGGCGGCGCCCGACAGCGGCTCTGCCGCTGTCAGAAAATCGGTATTTACCGATTTTCAAGTGTGCCGGCTATATTGGGCGTCGATCTTCTCCTTCAGTTCGTTGAGGTAGACCCAGCGCTCCGTCTTTTCCTCCAGCCGGGCCTCCAGCTCCGCCTGCTGTGTCTGCAGCTTCTGCAGCTGCACATAGTCGCCGCCGCACTGCCCCTGGGCCGTCTGGCACGCGGCAAGCTGCTCCTCCAGCGCGGCCAGTTCATCGTCGATGGTCTCAAACTCCCGCTGCTCCTTGAAAGAGAATTTCAGCTTTCGCTCCCTGGGACGCTCCGCCTGGGACGCTTTGGGCTTTTCCGTTTTGGCGGGTGCTTCCGCCTCCCCGCGTTTGGCCGCCCAGTCGGACCAGTTGCCGGTGTAGCGCCGGATCTCGCCGTCTCCCCGGACCTCCATGATGGACTCCGCCAGCTTGTCCAGGAAAAACCGGTCATGGGAAACCGTGAGGATTGGGCCGGGGAAGCCCTGCAAATAGTCCTCTAAAATGGAGAGAGTCATCACGTCCAGGTCGTTGGTCGGCTCGTCCAGCAGCAGCACATTGGGCGCCTCCATCAGCACCGACAGCAGGTACAGCCGCCGCCGCTCGCCGCCGGACAGCCGTCCGATGGGCACGGACTGCAGATCACTGGGAAAGAGGAACCGCTCCATCATCTGGTTGGCGGAGAAGGTGCCCTCGTCGGTCTTTACCTCATCGGCGATATCGTGGATGAAGTCATACACCCGCTGGCCGAGGTCCAGCTCCCGGCCCTCCTGGGAGAAGTGGCCGATCTTCACCGTGGCGCCTATGTCCACGCTGCCGGAATCCGGCGCCAGCTCCCCGGCGATCAGGTGCAAAAGCGTGGATTTTCCCGCCCCGTTCCGGCCCACAATGCCGATGCGGTCATTCCGCAGGAGGTTGTAGGAGAAATGGTCCACGATGGTCCGGCCGTCAAAGACCTTGGACACATCCTTCAGTTCGATGATCTTCCTGCCCAGGCGGCTGGACGCCGCCGCCAGCTGAACGGTATCGTCCGTCTCCGGCGCGTCCTGATCCAGCAGGGCCTCGTACCGCTGGATGCGCTCCTTGGATTTGGTGGTCCGGGCCTTGCAGCCCCGCATGATCCACTCCCGTTCCACCCGCAGGATGGACTGGCGCTTCCGTTCGCCGGCCTCCGCCATCTCCGCCCGCTGGGCTTTCAGCTCCAGGTACTTGGAGTAGTTGGCCTCGTAGTGGTACAGCTTGCCCCGGCTCAGCTCCGTGATGTGGTTCACCACCCGCTCCAGGAAGTAGCGGTCATGGGTCACCATCACAAGGCCGCCCCGGAATTTGCGGAGCCATTCCTCCAGCCAGGCCACCATTTCGCTGTCCAGATGGTTGGTGGGCTCGTCCAGGAACAGCACGTCCGCCGGGTGGATCAGGGCCGCCGCCAGCGCCACCCGCTTGCGCTGGCCGCCGGAGATCGTGCCCACCTTCTGTTCAAAGTCGGGCACTCCCAGCTTGTTCAGCATAGTCTTGGCCTCGTACTCGTTCAGCGCCCGGAATTCCGGCGGGAAGTGCAGGAATACCTGTTCCAGCACCGTGGCGCTGTCGTCCATCGCCGGGTTCTGGGGCAGAAAGCTGACCTGCACGTTGGGATTGCGGGAAATTCTTCCCGCATCCGCCTCCGTGACGCCGGCCAGGACCTTCAAAAAGGTGGATTTCCCGGTGCCGTTGATGCCGATGACGCCCACCTTGTCGCCCTCATTCAAATAGAAATTCACATCGTCCAGCAGCTGGCGGCTGCCGAAGTTGATGGAGAGATGTTCTGCGGATAAGAGCATGGGATGCCTCCTATTTATGGGAATCAAGTTGACAAGTCATCTGAAAGTTATGGAAGGGTGATCGTGACGAGAATATTATCCAAGTTCTCGCCATTCACATCATAAGGTTTTTGGAGATCCAATTCTTTTCCTGATACGTCCCCAAAATATGTGGATACGCTGCCATTGGCGATGGGGTATAGGCATTGGAACTGCTCTCCTTCTCTATCCTCGATCTCAAACATCGCGCAGCCTGGAATCGATCCTTCAAACCCAGGAATATCAAGCTCCTCAAATGCCTGTTCCGTACTGCTATATATCGCGGATTCTCCATCTTCCGCCTCTGTATAAGTATTGTCTCTTAACGTGATACGGATATGATCCTTGCTTCCCTCCAATCTGACTTCCGCATAATGCCCCGCTTCCGGAGTACATGAGAAGGAAGCGATGCGTTCCCATACATGATCGTTTGTATTGGAATGATATACGTTAAACACCACATCGCTATGATCCACACCATCTAAGCTGTATCCAAGATTCGGGTTGTATGGCAGGGTAGGCTCGGAGCAGCCAGAACATACGAATATCATCATGGTCAACATGACTGTCGCAATGATCCTTTTCATGGTTCCTCCTTTCGAAACTCCCAATGTTTCCTGTTGGACTTGATTATACCGTGTCCGCGGGTTTCTTTCAAGTCCGTCAAAACCGCCTCTGTTCAAACGGCGGTTTTTGTGCTATTCTGAGGCTTGAAAGGGGGCCGCGCCTCTGGAGACCATCACGAAAATCATCACCGCCGCCGAGGACGGCGCCACCGTCCGCCACATGTTAAAAGCAAAGCTCCATTTTTCCTCCCACGCCATCTCCCGGCTCACCCGGGCGGAGAATGGCATTCTGGTCAATGGCCGGCACGCCCGCACTGTGGACATTCTCCGCACAGGGGATATACTGACCGTGGAGACCGGCGACCACCGCCCGCCCAAGGTCCTGCCCACCCCCGGCAACTGGCCCCTGCCCGTTGTGTGGGAGGACGGCCACCTGCTGGTGGTGAACAAGCCCGCCGGGATGACGGCCCACGCCTCCAATTTTTTGCCTGATACCCCCACCGTGGCAGGGGCCCTGGCCTGGGAGCGGGGTACGGACTTCGTGTTCCACTCCGTGAACCGGCTGGACAAGGGCACCACCGGATTGATGGTGGTGGCCAAAAGCGGCTACGTCCACGACCTTCTCCGCCGCAGCCTCCACACGCCGAAGTTCATCCGGGAGTACCGGGCGGTCTGTGTGGGCTGTCCGCAGCCGAAAGCCGGCACCATTGACGCCCCCATCGGCCGGGATGAGACCTCTACCATCGCCCGGATGGTCCGGCCGGACGGCCAGAGGGCCGTATCCCATTACGAGGTGCTGTCCTCCCAAAATGGCCTCTCCCTGGTAAAGCTGCTGCCCGAAACAGGCCGCACCCATCAGCTGCGGGTACATATGGCCTCCATCGGCTGTCCGCTGGCGGGGGACTGGCTCTACGGCACGGAGGCCCCCGGCCTGATCCCCCGTCCGGCCCTCCATTCCTATGGGCTGACGTTGACGCACCCCGTCACCGGGGAGGTCCTCCGCCTCACCGCGCCTGTCCCGGAGGATATGACCCGGCTGGTGCCCATACCGTGATCTTTGAAAGGAGTTAATTTTATGTTAACCTGGAACGTCACCTACCACTGCAAGCCCGGCCAGCGGGAGGCTTTCTACGAGGCCCTGCGCTGTCTGGGTATCCGTGAGAACTCTCTCCGTGAGGCGGGCAACGTGAAGTACGACTACTTCTTCTCCGCTGAGGACAGCGACGCCCTCCTGTTGGTGGAGGCCTGGACGGAGCCTGCCCTGCAGGAGGCCCACTGCCAAACCGATGTCTTTGCAAGGCTTCAGGTTCTGAAAGCCCAGTACTGCGACAGCGTGACCATCGACAAGTTTACCATCGATTGACAAGCAAACCGGCCTGCTGTTTACAGCAAGCCGGTTTTTATGTATCCAAAATGTTCAGGGAATCTGGACCTGTACACCGTTGACCTCCACGCCCTCCTCGGCCCGGATCAGGATATACCGGGTGCCGTCGATCATGCGTGTCTCCACCAGGTCGCCCCGGTCCGGGTTCACGCGGATGGTCACATCCGGCGTCCGCACCTCCAGCTGTCTGGTATCCACCAGATTGCGGGGGCTGAGGTCCGCCTCCGGGCCGAAGGCGCCGTCATAGCGCTCCCCGAACGCCTCCACATGCTCCTCCGCCACGCCGCAGGACTGCAAGACCTGTTCGACTGTGCCCTTGGACACCACCAGCGGCTCCTCCACCTTATTGGCCCTGTGCTCCTCGATCATGCCGCACAGCCGGTCATGGACCGCCTGGACCACCTGGTAGCTGCAGTCGCCGGAGAGGGTGTCTCCCAAAATCGTCTGGAAGGTCTCCATCTGCACCGCCGCCGGCATGGGGGCCTGGGTGCGGAAGATGGCATTCACGAGATCCGGGTGGTTCTCTCCGGTGTCCCTGGTGTAATAGAGGGCGTTGTACAGATTGGTGCTGCGGTCGTCAAAGGCCGGGAACAAAAAGCCCGCCTCCGGCGGGGCCACCACCCAGTCGGCCTCCAGATTGCGGAATTTGTTCTCATAGACAAAGTAGCTCAGCGCCGCCTTTGTCAGCTTCACCGGGCAGATGCTGCACAGAATGTACGAAAACACCTCCGAGGAGGCGTCGTCCTGCCGCTCTCCGTCCCTGGAGCGGTAGGGCACGTCATAGGCGTCATAGGCCAGCAGGATCAGATAATTGCCCTCCAGGTCCAGAGACTGGATGATCCGCTGAAAAAACGCCTGCACAGCCTCCTGGTCCCCCAGCTGGGAGCTCCGCAGGGCCATCAGCAGTTTGTGCTCGTCCCCCTCCACCACCTGCCGGGTGTCGAAGGTGATATCCAGCAGGTTCTTTCCCACCGTGCCGGACAGCGTCTTCCGCAGGATGCCCAGCAGCTCTTCGCTCTCCTCCTGGTTCATCATCGCCAGGGACTGGTCGAATTCCGAGATGATCTCCCGCTTTTCATTGACATAGCAGCCACGCACATGGCTGATGTTGCTCTTGTCCGCCCGAAAACGCCGGCGGAGCTCCGCGATCTCCTTTTCCGTCATAGACTGCCTCTTTCGCAAGAATTCCCGCCGTCCGGTCTGCCGGACAGCGGGAATTTATCATAGCACAAACCGCCACGAAATGGAACGGGTTTTTGAAAAAACGCTTTGTCCTTACTCTCCGGCCCCTTGCAGCTCCAGCAGCTCCACCGCCCGCTGGCCCGCCGCCGTCAGGGCCATGCTGCCCTGTACCGGGTAGGCCGCGTATGCGGCGTAGTCGAAGTTGGACAGCGGCAGGTCATAGTCCAGGCTGATCAGCCCCTTCAGCGACAGCCAGGACAGGATCTCACTGTACGCCTCCGGTGTCCGCTCCCGCTCTTCCAGATAGACCGGCGTCTCGCCGTCCCTGCGGCGGGCCACCGGCAGGAACGGGATCTCCGCCAGGCGCCGCAGCATGGCCGCCTCCCCCGGCGTCAGCACCAGTTCCCGTCCGCAGCCGCCGCAGCAGCTCCCGCATCCGTTTCCGCACTCTCCGCATCCCATATCCGTCGCCTCCGCTGTTCTCTTCTTTCGGGATAGTCTGCCCGCTCTGCGTGCAAATGATCCCTTTTGTTCAGCGTAACACATCCGCCCCGGAAACGCAACCGCCTGTCCTTGCGTTCGGCTCCGGGCCATGATACCATGAATACGATGCAAAAATGATGGGAGCAGGATGCAGACTGCTCTCAGGAGGTGCGCGTTATGAACAAGATCCTCATCGCGGAGGACGAAGCTCCCATTGCCAACCTGCTCCGCACCGCCCTGGAGGGCGCGGACTACCGCTGCGTCTGGGCGGCGGACGGTGCTGCCGCCGCGGACAGGCTGGAAGCCGAGCCCTTTGACCTGGTGCTTTTAGACATCATGCTGCCCAAGGCCGACGGCTACGAGGTGCTGGAATACTGCAAGGCCCTGGACGTGCCGGTGATCTTCCTCACCGCCAAGGGGACGGTCCAGGACCGGGTGCGGGGCCTGCGGCTGGGGGCGGAGGACTACATCACCAAACCCTTTGAGCTGATGGAGCTGCTGGCCCGGGTGGAGACGGTGCTCCGCCGCTGCGGCAAGACGGGGCGGGTGCTGTCCCTGCCGCCGGACATTGAGGTGGATACCGCCAGCCACGTGGTGAAAAAGGGCGGCGTCCCTGTGGCGCTGACGGCAAAGGAGTACGACCTGCTGCTGTTGTTTATCCAGAATAAAAACATCGCCCTGTATCGGGACCGCATCTACGAGCGTGTCTGGGGCGAGGAATTTCTGGGCGACAGCCGCACCGTGGACCTCCACATCCAGCGGATGCGGAAAAAGCTGGGGCTGGAGAAAAAACTGGTGGCGGTCTATAAGGTGGGCTACCGACTGGAGGTGTAACGCCTGTGCGGCTGTTTTGGAAGCTGTTTTGCAGCATGGTCATCATCACGGCCCTGGCCTGTTCCCTGGGCGGTTATCTTCTCATCGACCAGCAGTTCCGCGCCTCTCTGGACCGGGAGGTCTCCGCCCTCTATGAGGAAAACGACCTTCTGCGGTACACCCTGGCCCGGGAGCTGGCCCTCCAGCCTATCGACGGAGAGGCGGCTCTCTCCCAGTTGGTCAGCAGCATCAGCATCACCACCGGCCGGGGCGCCGTGGCTTTCCGCATCAGTGACGAGACCGGCCGCTCCGCCGCTGTAAAGGGCAGCATCCCCGTGGACGCCGCCCCGCTCACCGCCCAGTTGGGGGAGGGGCAACGGGGCTGGGAGGTCGTCCGCGTGGAGGAGCGGGTATTTCTCCATGCCGCCAGCCCCCTGTCCCTAAGCGGGGGCACGCTGTACCTGGAAAACTGCCGGGAGGTCACCTCCCTGTTCTCCACCCGGCAGGAGCAGTACCAGAGCTTTTTCTACCTGATGCTGGCCCTCACCGCCATCGTGGGCGCGCTGTCCCTGGCGGTGGCGTCGGTGATCCTGCGGCCCCTGGCGCGGCTCTCCGCCGCCACCAAGCGAATGGCCGCCGGAGAGCTGGACCAGCGTGTCCGGGTGGACAGCAGCGATGAGCTGGGCCGCCTGTCCGAGGACTTCAACGCCATGGCCGCCCGGCTGGAGGAACAGGTCCAGGAACTGAAGGACGCGGCCCAGCGGCAGGAGGACTTTCTCAACAGCTTCGCCCACGAGATCAAGACGCCCCTGACCTCCATCATCGGCTATGCCGATCTGCTCCGCTCCCGTCCCGCCACGGCCGCCCAGGTGCGGGATAGCGCCGGATACATTTTCAGCGAGGGACGGCGGCTGGAATCGCTGAGTCAGAAGCTGATGGACCTGATCGTGCTGGACAAGCAGGACTTCCCCCTGCGGCCTGTCCCCATGGACGCCTTTTTGCAGCGGGTGGGCGGTGCTCTGCTTCCGGCTTTGGAAAAACAGGGCATCCGCCTGCGGGTCCGTGTCCAGCCGGCGGATATCCCGCTGGAGCCGGACCTGATGGAGACCGTCTGCCTGAACCTGCTGGATAACGCCCGGAAGGCCATGGACGGCAGGGGGATCATTATTTTAGAGGGCCTCGTGGAGCCAGACGGCTACTGTATCCGGGTGACAGACAACGGAAAGGGCATCCCCGCCCAGGAACTGAGCCGCATCACAGAGGCCTTTTACATGGTGGACAAATCCCGTGCCCGTGCCCAGGGCGGCGCCGGACTGGGCCTCGCCGTCTGCCGGCGGATCGTGGCTCTCCACGGCGGGACCATGGAATTTCAAAGTGTGGAGGGCACGGGCACCCAGGTCCGTGTCCATTTGAAGGGAGGCGGTGCGGCATGAGCAAAGTCAAACGCTGGTTCCTGCCCATCCTGACCTGTGCCGTGATGCTCGCCTCCGTGATCCTGCCCCAGCGGCTGTCCCTGTGGCGGGATGAAGCCCTGCTGAACACGCCCCATACGGAGACGCTCCAGGCGGAAAACGAACTGCCCACCCGTCCCCTGTCCCTGCCGGAGCAGATGGCTCTGGTATCCCTCTTTGACGCCGACAGCGGCTCTCTGACCTCCGTCACCCAGGAACTGGGCCAGGACAGCCAGGCCGAGGCCATGGTGCGGACCGAACTGGAACGGCTGTGCAGCAACGGTATCCTCGCGCCGGAGCTCCTGCCGGAAGATCTGTCGAACTTCTTCAGCTACCGGGTATACCTGCGGATGCCGGGGACTATATCTGGCGCCAGCTTTCTGGTCATGGAGGGATACTCCAAACGGGAAAATATCTATTTCTCTCTGCTTTTGAACGATGAGGACGGTTATGCCCTGCGTCTAGAGCTGTCCCACCCCGCCATCAAACAATTCCTTGGGGAGCCGCTGGACATCGGCGCCGCCTTTTTGGACCGCCTGGGCGTGGAGCATTCCTGCATCGGCTATGGACCGTATGACGCGGTCTTTACCACGCCGGACAGTGCGATCCAGTATACCGTCTCCCTGGAAGGCGACCTGCTGCGCATCGTTCCCTTTCCGGGAAGTGAGACGGAAGTGTCCACAGATGCCAGCGCCAGCGCTTCTATGGGATAACGTCACCGGTCTCAAAGCAGTCAGGGCCGGTGATATATGGAAGTGTTGAACAAATAAAGAGGCGGTCTCGGCATGAAAAAGCATATCCCCCGGCTGCTGCCGGTCCTGGCCTGTCTGGCATTGCTGACGGCGGCCCTGCTTCCTCCGCAGATCTCCCGCCTGCGGGACCAGGCCCTGTCCGGTGCCGTTCACGCGGAGGGCTGGGACAGCAGCCTGGAGCCAGATGACCTATGGAGCCTGACCGGCAGTGCCTGCGGCGGAGAGACTTCCTCCGACGCGGGGCAAACGATGTCATTTTGATGCAAAAATGCGGGGAGTTTGACGGAACGCGGCGTTAAGCTGGACACATCAAACCAACACAAAGGAGTGTCACAGCATGGCCGTTGTTCTGCAATACCCCAAACATGAAGGAATCCCACCGGAACGGGAATACTACGTGGCCCGCCGTCCAGATCCTCCCGCCCGCCGGAGCAGGCGGCGCCGGCGTCTCTCCCTGCTTTCTCTTCTGCTGGCCCTGCTTCTGTTCGGCGGCGGCTTTCTGATGGGAAAGGCCAGTGCGGTATCCCAGGCTTCAGCGGGTGGCAGCAGCGGCATCCCCGTGACAGGTCTTTACACGGCGGACCTCGGCGGCATCATTCCGGAGAAGCCCGAGGCAAAAGGCGCCTCCTCCGGCACGCCAGAGGAGGCGGAGTGGGCTCTGCTCCTCGTCAACGGGGAACACCCCCTGCCGGAGGATTTCACCGTTCCGGAGCTGACTCAGCTGAAAAACGGCCACGCCATCGACAGCCGGGCCTATCCCGCCCTGCAGGAGATGATGGACGCGGCACGGGCGGCGGGCCATCAGCCGCTGATCTGCTCCTCTTACCGCACCTGGGACAAGCAGGCCCAGCTGTTTGAAGCCAAAACGCAGTTCTACCTGGACCAGGGATATGCGGAGTCGGAGGCGGAGGTGCAGGCCGCCGCCTGGGTGGCCCGCCCCGGCACCAGCGAACACCAGGCGGGCCTGGCGGTGGATATCGTGGACACGGCATACCAGCTGTTGGACAAAGCCCAGGAGGACCGCCCCGTGCAGCAGTGGCTGATGGCCCACTGTGCGGAGTACGGCTTCATCCTCCGCTATCCCACGGGCAAAAGCGATCTCACCGGCGTGAACTACGAGCCGTGGCACTACCGCTATGTGGGGCAGGAGGCCGCCCGGGAGATCATGGATCAAGGACTCTGCCTGGAGGAATACCTGGCGGCATAGGAAACTTTCCGCAGGCAACGCACTTCTTTGAGCAGCGCATCCCGGCGGCCCGGTCAAACGGTGGAAAAGCTCCCTCTACGGTGTTCATGCCGCAGAGGGAGCTTTTTGTCATACACTCTATCCGGTCCAGAGCTCTCCAGCTTGTCTCCGTCTCACTTTCGGATATAGTGGGCGCCCAGGCTCTCCGGACGCCGAATCGCCGCCTCGGTCACAGCCTTGGAGACCGCAGTCATGTTCCGTAGTTCCAGCCACTGGCGCAGGGGCCTGGGTGCGGCATGGTCCAGCTGCTCCTCTGTTTTCTCCAGAAAAGCCATCAGGCGCTGCAAGCCCTCCATGTCCCGCTCCACAGAGGCGGCAGCCCACATGTTCTCCCGCAGAAGCTGTCTGTCCGGCAGCTCTCCTACGCGTTCCGGTCCTCCGATGGCCGCCAGCAGCCTCTCCAACTCGGCGGTCTCCGCCTCCCGGTCCCTGGGGGCGGGCCCTGTCGCTGCGGCCTCCCGCCCGGCGATCCTGCCGAACAGCGCTGTTTCCGTCAGTGCACTGCCGGAGAGCCGGTTGGCGCCATGGAGGCCGCCGGTCACCTCACCGCAAGCGAACAGCCCGCGGATCTCCGTGGAGCAGTCCGGCTCCAACGGAATGCCGCCCATGAAAAAGTGAGCCATGGGGCGCACCTCCAAAGGCTGGTCCGGAAAACGCCGGGCCATGTCCGCGATATTGGGACACTCCCGCTCCAGATACGCCCAGTCACAGGCCGTCAGGTCCAGATACACCCGCTCCTGACGGTAGAGGGCTCGGGCCAGCACGTCCCGGTTCTCCAGTTCTTTCATGGGATAGGACTCCATGAACCGCTCCCCCTTTTCGTTGCGGAACACCGCGCCGTGGGAGAAAATATCCGGGAAGATGTCCGCCCGCCTGGGGGTGCAGATGCGGTACGGATAGAACTGCACGAACTCCATCCCCACCAGCCGCAGTCCCGCGCGGGCCGCCATGGCGTAGCCGTCGCCGGTCAGGTCGGTGGTATTGCTGGTGTAGCGGTAGATGTTGCCCGCGCCGCCCGCCGCCAGGACCACGGCGTCCGCCGGATAGTAGATCACCTGTCCGTCTCGCTCCGCCAGAACGCCCAGGATATTTCCTCCAGCTTTCACCAGATCAAAGGCCATCACACCCTCGTCCAGCACCGCGTCTGTGTGCGCCAGCAGATAGTTTCGAAGCGCTCCGGTCAGCAGCCGCCCTCTTTTGGGCTTGCAGCAGGCCAAGTAGTTGTAGGTGCCGGAGGGCGTATCCATCCCCCGGTACTCCAGCGGCAGTTCAAATTCCCGCAGGGCCTCCACCGCGTCAGCGCCCCGCTCCACCAGCATCTCCGCCACACGCAGGTCCTGCTCTCCCTCTCCGGAGGCCAGGAAGCGGCGCCGATACTCCTCACGCAGTCCCGGCTCCCTCGGTGCGAACCGATGCACGGACATGGAGACCAGCGACGCGCCGGAGCCGCCCACCTTTCCCTTGCTTAGGATACGGACGCTCCTGCCCGCCCGGTGGGCCTCTATGGCGGCGTACATGCCGGCCAGGCCGCCACCGATCACAAGTACCTCGCTCTTCTCAGCCCGCGGGAGCTGCTCTATCTCCATTTTCATACCGCCGTTCCTTTCCCAGAGCCCGCAGGCCCCACGCTCTCGTTTTCCAGGGTGTGTCCGTATGAAAAAATCGCCGCAAGCGATATACAGCTTGCGACGACTTGGCGCGGAAGGAGGGATTTGAACCCTCGCGCCGGTTTTAGCCAGCCTACTCCCTTAGCAGGGGAGCCCCTTCGGCCTCTTGGGTACTTCCGCAAATCCATATCAAATTAATTAAAATATGGCGGAGAGAGTGGGATTCGAACCCACGGATGCTTGCGCATCGCCGGTTTTCAAGACCGGTTCCTTCAACCGCTCGGACATCTCTCCATAAGCAGAAAGGATGGCCGCCTCTCAAACACTTGAAGTATGATACCATAATCAATGTCTCTTTGTCAACAAGTGATTGAAAAAAACCTCCTGACAAAATTTTTAGATTTTTTTGCATTTTAGGCTTGCATTTTCAGAAATACCGTGCTAATATAAACAAGCTGACTTCGACAAGTCCGCTTCAAATGAATATCCGGGTGTAGCGCAGTTGGTAGCGCACTTGACTGGGGGTCAAGGGGTCGTGAGTTCAAGTCTCGCCACTCGGACCAGTCGAAAAGCCTTGAATCCCAATGGATTCAAGGCTTTTTGTTTTTTCCAGAAGTCGGATGAAATTGCGAAAAATCAAAAAAAGCGCACAACTTTGAAAAAGTGTGCGAAAAAGCCGTTGATGCATTGAGAAAGAAAGGGTGCGTATCAATGGCAAATATCAGAGAAAACACGAAGAATGGCAAGGTCGTTTCCTATCGCTTCACCGCTTGTATGGAGCGTGATGTGCGTGGAAAGCAAGTCCGCAAGTACACGACTTGGACACCGTCAGAGGGATTGGCCCCCGCAAAGGCAAGGAAAGCAGCAGAACGCGCAGCGGACGCTTGGGAACAGGAAGTCAGAGCAGAGTACCAAAAGGAAAAGGAATTGATTTCGTACATTTTTTGTTTTATGGAGGTATTCACAATGCGTTTTATCATTGACACCAATCTGGAAAGAGTTATTGTCCCCGACAGCTTCTTCAATCAGATTGACAAGATGAATCAGGTGCTTGTAGAGAACGGCGCGGGTGACAAGAAAATTGACTATGTGCAGTACATCAAAGATGCAATGGCAAAGGCCATTGAAAACGCTCCCGTCCGCAAGGGCGATGTGAAGTCCTTGAAGTAATGGCAAAGGGAACACGGGTCACGTAGCGGGAAAAAGAGAAGATGTGGAAACTCTATCAAGAGGTGGGCAGCTTTGCCAAGGTTGCCAAGAAGATGCGGCGGGATCCCGATACCGTTTCCCGCTATGTCAGAGAATACGAAGCCGCAGTCAGCGCAGCGGGGTACATCATCAACAAGCGCGGATGACCTTGTTACCGTTTTGTAGTTTACTACTGGCTGAAAAAAACATATAATCTAAATCTAAATATCAAAGTATCAATGAGGACAAAATTTCTGCTCTCTGAAAAGCGTGGCAGTTTCAAAAGAAAACTGCCACGCTTTTTACAAGTATGAAAAGGATGCGAAAATGAAAAAGAAAATTATCTATGTTGTAATCGCGATTGCAGTTGTGGCTATTCTTGCTCTGCTTGCTTGGTTGATTCCTGGCAGCCGTGAAATTGATGTAACACTAACTGCAACGGAATATCGTTTGGATGACCCCGATTTTGCTGTCGAGCATACCGTAACTATTCGCGGAAGAGATTCCCGCACACGTTTTGGCAGTGGGTCGTTCAAAGGAACAATTTCCATCAGCGGCATAGAGGGGATGGAGGACGAAACCACAATTTTGGCGTCTATTGGTTGCGAGCATCCTTATGCTACCGGCAGTTTTGATGCTCCGTTTGAACCGCCGTTAAGCTCGTTTATGCCAAACTGGGACTACACGGCTTTCCTTGCATTGTTTGCTGATGTTGATGCCGACGGCATACGAAGCACCGGCGGAGACGATGCGCATTTTCTGGTTAGTGGTTCTGCTGACCGCGAGGCGGCTCTTGCCGTGGCAGCAGAATTGTCAAAAGGTACATATTGGGAAGGAATATTTTGACGCACAAAAAGCGCACAGACCTCAAAAATCTGTGCGCTTTTGTGCGCTTTTTTCTTCTGGAATTGTACGAAAAAGATTGTATCGGCGGCGGAGGTGTGGTATAATAAAAGTGCAAAAAACATAGATGTATCAAGGCTTTCAGCGTTTTTATGAAAGCGTGATTTCGATGAATAAAAGATTTGATGCAGCGCATCAAATCTTAACTGGGTGTCAAGGGGGCGTGAGTTCAAGTCTCGCCACTCGGACCATCGGTGAGTCCTTATGGGACTCACCGATTTTTTATATAAGCTGATGATTCTAAAATATTTTTGATTTTGTTACACGGAAACGTGCAACTTTTTACAATTTGGGGGCCTGCATATAGAAGAACTTGTTCCTCATTATGTGCAGGAGGTTCCATATGACCGAAGAAAATTACAACTACCGCACCAGCCAAATCCTGCTCCGCAATCAGTTTCCCGGCAAAGGGAAACTGCAAATCCCCGTGATTCCAAAATTTCAGGAAAAGCCTGGTGACTTTGACGATCTCCTGCTGATTGGGTTTGATAAGACTCACCTGGAGGATCAAAACCACCTTGACCGTATGGTACATTTCTTCCTGTATGACTACCGCTTTGAGCGGGTATGGAAGAATCCTGACAATGACATTGAAAAGCTATCCCGCTATCGGGCGGCACTTTCCCCTGATTTCAGTATGTATTTGGAAATGGCACCAGTCATGCAAATTTACAATGTGTTCCGCAACCGCTGGTGCGGCGCTTACTGGGCCAGCAAGGGAATCCGTGTCATACCTACGGTAAACTGGGGCAATGAATCCACGTTTGATTTTTGCTTTGAGGGGATTGAAAAAGGAAGTGTTGTGGCCGTTTCCACTTATATGGCTTCTGCGTATGATAACCGGCAGGATCAAAAAGAATGGTTCATGGCTGGCTACAACGAGATGCTGCGGCGTATTGAGCCGGAGAAGATCATCTGTTACAACACACCGTTTTCTGAAATGCAGGGAGACATCGTGTTTGTGGATTATGAGCGCAGCTCATGGAAGTACATGAGTTATGAGCGGAGTTTTCAGAAAGAAGATTTGGAAGCGTTCAAAATTGGTAACACACCGAGCGGCAATTATGATACAATAAAGCCATACCTAATTGGCAAAGGCGGCGGCAGCGCATATGGCGGGAAGTGGAAGCCGTCCAAACCAGAGGATTACCGCTTAATTGGAACGCCCGGTGAGATTAAAATTTCCTATGCGAAAGATGGTACTAAAATTGAAACCAAAATTGGAGAAGATGGAAGAGCTGTCGCTGAAAGACACTATACCACTTCGCCTAATCCCAAATATCACTCTAATCCACATGACCATAAGGTTAATTGGGAGACTCCGAGATACGGGGTTCCAAACTTCGAAAAGCCACACATCAATTATTGGCCTGATGAATACCCCGATGGAGCTCCCGAGTTTAAAGCATTTGGAGATATGATTATGAAATACGGTTTTAATACAGAAGAAGATAATCGGTTTAAAACGATATCCGAATTCAAAGAGTGTATCCTCCGCGGTGGCGAACCGGTCTTTATTTGGAACGGCATTGCATACGGTGTATGCTTTTTTGATATTGGATATTGTATTGCCCACGCAGATGGAAGCTGTGAAAAAATGTGCAGTACACCGGATGCCGTCCTTGAATATATGGTAGGCGATGATCGCCTGCGTGACGTGATTACGCAAGTGACGGTCATTTCTCGTTCAGTTTAGGATAAAACCTCTCGTAGACGACCTGCAAACCATTGATATTACTACATTTCTTTAAGTCCTATAATTACACTCCGACCAGCTCAGAAATTCCCACCACCGCTCCGTTTCCGGCTTCGCCGAAAACTGCGCTATGGTGGGAATTTCTTCGCTTTCGGCCCGGATTCGCTTCGCTGGATTCCGGGCCGAAAAAGGCGGGGGGATGCGGGTTGAGTTCTGCATCTTTTTTGTCAACACAAGACAGTAAAAGTCCTGAAACCGCAACGGTTTCAGGACTTTCTGTTTTTTTAGTAGTACCAAAGGCAACCCCCGGCTCTGTCGCTTATCTTAATGAGATTAGGTTTAGCCGAAAGTTTTGATTACAGGGTGATCAGTTCCGGATTCTCTACCAATGTCTTCATGTCCGCCAGGATGCGGCCCACCTCCAAGCCGTCAAACACACGGTGGTCGAAGGTCAGGAACATGTTCATCATGGAGCGGATCTTCGGCTCGTCATTCACCACCGCCATCTTCTTGACGGAGCGGCCGAACCCCAGGATCGCCACCTGGGGCGGATTGATGATGGGCGTGGACCAGTCGATGGGGAACATACCCACATTGGATACCGTGAAGGTGCCGCCGGTCTGGTCTCCGTCCCGCAGCCGCTTGTCTCTGGCCCGGTCCGCCAGGTCCTTCATGGCCTGATGCAGTTCCACAAGGCCCATCCGATCGGCGCCCTTCACCACCGGCACCATCAATCCCGCCTCCGCCGCCACGGCGATGGACAGGTTGACACTGGAGTGGACGGAGATCGTCTTGCCGTCGAAAGTGGCGTTGGCCATGGGATGCTTTTTCAGCATCTTCACCGTGGCCATGGACAGCAGGTCGTTCACCGTGACCTTGCAGCCCAGAAAGTCCTGGTCATCCACCAGCTTCTGCCGGTAGGCCAGCAGATCTGTCACATCCACCTCCACAGCGGCGGTACACTGGGCCATTTCCTGGAGACTGCCGTACATATTCTTGGCGATGGCACGGCGGATGCCTGTCAGCGGGATCTGCTTCACCTCGTCCACAGCCGCCTGCGGAGCGGGTTCCGCCGCAGACACGGGAACGGGCTGTTTTGCCGCGGCCTCCAGGTAGTCCTTCACATCCTGGGCGATGATGCGGCCATTGGGGCCGGTCCCCCGCAGGGCCGCGAGAGGGATCTGGTGCTGCTTCGCCATTTTGCGGGCCAGACCGGTGATGCGCACCCGGCCTCCGGCAGCAGCTGGAACAGGCTGGCTTTCCGCAGGGGCCGCGGCGGGCACTTCCGCCGGCGCGGCGGCAGGATGGGCTGCCGGAGCGGAGTCCGGACTGCCGCACAGCGCGTCATAGGCCGCCTGAGTGGCCGCCACATAGCCGATGGGAGCGCCCACGGCCACCACGTCGCCCTCCTGGGCGGTGATATGCAGATACCCGTCGTGGGTGCAGGTAAATTCGATGGTGTTCTTCTCGTTTTCAAACTCCATGATGGCGTCGCCCTTTTTTACAGCGGCGCCCTCCGGCACAGTCCACGCGCTGATGGTGCCCTCCACCATGGTCAGACCGGCCCGGGGCATCACCAGCTCCGTGCAGTCCGCCGCGGCTCCGCTGCTCCGGGGCGGGGCCGTCTCCGCGGGAGACGCCGCAGGTGCGGCGCCTCCGCACAGCGCCTGGTACTCCGCCTGACTCTCCGCCACATAGCCGATGGGGGCGCCCACGGCCACCACGTCGCCCTCCTGGGCGGTGATGTGCAGATACCCGTCGTGGGTACAGGCAAATTCAATGGTGTTCTTCTCGTTTTCAAATTCCATGATGGCGTCACCCTTTTTCACGGCGGCACCCTCCGGCACGGTCCACGCGCTGATGGTGCCCTCCACCATCGTCAGACCAGCCCGCGGCATTACCAATTCAACACTCATATATCAAGTCCGCCCCTCAGATCATATTCCGTCTGAAAGGCTCCTCCTTTCCTGTCGCATGCGGCCAACGGTCAGCAGTTCCGCGCCAGCTGTGCCCGGACAGCCTCGGCGATGCGGCCGGCGTCGGGGATCACGTACTTCTCCAGCGCGATGTTGTAGGGAATGGGGATATCCAGGGCAGCGACACGGCCGATGGGGCCGTCCAGCTCGTCGTACATCTCCTCCTGGATCATAGCGGCCAGCTCGGCGCCGATGCCGGCGGTCTTGTTGCTCTCCTCCGCCACCACCACATGATGTGTCTTGCGGAGGGACTGGAACACCGTCTCCTTGTCGAAGGGCACCAGTGTCCGGGGATCGATGACCTCCACGCTGATCCCCTCTTTCTGCAAAAGCTCCGCGGCCTCCAAAGCCCGGCGGACCATCAGGCCCACGGCCACCACCGTCACATCCGTGCCGGGGCGCTTCACGTCCGCCACGCCGATGGGGATGGTGTAATCGCCGTCGGGCACCTCGCCCTTGGTCTGATAGAGCTGCTTGTGCTCGCAGAACAGGACGGGGTTGTCGGAACGGATGGCACTCTTCAGAAGGCCCTTGGCGTCATAGGGGGTGGTGGGGCTGATGATGGTCAGGCCCGGGGCGTGCATAAACAGACTCTCCACACAGTTGGAGTGCTCCGCACCCGCGCCGAAGGAGGAGCCCATGGCACAGCGGATCACCAGAGGGACCTTGTAAGCTTCGCCGTGCATAAAGCGCCACTTGGCGACGCAGTGGAAGATCTCGCTGAAGGCCACCATGGTAAAATCGGCGTACATCAGCTCCGCCACAGGCCGCAGGCCCGTAACGGCGGCGCCCAGCGCCGTGCCGATGATGGCGGTCTCCGAGATGGAGGTGTTGCGGACACGCTGGGGGCCGAACTCCTCCAGCATGCCACGTGTCACGCCGAAGATATTGCCAAACTCGGCCACATCCTCGCCAAAGATCAAAACCTTGTCATCACGCCGCATCTCTTCCTGCAGCGCGGCACCGACGGCCTGAAGATATGTCGTTTGCATCTGCTTTCCTCCTTTACCGCTCAATCGGCATACAGATTTCGGTAGAGATCCTCCACCGTGGGCTCAGGGCTTGCCTCAGCAAAGGCAATGGCCTGGTCCATCTCGCTGTTGATCTCGTCCCGGATCCGCTGGATCTCTTCCGCTGTCAGCACGTTCCACTCCTGCAGCCGTGCCTCCATGATGGCGACGCAGTCCTTTTTGCGCCACTCCTCTGTGACGGCGGGGTCCCGGTACTTGGCCTGATCGCCCTCGAAGTGGCCTCTCCAGCGGTAGCACTTGCAGTCCAGCACCGCGGGGCCGCTGCCGGCGCGGATCCCGTCCACCAGCTCCTTGGCGGCGTCATAGACCGCCAGAGCGTCGGTGGCGTCCGCGGTCCGGGCGGGCATCCCATAGGCCGCAGCCCGGTCCGCACCGGGATTTGCCACGGGCACGCCGTAACTGGCGGCGGTGGAGATGGCAAACTGGTTGTTGTTGCAGATGAACAGCACCGGCAGCTTCCAGATGGCCGCCAGGTTCATGGCCTCGTGGACGGGGCCGCGGCTGGAAGTTCCGTCACCGTAAAAGACGTAGGACACATTGTCGGTCCCCGCCATCTGGATGGACAGCGCGGCGCCGTCCGCCACGGCGATGTCACAGCCCAGCGTGCCGGAAAAGCCCACCATGCCGTTCTCCCGGGAGACCATGTGGAGCACACCGCCCAGGCCCCTGGCATTGCCGGTGGATCTTCCCATCAGCTCTCCAAACATCGTCTCCAGAGGCGTGCCCAAGATCCTGGACGCGCCCACGGGGCGGTGGGTGATCTTGAAGTAGTCACCCGGCTTCCGCGTGGCAAGCACGCCCGCATAGGTGGCCTCCTCGCCGATACCGCTGTGGATGTGGCCGGGGACCTTGCCCAGGGCATAGATCTCCACCTGCTTTTCCTCAAAAAGCCGGACGGACAGCAAGTCCCGGTACACACCTTTCAAAAATTCCGCTGTGTACTGCATAGTTCTGACCTCCTTATGATCGTTCGCAGCGCGGCTTCGCTTTCTGTTCTGTATATTCTTTCATAATATACAGAATTGGTGAATATTAGGTCTGATTTTGTGTTGTCATGTATTTATTATCCTCATTTTCAGTCCCGGTTTCAATACACAATTCTCCCGAAAAGAGGCCGTGGTTTTTGTCGGCCTGTACAGTTCTACCCCTACCGTTCGTATGGTTTGACAAATTGGATTGTTTTTTGAGAAATACCTGTTATAATGAACAGGTATCGGCGCCATGGTGCGCCTCCTGTACGAATTCTCCCCCCCCGGCGCGGCGTGCCGGCGGACTGGATCACTTTCAGAAAGGCGGTGTGCCTGTGCGTGTTCCCCCTGAATCCCTGCTGGAATATGCCTATCAGATCCTGAAAGACCGGATCCTTCAAGGCGTCTATCCCGCGGGCAGCAAACTGCCGGTGGACCGGCTGTCACGTGAACTGGCCATCAGCTCCACCCCTGTCAAGGGGGCGCTGAACCGTCTGGTGGCGGAGCATCTGGTGGAACAGGTCCCCCGCTGCGGCTACGCGGTGGTGAAGCTCTCCATCAAGGACCTCTCCGAGGTTTTGGAGATCCGCAAGATGTTTGAGATCTTCGCCATCCGGCCCGCCATCAAAAACCGCCGGCGCTTCCCCCTTATCATCCGCCATATGGAAGAACTGCTGAAGCGCTTTGACCGTGCGGCAGCCGACAACATCTCCTTCACCGAAGCACTGGAGCTGGAACGGGATTTCCACCTCTGCTTCATCCAGCTGTGCGACAACGAGCGGTTTCTGCGGCTGTACGCCTCCAGCTGGTGCATGGACTATCTCTTCATGGTCTTTGCCAACGTGGGCCTCTCCTTTGATGATTTCGGAACGGAATTTTCCTATCACCGCAAATGGTACGACGCCCTGATGCGCGAGGACGCCCAGGAATACGAGACTCTGTGGGATTCCGGCATTGAGACGCTGAAGCACCGCCTCTCCCAGCTCTTGGCGGAAAAAGAGGCACGCGAACAGGCCCAGCGAAAGCAGCGCCGCCGTCAGGCGGCGCCATGATCGCCGGTAAATGGCGGCAGGCATCTCTCGGATGCCTGCCGCTGCTTTTTATTACAAAAACAGAGGAGCGCGGCCGCTTTTGCGGCCGCGCTCCAGTCACATCACAGCGCAAACCCGTGTTGCGTCTGTTTTCTTTATTCCGTGAAGGCAGCGATGAGCTCGGGAGTCATCATCTCGACGAACTTGGGATCCTCATAGATGCCGGCGGAAGCGGCCTTGAACTCCTCAACAGCCTCGGGGGACAGCTCGG
>JAETOQ010000151.1 GCA_021771635.1 Oscillospiraceae bacterium | reverse complement strand
GCCCTTGGCTACGGCGTCTCCATCCAGACGCTGAACGATCAGCCGGAGCGGCTGGTGGCGCTCCAGCAGGCGCTGTATCCGACCCTGAATACGACCTTGCAGACCGGGGACTGCAACGGGGCTTTTCTGATCCTGGACGCCACGGTGAACACCCAAGCCCCGGGAGCGGAGCACTCCCGAAGCGGCCTGTACCTTCGCTATGCCTGCCTGAGCGCAGCCAGCCCGGTCAACCAGCATGTGACCTACTTCCGGGGCTCCTCTGAAATCGCCCGGGCCGAGGGCCTGGAGCTGCACAACCGCTGGAACCTGGAGTTTGACATCGACTGCTTTCCCGGCTACCGGGAGTCCATGGGACAGACCATGTCCCAGCTGTCCGGCGCCTGTTTCTGGAGCGGCCGTATCAATCTGAAGGACACTTGGGAGGACGCGCTGCTGCTGTGCGTCCCCATCGTGGGCAGCGATGGCTCTGTCTGCGGCCTGTGCGGTGTAGAGCTGAGCGCCCTGTACTTCCAGCTGGCCTACCCCGCCCCGGAGGGCGAGTTCGGGCACATGATCGTCGCTCTGGGGTCAGCCGACGGCAATGTGTTCAGCCTGTCGGACGGTGTGCTGGGAGGCCAGGACGGGACGCATTTGGACATCGCCCAGGAACTGCGGATCAAAAGGGAGTCCTATTTTTATACCTATACGACGGAGGGGCAGGACACCTATATCGGTCTCCACCGCAAACTACCATTCGCCGCGCAGGACGGCGGTGAGATGACCGTGGCCGTTTTGGTACCGGAGCAGAGCTACCGCAGCGCCGCCTCCCTCAACCGCATGGCATGGATCGGCGGTTCTCTGGCCTTTTTGCTGGCCATGCTGGCGCTGGCGATGTTCTTCTCCCGGCGGTTCGTCAAGCCCATCGTCCAAAGCCTGGAGGCGATCCAGCGGGACACCTCCTTCCCAGAGGGCAGCTCCGGAATCTCGGAGATCGACGAGCTGATGGCCTTTTTCCAGTCTAAGGCCGGCCAGACACAGCCCGGTGATGAGCTGCCGCCCAAAATCGAGGCGTTCTTCTCCGATTTCCTCCACCGTGTGGAACAGCTGACGCCCATGGAGCGGACGGTCCTGCAATATTATATTGACGGCTATAAAATCGAAGAAACTGCCGCGCGGGCCTTTATCAGCGTCAACACGGCAAAAAAGCATAACACCAACATCAATCGTAAACTGGGCGTCACCACCCGGGAGGAACTGATGCTCTACATTGACCTCTTCCGCCGGTGCGGAAGGCTGGAACAGATCGCCTACCACATCTGAACGCGGCCCGCTGGTCACATGACCAGCGGGCCCTTTTGTTTTTTACGAAATCAATATATTGTGTAATGTAAAAACGAAACACAATATATTGTATACTACTCAGTGGTATTTTCCTGAAATTGCCCCAAAATACTACTCAGGACCATATCATTTCCCGCGCCTTTTTGATAAAAGAAATACAGAAGCGCCAGATACCGGCGGCTGAAAGGTGGTGAGAATGATGAGTCAAATTCCAAAGGAACTGCTGCAGGACTGCTCCACACGGGAGGCGTTTTGCTTTGCGCTGCACTGTGCGGAATGTGGAACGGCCTGGCGGTCAAGACCCGTCCGCTTCTCCCGCGCGGGGGTCGATCCCCCCAACGAGGGAAAGCGCGTGATCTTCGACGCCCTTTACAAGCGGGAGAAGGAGGCCGCGCTGCTGCGGGCTGCAGCGGAGGCCGGAAAGGCGTTCAATCAATGTCCCATCTGCCACCGGCTGGTATGCGACCACTGCTTCCTGATTTGCGAGGAATTGGATCTGTGTACCTCCTGCGCCGCCCGCTTACAGGAGCAGGGAAGCCCAGTGGTGCCGGTAATGGGCGAAAAAGTAAGCTCGGTATAGTCAAAAAGCAGACATATCCAACAAGAAAACAAGGAGGAACTACTTATGGGACTTATTAAGGCAGCATTGGGCAG
>JAETOQ010000037.1 GCA_021771635.1 Oscillospiraceae bacterium | reverse complement strand
CGGGGAGCGGAGCCACGGGCAGGCCCAGGGGGTCACCAGCCACCACCAGTCATCCTCATTCAAAGGGATGATGTCCTTGTACTTCCCGTACTGCCAGAGCGTCAGCGGGGCGGCATATACGCCCTCCAGGATCCCGTACCCCTCGGACCGGTCGGTCGGGCACAGCTCCACATCGAACTTGACCATGTCCTCCAGTCTGGCTCCGTGTTCGATGAGATAGAGCAGCCACACATTCTCGATCTCTTCCCGCAGCGTGGACTTCTGGTAGTTGTTCAGCGGTCCATCGCTCCCACTGTTGAACGGGACGGACCTGCTGCTCTGCTCCAACAGGCAAAACACACCGTCGTCCATGTGTTCAAGGACAACGAACCGCTGCCCGCCGTAGGCAAAGCTCTTGCCGGGGCTGATACTTCCGATTTTCTTTTTCACCATATGTAACCTCCTATTCTGCTTCCTGGATGGTAACTACCACCCTTGGGTTGCGGCTGTAAAACTTCCTGACTTGGGCATCAACAACCTGGGCGTCATCGTTGTATGCCCTTTTGTTCAGGGAATCGCAGACGATCTTGCCGATATTGTCGAAGTCCGGCTTCTTTGTGGGCCTGATTTTGCCTTCCTCCATCAGCTTCGCCTTCTTCTTGCTGGTGCTTTTGGGGATTTGATAATAGGCTATAATCCTCACGTCAAGTTGGGCGTCATCCGGGAACCGGTGGTTTGCGCATTGCTGCTCGTACTCCAGCTTAACCAGATTCTCATAGCTCACCGTTTTTTCTGGGGTATACGTCCGACCCTCTCTGGTGAAACGTGGACGTCCTTTCCCCGCTGGCTCCCCCAGAATCGTGAACTTTACCTTCATTCCGGGACCTCCACATCTTCAACGTCCTGCTGGCCGATCCAGAACTTCACCAGATATTCATAGCTCCGGCCGTTCTTTTTGCGGCGGACGGGCTGGACGCTATACCCGTTGGCGTACAGGATGGAGGCCACCGTCACCCGGTCCGCCTGGTTGGCGATCCTCAGATAGAACACCTGGCTACCTTCTGCCATCACCCGGCACCCCCTCGCCCTCTCCAAGAAGTGCCTCCATCTCTTTGAACCGTTGGTTCGCCGCCTTTTTCCGCCAGCTCTGCCCAGCAAACTGCATTGGGTAGCAAACCTCAAAGATCCTGTCGTAGATGCGGCTGTACCGCCGGTCCGTCTCCTGCTTCATCTCGTCAATGGTCAGGTTGGTCGTCAGCAACATGGGCTTCTTGCTCCGATACCGGCTGTCAATGATGTTGTAGATCTTCTCAAGGGCGTAGTCCGTATTCCTCTCAGCGCCGAGATCATCAAAGATTACCAGCCTCGCACTGTTCAGCCTCGAAATGATGTTGGACTCCTTTTCGTCGCCGGACTGCACAATCTCCAGGATCTTGACCAGCGAGGTCATCACAACCGGGATGCCCTTCGAGAGCAGCTCATTCGCAATGCAGGCGGCCGCATAGGATTTTCCGGTGCCGACATCGCCCCAGAAGATGAGCCCCTGGTTCTTTTCCATCATCTCGTCGAACCCGCTCACATACCTCTGGCAGAGCTTCAGGTTCCGGGCGTTGTACTTGGTGACTTGGAACTCCGAGAACCTCGCCCCACGGAACTTTTCATCCATGAGGCTGGCCTTTTTTAATCTGTCCACTCGCTCCATGTCCTTCCGGGCCTGTTCACGGCGCTTCTCCTCGGCCTCTTTTTCCCGCTCGCATCTGCACATACAGGCCACCTTCATGGTAATGGTGGTATCCTGGCCATCGGGTGTAACCGTCGGAAGTTCGATGTTGTGCTGCCTGTGCTCTTTGCAAACTCCACATACCAGGAAGCCTTCCTTGTCCACATAGTCCCCCGGATTCACCTGCTGATTTTCGAGCCCCCTGGCTGCGATCTGCCGCATAAAATCCTGCGCATCAAAAGCGCCCATCACTCATCCTCCTTGTACTCCGCAAACGGATTCGATCTTCCCGGCCCGCAAGGGTCAGGCGGTGGCTCTTTTTGCTTCGGTAGATAGTCGAGGAACGGCGTACTGTCTCCCAAAAATGTCTTCGGGTGCTTTATGTACTGCTTCTCGGTGTTCTGCCGCCTGCACTGGAGAGCGTAATTCTTGGCCGCCTCAAGCAGCTCCGCAGGAGAGTACCCATCATTCAGTCTGGCCTTGTACTTCTTGTAGGCCATCCCTTTGTCGGCCTTCCTTGGATAGGCGTCCCAAAACGTCTCAAAATCCGTCGTATACTTTGCGGGCTCCGGTTTTGGCCGGTCCTCTGAGGGGGGTGCATCTCCTTCTTGGGCTTCCTCAGCCGCCTCTTGCCCCGTGTCCTGTGGACAGTCCACAGGACTGTCCGCATTTTTGTCCGTGGACGCCTGTTCTTCTTGCCCCGGCGGCCTACTTCTGCGACTCTCGCGCTTTCGTCTTGCGTCCTTCTCCCTGGCCTCTTTGGCTTTATACCACTGGTCCTGCCACATCACCCAGTCATGGATGCAGATTCCCATGGGAGACCATTCAAGCCATCCGCTGTCAAACAGTGCATCGACGACCTTTCCGGCATCAAGTTTGCACCCGGAGCCGGCTCCGTATAGGTATCTCTCTATGTCGCTTTTGTCCGCATACAGGATGAGTCCATCCTTCTCAGCGTTCATGAGCCCCCAGAACCACAAAAAGTTCAGGATTCCGAGCGCTTCAAACTTCGAGCACCCGAGCTGCTTATATAACTTCCGCAATTTCGGCCCGTCAACGCTTTCATGTACGCTGATCCATGCCATTTTCTCACCTGCCTTCCTAAGCGGCGGTTATGCCGCTTTGGTAATCACTTCTCGCCCTTGAAGTCCGGCTGGTCGCCGTTTTCTGGCTCGCCCTCCTCGGCAGGCTTGCCGGCGGGCGCACCACCGGAATACTCTTTGGGCGGGGTCGTGTCAGCAGGCTTTTCTCCACCGCTCGCAGCGTTCATCACCTTCTCGGTGATCCTGTTGAACACCGACGTGGGCAGCCCGTCCGTGGATTCGTAGCCCTCCTGGGTCAGCATCTCCTTCAGGATCTTGTTCCCGTCCTTCCCGTAGGCGCTCTTCACCATTTGGAAAAGCGTCTGCCGCTGCTCCTGGGTGATCGGCTCATCCTTCTCGACCTCCTGGACCTCGCCGGTGCTGGGGTCTACCACCAGGGCGAACCCGTCTGTCGGGATCTCCGTCATGTCGAGGACTTCCTCCTGGCTGTAGATGCCCATAATCATGTCCGGGCAATTCATGCGCCCGAAGAAGGAAGCGGCCCGGTACTGGATCATCACCTGGGGCATGGTCTTCCACTTGCTCCCGTTCTTCGTGGTCCACTGTTCAGCGTTCGCCATGGTCATCGTGATCTTGGGGCCGTAGACCTTGTGCCCGGCATAGTCCTCAGCCCACGCCCGGCAGCTCAAGCCGCCGTCTTCCTGGGCATTGCCGAACTCAAACTGAAGCTCCGTCTTGTACCGGCGGCTGCTGTTAATCATGGCGATGATCCACTGACTTGACCACGCCGGCCGCCCGTTCACGATGTAGAGGTTCTGCATGACCATCATCGGGCTCGTGTTGATCCGGGACGCCATCTCAATGGCGATCATGCAGTTGCCCACATTCCTCTGGTACTCCTTGGGCACCACGGTAGACTCGGCCAGGCACTGGGCCATTCTCAGGGCCGTATTGAAGCTCTGACCGTCGGCGAATACGCTCAACGGGGCACCGCCACCTCTCTGCGCAGTCATAGCCTGCTGCGCAGGGGCAGCCATCATTTCGTTTTTACCCATTATTGACCTCCTTCTGCTGGTGCGCCGGTCAGGACCGGACGCTGATGATTACATCTTCTTTGTACTCCACACCCGGAATGGAAATCTTGCCCTTGGACGCCTTGATGAGCTGGAGTACCAGCTTCTCGTCCACCGGGCGCAGCTCCATGCCGTTCAGGGAGACGGGGACCTTTGCGCTGTCAATCTTCGTGATCTTCCAGGTCTTGGTCTGGGAGACCCCTTTTGCCTTCGGAGCTTGGGGACGAAGACCGCCGCCGACAGCTACCCCCTCCATAACCTCGGCCTCCGCCATGGCGAACTCGGCACCCACAGCATCGCCCCTGGACTCCGCCTCCTCGGCCTCTTCCAGCTTACGAGCCATCTCGGCCTCTGCGGCCTTGCGCATGGCCTCCTCCTGCTCCCTGCGGATGCGCTCCTGCTCCATGGTGTAGTCGCTCATCTTGCGCTTGAGGATCTTCTCGGCGGAAGCCAGCGGGTCAAGCATCTCCTTCTTGTGCTGGTTCACGGCGGTGTAGGCTTCGTAGGTGGACTTCCGCATGGGCTCCCAGTAGTCCGTCACCTGCTTCTGCATCGCCTTGACCTGCTTGGTCAGCTCCCCGGCAAGCACGAAGCCCTCCTCGCTGGCCACGACCACGCTGCTTGCCTGCTGCTCGATCAAGCTCACCTGCCGGTCGAGCTTGCTCTCCTCCTCGGGCCGCTCGATCTGGGGCGGCTCTGCCGCGCCAAGGACAAGAGCATTGTTTCCTACAACTTTCGCATCGTTCATACTGACACTCCTCTCAATTTTTATTTGTAAGACTGCTCATAGTCGTACAAACTCTTCAGGGCTCCGACAACACGCCATCGTGTCGGGTCTTTTGCCGGAAACTCCGGGAAGGCCCACTTCCCATCCTTCTTCATGTGCAGGATGTGCTTCCTCTGGATCTGGAGCCCATGAGATGCCAGAGCCTGGGAGTACGCCTCAAGCTGGACGCCGCAGGTCATCTCCAACAGCGTGTAGGTGGTCTTGAAGTCCACCAAGGCCAACTCGTCTCCCAGAATGCACAGGAGGTCAATCGTGCCTCCATACCGCAGGAGCTTGTGGTACATCTTCATCTCGGAGGCAACCAGGACCGGGTTGTACTTGTCCCACCACTCCCGGAAGCCGTCATAGTACCCCCGGTGCTCCGCCGGGATGTCCTCAATCCCGAATTTGAGCCAGTTCTCGATGCTGTTATGCACCGAGGTTCCCTTTTTGGCGGCGTTCTCAAGGGTCCTGTTACTCACGCCGGCGTAGCACGATGCTTTCAACGGCTCCATCAACCTGGACACGCTTGGGATCTGGACCCCATCCAGCCGGTAAATGTGTCGCTTCTCTTCAAAGGTCAGCTCCGGCATCTCAGGGACCTTAATCGTCGTAGCCGTCATAGATGTCCTCCTCTGACGCTGTGTTCCAGTCGTGCCCCATCCTGGTCACGATATCGCAGTACGGGATCTCGTCAATGCACTCCTCGCAGAGGATCTCTCCGTCGATGACGCCGTACTCCGTTCCAGCCGATAGAACGTCCTCACAGTCGGAGCACTTGATAACCTCGCCATCCTGCACCGTCTTCCATTCTCCGCCGAGCAGCGGAATGAGAACGCAGTACGGGTAGTTGTCAATGCACTGTTCGCAATACTCCACACCGTCGATCTTGGCGTATTCATCGCCTGGGTAAATGGCCTCATCGCAGTCGTGGCACCTGAATGCCGCCGGCGGGTCAGGCGCATTCGGACACCCGCTCAGGCACGGGCTGCTGTGGCAGATAGAACACATAATCTAAGCACCTCCATACCGTCAGACCAGCATATTGAACCGTCGTGACGGCTCATCTTCTATGAGCTTTTTCAGGCTCTCGTCAGACTGCTCGATTCTGTCGGCATCCGGGCCTTCCCCATATACAGCCGCACAGATCTCACTATCCGGCATGAGGAACGCGCAGGCTCCGCCAGATACTTCGCACGACCACCCGTGGTACTCATCCGTTCGCTTGGCACATTTGCAAGCCATTTTCCATCCTCCATTTACCCAAAAGGTTTATCCGATTCCTCATCACCAGGTCCTTCAGCTCGTTCTCAAACAGGACCAGGATATAGTCATCGTCTTTCCCGTTCAGATCAGTCTTTCTCCTGGTCTGGACCGCCGTGGCATATACCTCATCGAAGCTGAATGTGTGCCCGAGTTCCCTCTGGACCTGGTACAGGGTGTCAACCATGGCCTCCGCAATTTTTCTGTCCATCCCGGCACCTCAGCTTTCATACGGGGTCGAAAGGCTCCAATCGTACTCAACCCCGCCTTGATGCTCCGTCGTGAAGCTGTTGTGCCAGCCATCTCCCGTGAAGAAGCAATACTCCCTCGGGAGCGTCCTGCCAACGTCTGTGGCTCCATTGTGTTCATCCACCCAGCGGGTAAGCACGTCTCGGGCAAGCCATGCCAGGTGCTCGTCTACCGGATTGCCCTCGTCGTACCCGTAGAATTGGTTTTTCTGGGTCACGATGTCGTACACGCTCTCACAGCCATCGTAGAACCGGTTTCCACTGTCAAGCCGATTGAGAGCGCACCACATACAAGCCGACATCTCGGTATCGGACCGAGTGATAAGCGCTTCTCCGTAAGCCATCTTGGCCAAGGCGATTACATCATTCTCTGTATACGGACTGGCAGGCTCAACGTCCATTTCTGCCGCCCCTGCGAAATCTGCGACCCAGTCTTGCCCGGCCTCTACTATGTAACTGATCTGCTTTGCGCCAGAATCCGGCTCATTTACGATGTTCCCATCAGCTTTTACCCCTCTATTAAAGCCAGCACAGGCTAAAACTGAGAGGGCTACCAAAATCAGAAACACCGCTGCTTTGATGCGCCGCCTTCTGGCAACTCTTCGTCTTCGCTCATATCGTGTCACAGCGTTTCACCTCTCCTTGTTTCCTTGGTGGAGCGCAAAACGGGGACACGTCGATGAACTTTTGCTTCCTGATCGCCTCGTCGAGCGCTCGCTCTCCTTTGATTCCGTACTCCTCTGCGAGGATTCTCACAATCTCATCCGGGTTCAGCGTTACCGCCTCCCCCTTCTAACGCCATCTTGCCGATGATCTTCAGCTCACTTACCGTCTTGGCCAGCCCATCAAGGTAGTCCAGGACCTCCTTCAGCGCTGGTTTCTCGTCGTCCGTGATCTTCCCATCCTCTGCGATGTCCAGGAGTGTGTCCTTGATTTCGCCGAGCTTGTCGACCTTCAGGCTCTTCAACAGCTTCACGGTCACTCGGTCGATGCCGAGCACCTCATCCGACAAGGAATGCCGGCACCCAATCGGGCACTCATGCAGGCAGTAGTGATTGAGCAGGTGCGGCGCCCTATACAGGTCAGCCATGAGAACCGCCTTGTCCACCGGCATACATTTTGAGAGACCGAGCTCTGCGTCTGCCACGGCCGACACGGACATTCCCAGCCGTTCCGCCGCTCCCTCTCTGCTGCACAGCCTGTCATCATACTCAGCAGCCTTTTTTCTGGCTTCGTACCACGGATTTCCCGATGCCTTCGTCGCTTCACGTCCCATTTTTTTCACACCTCGAATCGCCTATAATAGTCACATAAACAGCAAGTGTTATCCAATCGGAAACGCACGAGCAAAAAAACAGAGCAAGCGTCCAAACTTCAAATGTTATCCAATCGGCAACCTTCCGTCAAAGAAAAAATCATTCACCTGTGCCGCCGTAAACCCAAGCACTCTCGTGACGATTACCTTCTCCTGGTCGGTAAACCTAACAATACCTCTCTCCTTCTTCCCGTAAGAGGCTTCTGTGATGTTAAGTTGTTCGGCCATGTACTTCTGCGACAATCCAAGCCTTGTGCGGGCTCCTTTGATTTCGAGTGGTTTCATGATAAGTTCACCTCCATCTGCATTTTTAATTCAGTTGTTATCCAGTAGGATAACAACAAGGTCATTATAATTTATTACCAGGCCGTTGTCAAGATGTTTTTCGTCTTTTTCGGAAAATAAGTTGCGGAGCCGTCCAAAAAGTTATACAATAGCCGTGTTACGCAGCGGCCATGGTGCCGCACAAAACTGGCCGGAAGGAGACCGCACTCATGGAGCTTCAATTCGACTACTCTAAATTTCGGGAAAATCTTCGCAACCTTATTGACGGCAGCGGGAAGTCTCTCAGAGCAACCGCTATCGACATGGGCGTCGCTTTTCCATCTTTGTCAAGGTATCTCAACGGGCATCGCACCCCAGATCTGAACTATGTCATTTTCTTATCGCAATATTATCACGTCCCCATTGGCTGGCTGCTCGGATTCAGTGAGGACCGGTATGACACGCTATCACCCGAAAGCAGAGAGCTTCTCGACCTTTACAAACTTGCTACCCCAGACGACCGCCGGGTTGTCGACGCTATACTCAACAAATACCGAGAGGAGAAATGACCATGTGCTTCGGCGAGAAGACGGGTCGTTCTGCCTTCATCGCCGTCAGAGGCACGGAGGTAGTGCGCCTAAACGAAACCCCATCCATCTATGAGAGCCCCATTTGCATCGGAGAATCCGTCCCAATCAGCGTAGACGGAAGGCACATTTGCGATGTCGGCCTATACGTCAGTCCGGCGGGGGCCATCACTGTCTGTATCCCTCTGGCGCTTCACAATGGAGATGTACCCTCAGACGGCCTCCTTACGATCCGCCGGGTGGCTGATGTGATGCGCCAATGGACTCATGAACAGCTTGACGAGATCGCCGCCGGCCACTTCTACCAGCGGGACGGGCAAGCGGCCCTCATAATCGACGCAATGGCCAGGCGGGGCCTGCTCGGCTACTCCTGCAAGCAGACCTTCTACAATTCTATCGACGAGGCGCTTTCGGGCAGCAACCTCCTGTTCGTTCCCACAGAGCCATCAAACGCTCCCATGTCCCGCAGGGAGTTCATCAAGGCGTTCTCGGCCAACCGGGGCATAGACCCAGACGACCTGACCAGCTTCATTTGTGAGCTCGAAACCATCGGCGGCGTGGTCGCCGTCGTCCGGGGCTCCCAGTTGATCGTATCGTACTACGGCCCGGATGGTGTCTCCCTCATACCTCTTTTCTACTTCAAGATCCTGCCGAACCGCTCGGATGTGTTTGTCCTACCGCTCACTGTCCGGCATTGCCTGGAGAAAAACGGTTTTCCCGTGTCGGCAGCTACCAGCCTGCTGGAGTTTTTCATTCGCTTTGCCGACAAGGACCTGCTCAACCCATCCCCGGTTGGCGGGAGGGTGGCCATGCTCTACCTGAAGCCTGACGCCCTCTTCTCTGGTGTGGAGGACCTGGTCTCTCAGATCAAGAGCTTTGCCCGTGCGCTGTCCTCCTGATAGGCTCAAAAGCAAAAAACACATGGGCATCGCTCCTGCGGTGCCCATATGTTTATCTGGTCTGGTTAGGTAAGGTTACGGTTACGGTTTAGGTTACGGTTATAGGCGGATTGTCCCCGGATTTTCCGGTGGACGTTCCGGTGGACAGTCCAATATTTATAGGGGTGGATTTCATGGCTACACAAATTCAGGAAAAACTCGCCGCCAAAAAGGCAGCAATCTATATACGGGTCTCGACGCACTGGCAGATCGACAAGGACTCCCTCAAGGTACAACGCCGGGAACTGACCGCCTACGTTGAGATGCTCCTGGGGATCACAGACTACGTCATTTTTGAGGACCCCGGCTATTCCGCCAAGAACACGGACCGCCCAGACTATCAAGCCATGATGGACAGGATCCGCACCGGTGAGTTCACTCACCTGGTGGTCTGGAAGATCGACCGCATCAGCCGGAATCTGCTGGACTTTGCCTCCATGTACGATGAGCTCAAGAAGCTGGGCGTCACCTTCGTCTCAAAGAACGAGCAGTTCGACACCAGCTCCGCCATTGGCGAGGCCATGCTGAAGATCATTCTCGTCTTTGCCGAGCTGGAGCGGCAGATGACCTCCGAGCGTGTCACGGCCGTCATGCTGTCCAGAGCCAACAACGGCCAGTGGAATGGCGGCCGTGTCCCGTATGGGTACTCATGGGACAAGGACAGCGGCACTTTCTCCATCGTTGAGCACGAGGCCAAGACCATCAAAAAGATGGCCGAGCTCTACGAGCAGTACCAGTCTCTGCTCTACGTCGCCAAGTACATGAACGACGCCGGTGTACTCCCCAGGAGCGGCAAGCCCTGGAATCCCACCACGGTCCGCACAATGCTCACCAACCCGTGGTACATCGGTCAGTACGTCTACAACGTCCATTCCGGCGGCAAGGGAACCGACAAGCGGGCTGAGGATGAGTGGATCACAGTCGAGGACCACCACGAGCCTATCCTGGATGAGCGCCTCTTCTACCGACTCAAGTTCCTGCTCCAGCGGAACCGGCGGGGTGGGGTAGCGGCCGGGCAAACCTACGTCAGAAAGAACGTCCACATTTTCGGAGGGCTTCTCCGGTGCGCAAAGTGCGGCTCCAACATGACATCCAATCAGGACCGACGCCGGGCCAACGGGATCCGTCCTTCCATCTACGCCTGCGGCAGTCGGCGGAGGCACCAGACATCCTGTACCAACAAGTACATCTCTGACATGACCCTCGGGCCCTTTGTCCTGAACTACATAGCCAACATTATCCGGGCCGCCAGAACTCACTCCGCCACAACCTCAGTCGAGACGCTGGAGCGCAAGCTGCTCCGGGGTGACGCTTTCGCGGATGTGGCCGGCATTGGCCCGGAGGCACTCTCTCAGCTCATCGACAAATTCAACGCCGCCGGCGACGCCGAGGAGTATCGCCCCCAGCTCGCTCTTTCCGGTCGGGAGGACTCCATATCCGAGGCAGACACCCTCAAATCCAAGAGACAAAAGCTCGAAAACGCCCTGGCCCGGCTGAACGCCCTCTACCTCTACGACGATGAAGCCATGCCCGAAAAGGACTTCGTCATGCAGCGGTCGCAGCTCTCCCAGCAGCTCGAAGAGGTAAACGCCAGACTCGAAGCTATCCAGGCCGCAGACCCTGACAGCGGCTCCAGTGCGAGCCGCGACTTCCTCCGCAAGGCCAGCTACTACATCATGACCGAGAAGCTGGTGGAGGATCGCTACCTCGACTATGAGAAGTACATCCGCACGATTGACCCATCCGTCCCCAGGAGCTTCCTGGCCTCGGTCATCGACCATATCGACGTGGACGATGGCCGGGTTGTCTCCATCACCTTCAAGAACGGCATAGAGCACCGCTTCATATACAAGGCATAAAACAAGCCCCCGGCCTGATTCCGACAGGCTGGGGGCATTTTGCGTCGCTATTCACTCATATTCGGCTATTTATGCAAGAAAAAAGTTGATGAATATTATGCACATCCCCTCAAAGCTAACAATACCTGATGCTCTGGGACCGGCCAAATAGCCTCCAAACCGTTTCCGCCTGGCTAACGATTATCGCCCGAAACCGTTGATTTTTCAGGGTTTTCCGGTTTTTCGGAGTTTTCGTCTATCCCGCTTGCTATGAACATCGCATCCCCTCTGGTCACGGGAGATACGATTTTTACCCCCAAAAACCGGGTGACACCGCCCCGTTTTTGGGCCTTTTCTCATATTAGCTCGTAGGAGCCTCTTGGAGCGGCGGGTACTCTTGGATGGGAAAGTATAAGGGGAATGTCCTTGCCGCCCCTTGTGGCTCATTGTGTGCGGTCTTTTTTTCTGAATGAGGCGATTTTACTTTACAACCAGCCTTTGAACCAGCGAATGGTCGCCGTCAAGCAGGAACAGCAGGTGTCTGGCGGCACCGGACGGCACGTTCCTCCCAGCCTCCCATGCCTCGACGGTTCTGGTGGACACCCCGAGCACACTGGCAAGCGCCCGCTGGCTCAGGTTTAACGCCTGCCGAGTCCGGGCAACATCGGCGGCCTTGTACTCAGGGACAGGATCATCGACCTCTACCTCGACCACTCTCGCACGGGACGTATCTCCCTGGGCAAACGCCGCAGCGTCTTCGAGGCTGGTCATCAATTCATCAAAGTATTTCTTCTCCATAGCTTACTCCTCCTTGATCGTCTCGACAACCTTGCGTACCATCTTCTTCTGGTCTGGGGACAAATCCGTCTGCACGTTCTTCGGGTATGCCATCAGCAGGTATATCCGCTCCCGGACAACGACATCAACGTATATCACCCGGCCTCCGCCGGATTTCCCTCTCCCCTCCAGGGGGATGCGTACCTTCCTGGCTCCGCCAGTTCCTTGGATAACATCGCCAGCCTCCGGGTCTTCTATCAGCAGGTTCTGGAGCTCACGGAGCTCGTCATCGCCGAGGTTCATTGCAGCCCACGACTTCTCGAAGCCTGTGGTCAGCACAAACGACCTTCTCATTACAGTCTCACCCTCTCAACCTCATTATATACTATTCAATAGTAGCCGTCAAGCGTCAGTCAGGGCCAGCCCACAAATCGGGGCCAGCCCTGTTGCCAGTATTCAATTAGCTGCGGCGCCTGTTCAGAGTAGACTTCCGCAGTCTCTCCATCTGGTCTCGCATGATTACGAGACGCTCCACAGAGCTGCACCCGGTCGCCAACTGGCTATATACGCCAGACCGCATGAAGAACGGGGTGCGGTCATCCACATACCGCCGGAGCTCCGCCCTGTCCTGGGCCGTCATTTTCCCTTCCAATGCCAACCACCACCTTTCAGCAGGCAACAGCAAGAGCGGCGGCTTTTCTTCGTGCCCGGTACTCTCTCTGATATGCTTTGTACTCCTCGGTGGATCGACGCTCACGGAACCTCTGGGCGGCAGCGGCCTTCCTGGCCTCCTTCTCTTCGGTGGATAGGAGCAAACCAGCACGTAGGCGATAGTCTCTCTGCTGGGCCTTGATTCTCTCCTTGTTCTCCTGATACCATTTCCGTTTCCGTTCAGCCTCGGCCTCCCTATGCTCGGCATACCGTGCGGCATAGCGTTCCCTCTGCCGCTTGACGGATTCCTCGTGCCTTGCGGCCTTCTCCTCGGCCTCTGCCTTCCGTTTCGCCTCCAGCTCCTCCTGGGTCATACTCGCCTCGGCCAGCTTCTTGGCCTTCTTCCTCTGGTATGCGGCACGATCCCTGGCCCTGGCTTCTTCAGGATGCTCCAGCCGCCATTGCTTCCTGCGTTCATTCTGCTCAGCCTGTTTCTTCTCCTGCGGGGTCTTCTGACCGAAGAATAGCAGTTCCTCAATGAAATCCAACTGAGCATAATCTTCGTGGGTCATCGGCTCGGCATCGACCATAGCGTCGAATCTCCTAAGTTCCTCAAGCTCCTCCTCGGTAAACAGCGTGGCTCTCATAGCTAACCTCCTCGTATTGGGCACCCCCCGGAGACCGGGGGGATGCCAATTCTTTCAGTGTGCGATTCAGCTTAGGCAGCGGTGGCTTTCTCAGCCCTCAGCCTCCTCCGATACTCTCTCTGGTAGGCCAGCATCTTCTCCCGGTGCTCCAGGTAGTAGGCCCGCTGGCGCTCTTTCTGCCGCTTGGCCCTGTCGGCCCGTTTTGCGGCGACATCAGCCTCGTGCTTTGCGGCGGCGGCAGCCCTCTCCTCTGGGCTCAGCTTGGCAACCGCCCGGTACGCCTTCTGGTAGGCGGCGATCTTCTCCCTGTTCTTCTCCCGGTACTCCTTCTGGTAGGCCAGAATCTTCTCCTTGTGGGCCTCGTAGTAAGCCCGCTGCTTCTCAGCCCGCTCATACTTCTTCTTCAGCTCGGCCTTCTTCTCATCCTCGGTCAGCCGCCTCCGCTCCTCGGCTTGGGCGTTGAGCCGGGAGATAGCCCCCAGCTCCTCCCGGGTGAGCTGCATAGCTTTCATCGTTCATACCATCCTTTCATTCAACTGCCCAGCATACTGGGTGCCGTAAAGGCTTCCTATCTGCGTCTTCATCATCACGCACTGGGCGATGATGGAATCCAGCTTGGCCTCGAATCCCCGTACATCAACGGGAGGCCAGTGTTCATCGGCGGGCTTGTCGGGCATCGCAGGCTCTTGCTGGAGCGGTTCTTCAGGTGCATGGGGCCGGTTAAGCTCAGCCTTCTGGAGCATTTCGGTCATGACCCACCGGGCGGCGTCCCTGCTCCCTTCCTTCCTGAACTCGGCCAGCTTCTCGCACCCACGCCTATCGAGGCAGAGCACTTCGGCGCTGAACCGGCGGCAATCCTTCGCCGAGCGCCAGCTCACCCTACGGCGGTAGAGCGTCACGCCCTCCGCCCTTTCGACGGCCTTGATGGGGGCCTTGTAGCCGAGCACTTCGGCCACGTCCCGGCCACAGAACAGCGGCGTTCCGTTGGGCTCATAAACAACCCTGACAGACTGGCTCGGTCTGTACGGGATGGTGGATGCGGTGCTCATGGTCACTCCTCCTTTCACGTCCATATTGAAGCTGCCCTGCCGTTTTGGCAGGGCGGCTGTCTTCAGCTCAATGCGGTGGCGTATGTAGCGGCAAGGCGTTTCAGCGTCTTCATTTCCTTGCGGTAGTACCGGGCGTCCTGGGTGTATCCACGCTCCTTCGTCTCCAGCGTGTAGTCCAACAGGCTCTTGCATACCTCGACGGCGTACCGAACGGCGCCCAGGATGTTGCACGGCGTATCGGTAAACTTCCCGCCGCCGGTGTAGTGCCGCAGGGTCAGGCCACTCAGGTCGGGCGAGCACAGCAGATACTTGTCCATGATGCCCATGTAGCTCAGGACGACGGTGGCATCATCGTGGTTCATCTCAACGCCCTGCTTGTGGGCGGCGGCCATCAGAACAGCCCCACACTTAATCTCGTTCATCATTACAGATCCTCCGTCATGGCCTTGAGCTCCCTGGTGGCATCGACGGCCATGTAAAACAGGGCGAGGAACCGATCAACTTCCTCCCGCTTCTCGCCAGTGGCGCTGATGTGGTCGGCGAGCATATCAGCGGCGAACATCAGGGACTCGACATTGTTGACCTGGGCACGGATTTCAAAGGACTTGTTCTTCAGGTTACTCATTGCTTTTTCCTCCAGTATGTTGTATTCTGGTGGTGAACCGGGCAGTTTCCTTCCGACGGGCCTGTCTCGGTTTCCTCCAGTGGGACGCCCTTGCAGTTTGCGGCTGCGGGGCGTTTCCGTTTTCTTTGGTGGGCCTTTAGCTTCCCACGACCTCCCCGGCTGGCTGCCGGGTGGTTTCGACCGGGTGCAACCCGGTTCTCATCAGGCGGGGGCGAGAGCGAGCTGGGCTTTGAGTATCCGGTAGTCCCACTCCCATTCGTTTACCCTGGAGTAGCCAACCCGGCGGAGGATTTCCACCATCCGGCCCATATCGGACACTTCTTCTTCGTCTGCGATGTATTCCGGGTTGTCGAGTTCCGGGCGGCAATCCTCAACCCGGCCCATGCAACCGGCGGCGGCGAGTGTTTCAAACACCTTGAAGAAGTTTTCCCTGGCCTGGGCGTAGGTGGGAGTGAGATAGGTCTCCCCGAGCTGTGCGATGGCGTTGGCGTACATTTCGTTGTAAGTCATTGCGAATACCTCCGTTTTATAAATTGTGCCGAACTGGTAAGTTTTGTTGTTTATACTACTATTCTAACTTCCAATCTGGTAATTGTAAAGCGGAAATTTAACGATTGACTTTGGCATAGTGCCAGAAGATTGTCCATCGTTTATGTGCAGTATTTCAGCGTTGTGTCGGGGTATCGCATTGGGTCTTCTTGAATCCTTCGATGGCCGCTGGGTCGATGCTGATAGTCCCTCTCCCCCCAGGCAGCCGGTAGGCTACAAACTTCTGGCCGGTAGCATCAACGTACAATTCTTTGAACTCCGCCACGCTCCCGGCGTCAGTACCGGACGTGCTCTCAATCAGGCTGGCCTTGCTGGTGTCGAACATCTTGCCGCCGATTTGCCGGGTCAGCTTGGCTCCCTTGCTGTTCCCATAGTGCCGGAGGGTCTGTCCATCGTCGTCCAGCACCGTGATCCGGCATCCGAGGAACGCCAAGGCTTTCTCCAGCTCGTTGTAGGTGAGCGTCTCTCTCCTGAGACGGATGTTCAGGTTCTGCCGGGTGCATCCCATGAACTCTGCCAGCATGGCCTGAGACTTGCCGCTCTTAATGAGTGCAGACCGGATAATCTCAGATGAAGTCATCAGCAGCCTCCTTCAACCTCGGCAGGGGTGCCGAACACGCCAAGCGCAATGATGGGAACGGAGTCTCCGGGATCCAGGGCTTCGGCGTCCAGGGTGTCACCGTCCAGCAGGAACGTCATGCCGGCTGTCATGTACTTCTGAACGCCGGCCCTGAGCGACTCCAGTGTCACGTCCCAATACTTCGCACCGGCGGGGCTGCCTGCGGTATCCTTGTCGTACACCCGGACAGCTTTACCGTCAACGATCCGCCGGGCGGCCCAAAGGCCGACAGGGACATCAGCGGGACGCCCGGCATCGTCGATTCGGATGAACTCGGACAGCTCGGTTACAGCACCGTTCATAATGACGGCGACGGCCTCCAGAGGCATCTTCATGTCTGCCTGGGGTGTCTCGTTCTTTCCGTCCTTCATGCGGCAGCCACCTTCCTCTCGTAGACCTTGCGGCGAACGCCGAGGACGCCCCTGGAGGTCACAGCGGTGAGACTGTCCTGCGAGTACAGATACACGTCACCGGCTCCCCTGGCGGCGATAGCGCCGTCCAGCATGGCAACACGCAGGCTGGTGGAGCGTACCGTGTAGACCACATCAGTCGGGTCATCGAGCCGGTACAGCTCAAACACGATATTGCCAGCCATCAGTCCACCGCCTTCATGTAGTCGTACAGCTCGGCCTTCAGGTTGACGACCTCAGCCTCGGCGTCCTCCAGGGCGGCGATCATCGAGCGTTCATCGGAGCGGAGCTTCTCCATCTCCCTGGTCTGCATCTCCTGCTCATGCTGGAGCGTTTCCACCTTGTCCTCCAGCTCAGCCTTGGCCGCCCGCAGACGGGCGTTCTCAGCCTTGACCTCCTCGAAGGCCATGTGCTCGGTGTCCTGGCCGATGTCGCAGATGATACGGATCAGCTCATCGGTAGGTGTGCTATCGAAGATTTCCTGGATACTGGCAAGATCGTCGATTTCTTCGCTCAGGCCGTTGGCCCGAACCTCCGCCACCAACTCAGCGACGGTCTCGATGTTGTCGTACTTGCTCATTGTGTTATCCTCCTATGTCAATATTTGTGGCTTCCCACGACTGCGGGCCGTTCGGCTTGCCTCCGGTGCTCCAGGGGCTCCGCAGTTTCGGCCGGTTGCCATCCGGCTCTCATTCAGACGGGGGTGCGGATTCTCTTGGAGAGCGCCCAGTCGGGCAGCTCAGGTCGGTTCTTCTTTTCGGAGCCGAACAGCTTCCACGGGCCGTTGTAGAACCGGCTGCAATAGCTCCTCTCGCCTCTGTAAATCGTGGCGTGGAACCCGCCGAGGGCCATGTCCTCGTCAACCCGTTTCTTCAGGTAGGCGACGTGCTTGGAAGACCCGAGGTACTGGCCATCAACGAAATCGTAGTACATCGTCAACCCTCCTCAGTAGACGTTGTGGGCGACGCAGGCCATTCCGTGGATTGCGGAGGCGATTCCCTCCCAGATGGTCTTGCAGTCGTTCCAGCTCTCCGGGCCGACGAGCCGGTGGACTGTGCTGCCATTCGGAAGGGTTCCGACAACCAGCGTCGTCTCGGTGGGCTCGTCCACGACCACTTCGACGAAGAAGCTGTCCTTGCTGCCCAGGTAGTCGAGGTAGCCCCAGCCGATCTTGGCGCAGCGTTTGGTCACGGACTTGATGTTCCAGCTCCAGTTTTCGTCGGCCTGACGCTCCTCGGCGACTGCCGCTCTGATGGTTCCCTTGTACTCCCTCATGTCTACCATTTCGATTTCCTCCCGGCCTTTGGCCTTGACTTTCTCCTGCCACTATGTTACCGTGGAGGGGCGGGGATAAGGCAGGTTCCTCCCGCCCCTCTTTGGGTGTTAGGCTCCCTCTGGTCTGGTCGCTGGTGGGGAGCCTAACTTTTTACTGGTCTTTGCTGGTGCTCGTGGTGTCGTGCTGGATTCCGGTAGCGATGAACTTGATGCACTTGACGGCATCTTCATCGGAGTGACCGTTGGCTTTCAGCCAATCAATCAGCCGTGCGGTTTCCGTAGCGGTCATGCTACATTCCTCCATTTGCTTTACCTCCTGCCCGGTAAGATTTCCCGCTTAGAGGTCGTGCCCTCGGCTGCGGGGCGTCGGCATCATTTTTACCAATCTGGTATTGGTTGTTTGTTTATGATACTATTCTAACTGCCAAACTGGTAATTGTAAAGCGGAAGTTTAATTTTTGAGCTCTGAAAAATACATAAAGTTTTTTCTCTGTTGTTGTGCAAGTTACCGAACTGGTAAACATCCGGTTTTATCGCCTGTTTTCGGGCAAAAAGAAAAAACCCCTCTCTGACGCACCATCAAATCGGTGCAAAATCAGAGAAGGGCTTTGTTCAGCCGTAGGAGCCGTTTTAAGGCCGGTTTCCGTTTTGGTAGGGATTTATATAGGTAACGGGCCAGGACGGTCTCCCTGCTGCTTTATTTTAGTTGTGGCGGGCCATATACCGCTTTGGTAGATGTGAGATGGAATTTCTCATATCCTGCGGCAAGCACAGCGCAGGGCCAACGCCGGGTGCGGACGTACATAGTGTGCGGATTTTGAACTAAAAATGTCTTTCTGTGACGGATGCTTCGTATTAGCTCGTAGGATGCGTTTTAAGACACGGTTGCCTTGGGTGGTATAAGTATATTACCGGACGGCGTTGGAGCGATTTGGTATTTTTTGCCGTTGGAAAAACCTCTCATATTTTCTCGTTTTAACTCGATTTCACGCCAAAAAGTTAAAAGCCTCGGATTTTCCTCTGTTTTTCGCCGTTTTATACCCTTTCCAAGCGCCTCCAACCCGTCCTACTGCTGCGTGGGAACGTAGCCATCAACGGAGCGGGCAGGAGGCCAGATTCATCCGTTACTCATCGTGCGAAATAGTCGCACCAGGGATACCGAAGTAAAACTCATGCCGCTTGGGCGGAGGCGGGGCATCCTCGGGGGCCGGGGCCTCACTTTCCTCGCCAGGATCGCCGGTGGGCATTTCATCAATAGCAGCGGCCACCTGGGCGATGGTGTTCTGGGCGACGGTGGCGGCAGTAGCGGCGGCGGTCGCTGCGGCCACGGAGCCGGTGGCGGAGCTGTCGGGCTCAGCCTTTTTCTGGCGGCGTACCTCCGGCTCGATCCTGATGAGCAGGTATGCGTTCAGATCCCCGTAGGCTTCCGTCAGGAACTTCCGGGCGTCAGCGGTCAGCAAGGCGGTGGCCTTTTCCAGAGACCTATTGAGGGCCTCCGCCTGGTTTTCCTCGGTGAACTTGTCGCTCTTCTTGAGCGTGTCCACATAGGTCTGGTTGGTGAAGGACACGGCCTCCTCGATGGCGTCGGCCACTTCCTTCAGGTACTTCTTCGCCAGCTCGTTGTCGGTCTTGGAGGCCAGGTGCTTGGCGACGGCCCGGACGCCCTTGATGGCAGCGCCGGTAATGACGGGGATGGCCGCAATCAACACGGCCTGGAGCAGCGTGGGCAGAAATTCACTCATAATGATTCCTCCAAAATTTTTTCAAAAATCGCAGGTTTCTGATTGAACAACAGAACTTCGTGGTCTTATACTCGGTATTGCAAGCGATGCAAAGGAACGCAGCGAAAGGAGATTGCAAAATTGTACCGTGTCACAATCAAATACAAAACAGGCAACGACTATTGCTGTGACCATGTGAGCGAGGTCGTTTACCTTGCGCCAGCCGAATTGCTATCCTTGAAGCAATTCGAGGAAAAATCCGTAAGCGGCGACGAACTCCTAACCCACCACTTCCCAACAGACAGCCCGCTGTGGGTGCATCACTCAAAAGGCGTGGACAGTGTTTCTACGAAAGACATCCGATGGATTCACATTGACAAGGAACCGGACTAATAGGCGGGCCGCTCCTCAATCAGCTTGATGTGGATGGTAGCTCCGGGATACTGCTCCTTGAGCTCCTTCGCCTTCTCGATGGCAAGCTCAAGACCCTTCAGGCTCTTCATCTCAAACGTAAATTCCATATTGTGCTCCTTTCATCGCTTCAGGCCCCCTCTGTGTTGAGGGGGCCATTTCGATTTCTCAAATCTTCTTGCAGAAGTCCAGGGACACCCAGCCCTTGCCGGATTTCAGCTTTCCCCAGAGAGTGGCGCCCTTGCCGGTGGCCTCAGACACGATGGTGTAGACACCGGGCTCGATGGCTTTCTGGACGATGGCGCTGTCTGTGCTGGGCTTCTCCCGGATACGCAGATCGGTGGCGGTGATGCGAACCTTGTACGGGACGCCGCTCGACGGGGCGACGGGTGTAGCCGGGGCCGAACCAGAGACTCCCAGCTTGGCATTTACCTTTGTGGCGATGTCGCCGAGCCGCTGGTAGATGTAGTCGCCGGGGCAAGCCTTTGGGGCGAACCAGCGGTGGACGGTCATATTCTGCTGATCCACCTTACCGACCAGATTCTTGTCTCCCTTCCACAGCAGCCTCTTGATGCCATTCCGCCGGCAGATGTCGGCGCACAGCTCGATCAGAGCGGCCATAGCCTTCTCGGTGATGGCGTAGGGGTGGGTAGCGTCGCTGGCAACCTCGATGGTCACGGCCTGATAGTCGTTGGACGAACCCGAGATACCATTCACCCGAATGGGAACCTTGACCCCGTTCACCTTCTTGTAGCCGCCGGAGCACCAGGAGCGGTCTTTCTCCTCCACGCACAGGCCGATCTTCCCGTCGTAGCCCACAACGTAGTTGCAGGACGCCTCCTTGTCGTCGGGCTGGAACACCTCACACCCACGCTTGGCGGTCACCTGCCCGACAAAACAGTGGATGGTGATGGTGTCAATGACGTGGTTCCGGTTCGCCGTCCGATTCGGAGAAATCATCCTCACGGTAGCCAGGGGGCTGTTGGAGAATCCCATGGTGCTGCCACTTCCTTTCTTCGCATACTTGTCGAAATACTTCTGGCCGTAGCTGGCCCGCCGGGCCTTCGCTGTCTCGCTCTGATCCGCCGGACGCTCGAACTGGAGCAGAACGGCGTCGGAGGCCGCCCGGACGCTGGTGGCGGTCTTCAGAACGCTCAGCACCGACTTGTAGCTGGTGGACAGCTCCTTCATCAGAAAACCGAGCTGCATCTCCAGGTCTCCGATGCTCTTCCCGGCGGCCTTGGCATAGGCCAACAGGGCCGCCTTCCGGGTCGGGTATGTCCACTGGGCGAGGCCGTAACCGGCCCGGTCGTTGCCGAAGTTGGCGTAGCTGCCCTTATCCACCAGCTCGGTGTACTCAGCGTCAGCCATGCCCAGCTTGCCCTCGTAGCTGTTCTGGAGGTTGTTCGGGCGGAGGCCGCTCTCTGCGTACAGGTTCCCCATCAGGCCGGCGGCGCCAGCGTCGGTGAGGCCCTGGCCCTTCAGGTAGCTCCAGATTCTCTCTTCTGTGTTCATTATCCGACTCCTCCTTCCCCACCCTCATCGGGCGGATCGTCTTCAGTCCGGCTCTGGCCGAACACTTTGCCGTCATTGTGCTCGAAGATGTTCTCCAGCACCTTCAGGGCTCCGACGCCAAGGATGGTTCTGACGGCCTCTGCGGAAAGCTCCTCAGCGGGGAACGGCTGCTCCAACACAATGGTGGAGTAGGTGGCAATCGCATACGACCATGACACCCATACGATGGCGAATACCTGTGCGGTGACGAACAGGAACCTCGTAAT
>JAETOQ010000150.1 GCA_021771635.1 Oscillospiraceae bacterium | reverse complement strand
GTGGGGGCGGCTGCCGCTGCGACTTCCGGGGTAGCCGCCCTTACCAGTGCTGCGGTTTCCGCCTATGGCGAATATGAGCAGCTTGTGGGCGGCGTGGACACCCTTTTCAAGGACAGCGCCGACATCGTTATGGGGTACGCCGCAAACGCATACAAGACCGCCGGACTGTCCGCAAATGAGTACATGGAGACGGTGACCTCCTTCTCCGCGTCCCTCCTGCAAAGCCTGGGCGGCGATACCGAGCAGGCCGCGCAAATGGCGGATATGGCCATTACGGATATGTCGGACAACGTGAACAAAATGGGCTCCAGCATGGAGAGCGTCCAAAACGCTTACCAGGGGTTTGCTAAGCAGAATTACACCATGCTGGACAACCTCAAATTGGGCTACGGCGGTACGAAGGAGGAGATGGAGCGGCTTCTTGCGGACGCTGAAAAGTTGTCCGGCATAAAGTATGACGTTTCTTCTTACGCTGACATTGTAAGCGCGATCCACGTTGTCCAGACCGAAATGGGCATCACGGGTACCACCGCCCTTGAAGCAAGCACCACCATCCAGGGCAGCATCGGCTCTATGAAGTCTGCGTGGGAGAACCTTGTAACCGGCCTTGCGGACGAAAACGCCGACCTTGACACATTGATTAACAATTTCCTTGAGTCCGCTGTGACGGTTGGGGAGAATATTGTCCCCGTTGTAGAAGAAGCCCTTTCCTCTGTCGGGCAATTGATTGCGGAGCTTGCGCCGAAAATTGGGGCCGAACTTCCAAACCTGATTGTGCAGGTGCTTCCCGACCTGTTGGAAGCTGGCGCTCAGTTAATACAGGGAATTGCACAAGGGGTGCTGGATAATCTTCCGGTAATCACAAGCACCGCGCTTGAAATCATAACGACACTGGTAAACGGTGCAATTGAGGCGCTGCCGGAGATCATTTCTGCCGCTGTCGAGATCGTGACAACGCTTTCCCCGGCATTTCTGAATCCCTGCCGGAGCTTATCCCGGCGGCAATCGAGGCCATTTTGCAAATTGTGGAGGCGCTGATAGATAACGTTGACCAGCTCATAGACGCCGCCATTGAGATCATTTTGGCCCTGGCGGACGGCCTCATTGAAGCGCTGCCAAAATTGATTGAAAAGGCCCCGGTCATTATCGGAAAACTCGTGACCGCCATTGCGGAAAACCTACCCAAAATTATCAAGGCGGGCATGGATTTGATCGTAACGTTTGCCTCTGGAATCATTAAAAACATTCCAGAGGCGGTGAAGTCCATCCCCAAGATCATATCTGCGCTCGTAGATGGATTCACGAAATATATGTCAAACATAAAGGACGTGGGAAAAAACATCGTGCGCGGCCTTTGGGATGGCATTTTAGCTATGGGCTCCTGGATCAAGGAAAAGGTTTCCGGGTTTTTTGGCGGAATTGTTGATTCTGTCAAGGGGCTTCTGGGCATCCACAGCCCGTCAACGGTGTTCGCCGGGATCGGCGAAAACATCTCCAGAGGTTTGGCGAATGGCATCCAGGCGGAGGCGGGGCTTGTGGCATCCACCATGAACGGGGTTGCACAGCGGCTGAGCGGTACAAAGATCGGCTCCCCGGTATGGGCGGCATCGCTTCCGTCTATCTCCCCCCAGCAGGTTCCTCGCATGGCCCAGGGCTCCGTGATCCCCACCAGCCCGCAATTTACGGCGTCTATGAGTAGGGCGGGGACTGCTGGGGGCATTGAAGCGCGGCTTGCCTCTATTGAGCAGGTTCTTGGGAGCGTTATGAGCCGCGCAGAGACAGGAAACGGCCAGCCCATCCAGGTCAATGTCATGCTGGACAAGCGGGTTCTGGCCCGGGCGATGGTGAATGAGGTAAACGACATGACCCGGCAGGCCGGGAAGCCGGTACTGCTGATTTGACAGGGGGGGGTGACAGCCGTGACCATTGCGGAACTGGAACAGCGTGTCATGGAACTGCGTTCCCGTCCCCTGGTGCTGCTCTGTCGAACTC
>JAETOQ010000036.1 GCA_021771635.1 Oscillospiraceae bacterium | reverse complement strand
GGCGAGGCGAATTATCTGCTGTTTCAGAGCGAAGTGCCATTGTGTGAGCCGCTGCGGCGGCGGGGCATCCTGCTGCGAAGCTGCGGAAACTACATCGGTTTGGACGATACCTGGTATCGTACTGCGGTGCGGACTCATGAGGACAACCAGCGCCTTGCGGCGGCGCTGAGGGAGGTACTGGAATGAAACGGGCAAAATGTATTATGGTCCAGGGGACCATGTCCGGCGCGGGTGATCGGCGTCCCTGCGGGCTTTGTCAACGTGGTGGAGAGCAAGGAGCGGCTGCTGGAGACCTGCCTGCGGTACAGAGTCCAGGCTATCCTGGCTATGGGCCGTAAGGGCGGCAGCAATGTGGCGGCGGCCATCTGTAATGCCCTGCTCTATACGGCGGCAGATACCATCAACCCTGCTGACCGGGGCTGGCAGTAGCTGCCATAATGTCCTCGTTTGACCGGCGGTTAATTTGACACTTGTTGCGCAAAAAAGACAGCTGTGTGACCGGCAAGGTCATTCAGCTAAGCGTTTTGACACACAGTAATGAATTGCACCCCATTTGTTAGACAGTATGAGTGGCTGACAAGTGGGGTGAAATTATGCCAAAAGGGATGCCAAACAAATGACAACCATCAATCTGAAAGAGTTTTTGCTGGTACATGACCGACGAGCTGATCAAAGTCACCGGGGAGGCGGCGCAGGTGGTAAAGCGTATCTTCACCCTCTGCATGGAGGGGCGCGGGCCGGTGCAGATCGCCAAAGTCGGAAGAAAGGGTGCTCAATCCCACGGCCTACAAGCACCGGCAGGGCCGCAAGACGCCCAACAAGGAGGGGCCAACCCGTACTACTGGCACACGAATACCGTTGTCCGCATGTTGGAGCGGCGGAAAATTGAAGCGCAGGAACATCAAGCGGAGGATTTAGAGCAGAGGGATACGGAGCTGGACGCGCTGACGCCCTGCACACTGCGGGAGCTGGTAAAAAGGCCATCTACATCGAGGCCCCGGACAAGTCCAGCGGGAAACGGCGGCAGGGCATCCGTATTGCCGCCTCATTGGATTTATCCCTCTGCCAGAACTGGAAAAAGAGGAGGCGGCATAACCCATAGGCCATGCCGTCCCTCTGATCACGTATTACTTTTTTATGGCACCCCGCCCTTGCTCCCGGCTTTTTCGCACCGCGGAGAGGGAGAGCCCCGCCCTTTTTCCAGGGGGAGAGGTCCCCCGGCATGGAAACCAGACGGTGCGAATAAAAAACGGAGGACGTCTGTCCTCCGTTTTCACAGATTATTTCGTGCCGAAAATGCGGTCGCCCGCGTCACCCAGACCGGGGACGATGTAGCCGTTTTCGTTCAGATGGTCGTCCACGGCGCCGCAGTAGATGTCCACATCGGGGTGTGTCTTTTGAATATGCTCAACGCCCTCGGGCGCGGCCAGCAGGACCATCAGCTTGATATTGACGCAGCCCCGCTTTTTCATCTCGGTGATGGCGGCCTCGGCACTGCCGCCGGTGGCCAGCATGGGGTCCACGATCATGATATCCCGCTCCGCAATGTCCTTGGGCATCTTGCAGAAATAGACATGGGGCTCCAGAGTCTCCTCATCCCGGAACATGCCGATATGGCCCACACGGGCGCCGGGGACCATCCGCAGCACGCCGTCCACCAGGCCCAGGCCGGCACGGAGGATGGGTACCACGGCAAATTTCTTGCCCTTCAGGGTGGGGACCGTGGCTTTGCAGATGGGCGTCTCCACCTCCTTGGTGGTCAGGGGCAGGTCACGGGTGGCCTCATAGGTGATCAGCATGCCGATCTCGGAGACGATCTCCCGGAAATCCTTGACGCTGGTGTGCTTGTCCCGCAGGATGGTCAGCTTGTGGGCGACCAGGGGATGGTCCATGATATGCACTTTTCCGTTCATATTGGTACTCCTTTATCTCAAAAAATAAATACCTTCGGTTGACAAGGGGAAACACGCCTGCCAGCGCCTGTTTTAGCCCCGAAAAACCGTGTTTCTTCTTGGCAACCGAAGGTACAGTTTATTTTTGCCGCAGGCGGTCCGCCTGCGCGGGACGAAGGTAGACAGGCTCCAGCGCCTGGGGGGAGACCAGCTTTCCGTCAGCCGCCAGGACCTCCGCCTCCAGCGCCACGCTCATGGCGTTCTGCATGATCAGGTGGGGCGGGGCCAGACGGCAGGCAACTCCTGCCTCCGTGAGATGGTCCAGGCACAGCCGGGCGCCGTCCCCTACCACGATTTTGTGCCGGGGATCGTCCTTCAGCTCCACCGCCAGATCCGCCAGGGCGATGGCCCGGTCGGGCGTCAGGCGGGTGAGGGCACCGTCCTTTGCCTCAAAAAGCGCGTTGTAGATTTGACTGCGCCGGGCGTCCATGGCACAGATGACAAGGCCACCGCTGAAGGACACATTCCGGGCCATGGCGGCCAGGGTGGACACGCCCACCACGGGCTTGTCCACGGCAAAGGCCAGGCCCTTGGCGGCGGAGACGCCGATGCGGATGCCGGTAAAGGAGCCCGGCCCCGCGGCCACGGCCACGGCATCAATGTCCGCCATGGTCAGCCCTGTGTTCTGCATGATATGCTCCACGATGGGCATCAGGGTGCGGCTGTGGGTCAGGCCCGTGTCCTGATAGCCGGAGCAGAGGATCTTTCCATCCTCCGCGACGGCGGCGGAGACCGCCTTGGCGGAGGTCTCCAATGCTAAGATCTTCATGGGAGGTCCACTCCTTTGATGGTGATAGTGCGCCAGCCGTCCGCCTCCGGACAGCGTTCCAGACGCACCCATATGGTGTCGGGGGGAAGGGCCTCCGCCACCTGTTCGCTCCACTCCACGGCGCAGACGCCGCCCCGGTCCAGATAGTCCTCCCAGCCGATATCAAACAGCGCGCCGGCGTTTTCCAGACGATACATATCGAAGTGGAACAGGGGCAGCCGTCCGCCCTCGTATTCGTTGACGATAGTGAAGGTGGGGCTGGTGACCCGGCCGGAATAGCCCAAGCCCCTGGCAAGCCCCCGGGTGAAGGCGGTCTTTCCCATGCCGAGCCCGCCCTGATAGGCCACCACGGCGCCGGGGGAGAGGACAGCGGCCAGCCGTGCCCCCAGGGACTCCGTCTCCGATTCGGAATGGGATGTATGTACCAGATGTGGCGCCAGATCAGACAAAGAGACACCGCCTTTCATACCTGTCAAAAAATAGCCGCAAATAGTATATCACAGTTTGAATAAACTGTAAAAAGAAATTTGCGGCGTTTACATGTTTTTTTTGTTGTGGTATAATAGCCGCAAAAGCGGCTATTATACTCTTTTATCTTTTATCGCCATTTTCCTCTCCGGCTTCGCCGGAAACCGGAAAATATGGCTGCATTATACCATTTCGCTCCGCTTCATGGTATAATATCACCATAGAGAAAACGATTTTTCGCATACTGGAGCGATTCAAACATGCCGAACCGACTGAAAGCCATTCTCGCGGACTTCTTCCAGCAGGCCGACCTGGTGCTGCTGGGGCTTTGCTGCGTCTCCACGCTGTACGGCATAACGCTGATCGCCAGCGCTACCCGCTTCATGACCACGGAGAAGATGATCCGCTATGTGGGTGTGCAGGGCGTGGCCATGGTGCTTGGCATCTGCGCCTATATCTTCATGTCCATGGTGGATGTTGAGATCGTTATGAAGAAGTGGAAATGGCTGGTGGCATTCAATATCGTCTTTATCGGCCTGCTGCTGACGCCTTTCGGCGTCGGCGGGGCGACCACCGGCAACCAGGCCTGGCTGAAATTCCCCGGCATCCCCTTTCAGATCGGTCCGGCGGAGGTGGTGAAGATCACATTTACCCTGCTGCTGGCCAAGCAGCTGGAATGGCTGCGGGAGGAGAAACGGGATCTGAAGTCTTTCTACGCCGCGTTTTTGGTGGCGGGCCATGCCATTGCCCTGATGGGCTGGTATGTGGTCATCTCCGGCGACATGGGCAACGCCCTGACCTTTTTTTTCATCTTCCTGTGTATGGCCTTTGCGGCGGGCTTTGCCCTGCGGTGGTTCGTCCTGCTGCTGGGGGGCGCCGGCGCGGTCACGGGAGCGGTGATCCTGCTGGACAGGCTGGAGATGGTCCCAAGCTCCGTGGCGTACATGGTGGAACGCTTCAAGGTCCTGTTTGACCACAGCTACGATTCTCTGGGCGTGGGCTGGCACCAGACCCGGAGCCTGCTGGCCCTTGGCTCCGGCGGCGTGTTCGGGCAGGGGTATATGAACGGCACCCAGACACAGAGCGGTTATTCCAGTTCGCTGCCCTACCGGTGGACGGATTTCATCTTCTCCGCCTGCGGAGAGGAATTGGGCCTGTTTGGCTGCCTGGCGGTGATCGTGCTGCTGGCCGCCATCATCGTCCGTGTGCTGCTGGTGGCGAAGAACAGCCAGACCTGCTTCCAATGCTATGTCTGCGTAGGCATGGCCGCCATGCTGATCTATCAGACCGTCATCAACATCGGTATGTGTCTGTTCGTGATGCCCACCATTGGCATCACCCTGCCGTTTTTCAGCTACGGCGGCTCCTCGCTCCTGACGCTGTACGCCGCCATGGGCGTGGTATCCGGCATCAAAAAGCGGTCCCCCACCATGCGGCGGCTGGGCCATCCCCTGCGGTAGAGATCAAAAAGCAGCCGATGAACTCGGCTGCTTTTTTGCATATTTTTGACGGCTGGGAAAACACTACTCCCATACCAAATCATACGGGAGGTTCGATTGCCTTGAAAATGAGTTCTGTGAAACGTGCCGCCGCCATGGCGCTGGCGGCGGTGCTGATGCTGGCGGGAAGTGCCTCAGCCCTGTTTGGCAAGAAGCAGGCGGAGACTGTGCCGGAGGAGGGGGCGCCCATCGTCCGGGAGATCGAGATCCGCACCTACCGCGGCATCCCCTACCAGACGCAGTTCCTGGCCTCTGACAGCGAGGGGGACGACATGACCTTTGCCGTGGTGGAGCAGCCCCGGAAGGGCACCGTTACCATCGACGGCGCCAACTTCACCTATACCCCTGACGAGGGCACCACCGGCGGCGACAGCTTCACCTACGCCGCCACCGACAGCGCGGGCCACGTGTCCCAGCCCGCCACTGTCACCGTGACCATTGAAAAGACCAAGTCCGGCGTGACCTATGCCGACACCCAGAACAGCGCCGCGGCCACCGCCGCCCAGCACCTGGCGGAGGCCGGTGTTTTTACCGGCTCGAAGATCGGAGACCAGTATTATTTTGAACCGGACAAGAGCGTGTCCCGCAGCGAGTTCCTGGCCATGGTGATGGAGACCGCCGGACGGGATGTCACCGATGTCACCATGACCGGCTTCTGTGATGACGAGAGCATCCCCACCTGGGCCAAGGCCTATGCCGCCGCCGGTGTGGCGGACGGCATCGTCCAGGGCAAGACCACCGCCGAGGGCGTGGCCTTCCAGGGGGAGCAGGCCATCACCTTCAATGAGGCCGCCACGGTGCTGGACCGCGTTCTGGACCTGGGCGATGTGGAGCTGGACGTCTGGTACGCGGACCGGGAGGAGGTGCCCTCCTGGGCGGCTCAGGCCGTGGGCAACATGGAGGCGGTCAGTGTGTTGTCCGCCGGCAGCTTCGGAAGTGAGACCATGGAACGGGCGGTGACCCGTGCCGACGCGGCCCAGATGCTGTCCGCGGCCAAGACGCTGCTGGACGGCGAAGAGCCGGACGGCCTGTTCAGCTGGCTGAAATAATTCGTGGATTTTGCCAGCCCTCCGAAAAAGTGGCCTCACTTTTTCGGAGGGCTGGCTTTTGTTTTCACAGTTGTATTCGAATCCAGTTTGTGCTAAACTATATCAGATTATAATAGTATCAGTATGTACATGGACTATTGCGGTATGGCGGAAGGGATCGATCAGGATGAAAATCGTTGTGTTGGCAGGGGGATTATCCACAGAGCGGGCCGTTTCCCTGGTAACGGGCACCTCGGTGTGCAGGGCCTTGCGGGAGAACGGACACCAGGCCATTTTGGTGGACCTGTTTTTGGGGCTGGAGGAAGTGCCGGCGGATTTGGAGACGCTGTTTGAAGCGCCCGACGGGCTTTGCCCCGACGCGAAGATCGAGATCCAGGCGCCGGATCTGGAGGCTGTGCGCCGGAGCAGGAAGGACCAGAGCGCCCGATTGTTCGGCCCCCATGTGCTGGACCTGTGCCAGCTGGCGGACATCGTGTTCCTGGGACTCCATGGACAGGACGGCGAGGATGGCCGGGTGCAGGCCGCGCTGGACCTGTTCGGCGTCCCCTATACCGGCGGCGGCTATCTCGCCTCCGGCATGGCCATGGATAAGGCCGTGAGCAAGCGGCTCATGGATGCCGCTGGCATTCCAACGCCCGAATGGCGGCTGCTGCGCTACGGCGCGGAGGATGTGGACCGCCTGGCGGAGGAGCTGCCCATGCCCTGCGTCATCAAGACCACCACCGGCGGTTCTTCGCTGGGGGTGTTCCTGCCGGAGGACCGCACGGCCCTGCGGGAGGCGCTGGTGAAGGTGCGGAGCTTCAACGGTGAAGTCCTGCTGGAAGAGCGCGTCCATGGCCGGGAGATGACCGTGGGGGTCCTGGGGGACCGGGCACTGCCCGCGGTGGAGATCCTGCCCTCTGAAAAGGAATTTGACTATGTGGCCAAATACCAGAACGGCGGCGCCCGGGAACTCTGCCCGGCGCCCATCACCGAGTCCCAACAGCGGGAGATGGGCGAGCTGGCCTTAAAGTTACATCGTACTCTGGGCCTGGAGGTCTACTCCCGGACGGATTTCATTCTGGATGAGGCGGGCCGTCCCTGGTGCCTGGAGGTCAACTCCCTGCCGGGCATGACGCCCAACAGTCTGGTGCCCAAGGAGGCCCGGGCGGTTGGCATGACATACAATCAGCTGTGCGAGGAGATCGTGCAGCAGTCCTATCGTTTGAAGAGGAGAGGTTGAGCTATGCAGCCGATGACTATACAGGAGATCGCTGCGGCTGTCAGCGGTATCTGGTGGAACCCCAGGGAGGGACTGCCCGCCGTATCCGCCGTTTCCACGGACAGCCGGAAGCTGGTCCCGGGCTGTCTGTTCATTCCCTGGGTAGGGGAGAAATTCAACGGGCACGATTTCATCGACGCGGCGCTGGACAACGGCGCTGCGGGATGCCTGTGCGCCAAGCTGCCCACAAATATCCGGCGGGACAAATTTTACATCAAGGTGGATGACACCCGGCTGGCCCTGCGGGCGCTGGCATCCGCCTACCGGGACAAATTCCACATCCCCTTTGTCCAGATCACCGGCAGCGTGGGAAAGACGACCTCCAAGGAGATGGTGGCCGCTGTGCTGGGGGCGAAGTTCCGCTGCTTGAAGACGCCGGAGAATTTCAACAACGACATCGGCACGCCGCTGACACTGCTGGGCCTTGGTCCGGAGCATCAGGCGGCGGTCATTGAGACCGGCATGAACCACTTCGGGGAGATCGAGTACCTGGGGGCGATGGTACGGCCGGACATCGCCGTCATCTCCAACATCGGCGACGCACATATCGAATACCTGGGCAGCCGCCAGGGTATTTTGCAGGCGAAGTCCGAGATCTTCGCGCATCTCAAGGAGGATGGCCTGGTGGTCCTGAACGGAGACGACGCCCTGCTGGACACGGTGGATGTGCCCTTCCGCACGGTCCGCTGCGGCCAGTCCGAGCACTGCCAGGCCCGCATCACGGAGATCGCGGACCACGGTGTGGAGGGGATCACCTGTACTGTGGTAACTGCCAGGGACCGCTATGTTCTGACCGTCCCCGCCCCCGGCGCCTACATGGCCTACTCCGCCTCCATCGCCGTGGCGGTGGGCGAAGAGCTGGGCCTGGACCGGGAGGAGATCATCCGGGGCGTGGCGGCCTATGAGCCGGCGGGCTCCCGGATGCGCATCGTCCGCCTGCCCGAGGGGCGCATCATTCTGGACGACTGCTACAATGCCAACCCCCAGTCCGTCACCGCGGCGCTGGAGGTGCTGGCAAAGACCGCGTGCGACCGCCGTGTGGCGGTGCTGGGCGACATGGGCGAGCTGGGCAGCCTGACGGAGCAGGCCCACTACAACATGGGCGCCCTGGCGGCCATGCTGGGCATTGATTTTGTGGCGGCCATCGGCGCCAAGGCCGTCAAGATCGCGGACGGCACCGCCCAGAGCGGCGGCGAAGTCGTGCATTTTGCAACCAAGGAGGAGGCCATCGCGGAACTGAAGGAGCAGCTGGGACCGGGCACCGCCATGCTGGTGAAGGCGTCCCACGCCATGCACTTCGGTGAGCTGGTGGATCAATTACGGGAGGCATATGATTGAGATACAGGTAAACGGCCTGGTCAAGTCCTTTGAGGTGGGGAAGAACGTCCTGGACGGCCTCACCTTTCAGATCGACCAGGGCGAGCGGGTGGGACTGCTGGGCCGGAACGGCGCGGGCAAGACCACGCTGTTTAAGATATTGACCGGGGAGATCGACTATGACGAGGGCCAGGTGACCGTGGGGCAGGGCCGCCGTGTGGGGCTGATCTCCCAGATCCCGGTGTACCCCGCTGGCTATACGGTGGAGGACGTGCTGCGCTCCGCCTTCGCCAGACTCCAAAAATTAGCGGAGGAGATGGCGGACCTGACGGCCCGCATGGCGGACGGCGAGAGCGACTCCGCCATCCTGCGGCGGTACGGAGTCCTGAGCGAAAAATTTGAGGCCTTCGGCGGCTACGATACCGATGTGGCGGTGAACAAGATCGCCAGCGGCCTGTCCATTTCCCGGGAAATGCGGACCCAGCTGTTCGACAGCCTGTCCGGCGGCGAAAAGACAAGAGTCAACCTGGGCCGCCTGATCCTGGAGGACACGGACATCCTGCTGCTGGACGAACCCACCAACCATCTGGACCTCCACGCCACGGAGTGGCTGGAGGAATATATCCGGGGCTTCAAGGGCACGGTGGTGGCTATCTCCCACGACCGCTACTTTCTGGACCGCATTGTGACACGGGTCATCGAGATCCAGGACGGCAAAGCGGAGTTTTACAGCGGCAATTACAGCTTTTACGCTGTGGAGAAAGAACGCCGCTTCCAGGAGCGGATGAAGCAGTACGAAAAAGAGCAGGCCAAGATCCAGCAGCTGGAGAAAGCGGCGGAGCAGCTGCACCTGTGGGCTTTCATGGGCAACGACGCCCTCCACAAGCGGGCCTTCTCCATGGAAAAGCGCATCGAGCGGATGCGGACCACCTCCAAGCCCACCAAGGCAAAGAAGATGGACGCCCGCTTCAACGCCGCCGAGTTCCACGGGGACGAGGTGCTGGGCCTGCGGAACCTGTCCAAGTCCTACGGGGACAAGCACCTGTTCCAGGGCATCAGCCTGAAGATCGAAGGGGGCGAGCGCATCGCCCTCATCGGCGACAACGGCACCGGCAAATCCACCCTGGTCAAGATGATCATGGGGGAGCTGTATCCGGACGATGGACGCATCAAGACCGGTCCCCAGGTGCGGGCGGCCTACCTGCCCCAGATCATCCACTTCGACCACCCGGACTGGAACCTGGTGGAGAACATGATGGCGGCGAAAAAGGGCCTGTCCGCCCAGTCCGCGCGAAACCGGCTGGCGGCCTATGACTTCCGGGGCGAGGACGTGATGAAGCCTGTCTCCGTTCTCTCCGGCGGTGAGCAGAGCCGCCTGCGGCTGTGCATGCTGATGGACGACGAGATCAACTTTTTGATCCTGGACGAGCCCACCAACCACCTGGACATCGCCTCAAGAGAGTGGATCGAGGAGGCGGTGGAGGCCTACGACGGCACACTTCTGTTCGTCAGCCATGACCGCTATTTCATCAACCGCTTCGCCACCCGCATCTGGGAGCTGGCGAACGGCACCATCACCGATTATCCCATGGGCTTCACCCAGTACCGGCAGGTCAAGCTCCAGGAGGAGACGGAAAAGACTGACGCACCAAAGCCTGTAAAGGAAAAACCCACAACAGAACGTCCCCAGCGGGCTAACCGTGCCCAGCAGGCCGCCAAGCGGCAGCTGACCATCTGTGAGCGGGACATCGCCAAAACGGAGGAACGGCTGGCGGCGCTGGACGCCGACATGGAGGCCGCCGCCTGCGACTATGAGAAGCTGAACGAGCTGATGAAAGAAAAAGAAGCCGTCCAGGCGGAGCTGGACGGTCTGTACGAACGATGGGAACAGCTCAGTGAGGAAGCAGGGGAGTAAAGGAAGTTTCCCTTACAGAAAGGAACGCATGCGATGACATACCGGGGAAAGAGACGGACGAGATGGGGCGATCAGATCCAATGGGTCATCGCCGCTCTGCTGGCGCTGGTGGGACTGATGTTCCTGCTGGTGCGCCCCTGGGGGATGCGCTTTTCCGGCTTTTTGCTGGTTGGTCTTGCGGTGATCCTGAGCTTTGAGGTGTTTTTGGACCGCTGGGCAAAACAGTCCAAAGGGGGCTGGTGGTGCCAGCTGGCCTGGCGGGCTGTGTTGGCACTGGTGGCCGTGTCGCTGGCTGTGACCGAGGGCATTGTGCTTCAGGAGGGAAAAACGGAGAGGTCCGATATTCCCGCCGACGCGGTCATCATCCTGGGGGCGGGCGTCAACGGCACAGAGCCGTCCATGTCCCTGCGGACCCGGCTGGACGCGGCCCTGTCCTATCTGGAGGACAATCCGGACATCCCGGTGGTGCTGACCGGCGGGACCGGCTATGGCGAGGACATCAGCGAGGCCCAGTGCATGTACGATTATCTGACGGCCCACGGCGTGGACGGCAGCCGCCTGATTTTAGAGGACCGAGCATCCAACACAGCGGAAAATTTCGCGTTTTCCAAAGAACTGCTGGTGGAACAGGGCGTAGACCCGGCAGAAGATCGGGTGGCGGTGGTGACCAATGATTTCCACATCGCACGGTCCCGCCTCATTGCGGCCCGCCAGGGCTATGGATATGCCTTTGGTGTTCCGGCCAGACTGCCCTGGCGCCATTTGGAGGTCAACTATTATCTGCGCGAATCGTTCGCCATGGTGAAGACCGTTCTCTTTGACTGACACGGAGGAATTATGAAAGACGTATTATGCATGTATTACTCCCGGACGGGCAATACCAAAAAGACCATGGAGGAGATCGCCCAGGCGCTGGACGCCGAGCTGGTGGAGCTGCAGGACGGCGTGCCCCGGAGCGGCGTCGGCGGCTGGCTCCGCTGCGGCCTGGACGCCATGCGCCGGACCACCAAGCCCATCCGGCCGTTCAAAACGGAACGTCCGGTGCGGGAGTACCGGCTGGTCATCGTGGGCTCCCCCGTCTGGGCGGGGCGGTGCAGCTCCGTGGTCCGGGACTTTTTAAAGCGGTACGGCAAGGACCTGCAAAACGCCGCCTACGTCATCACCCGGGGCAGCGAGGACAGGAATGAGGAGGTCTTTGAGCAAATGGACCTGTATGTGCCCTGCGGCCACCGGGCGGCGGTGTCCCTGCGGAGCGGCTCCGTGGGCTACGCCTTCTGGGAAGAGGAATTTATGCGCCAGGTGCGGGACTTTTTGGGCCAGAAATAGGAGCGCTTTCTTTCCAATTTTGAGAGAGGAGCGGCACCATGCTGGAAAAACTAAAGGAACTGGCCCTGCGCCATGAGGATCTGGAAGCCCAATTGGCGGACCCGGCGGTCTACAATGACGCGGCCCGCCTGCGGACCATCAACCGGGAGCTGAAGGAGCTGGGCCCCATCGTGGAGACCTGGCATGCCATGGAGCAGGCGGAACAGCGCCGGGCGGGGGCGGAGGAGCTGCTCCGTGACCCGGATCTCCGGGAACTGGCCCAGGAGGAGCTGTCCGCCGCCAAGGCGGAGCTGGAGCGCCTTCAGGAGGAACTGAAAATTTTACTGCTGCCAAAGGACCCCAACGACAGCCGCAATGTCATCATGGAGCTGCGGGGCGGCGTCGGCGGGGAGGAGGGGGCGCTGTTCGCGGCGTCTCTCCTGCGAATGTACACCATGTACGCCCAAAACCGGGGCTGGAAGCTGGACATCGTGAACCTGAACGAGACGGAGCTGGGCGGCGTCAAGGAGTGCAGCGTCCTCATTGAGGGCGAGGGAGCATGGTCCCGGCTGAAATTCGAGAGCGGCGTCCATAGAGTCCAGCGGGTGCCGGAGACAGAGTCCGGCGGCCGCATCCACACCAGCGCCGCCACGGTGGCGGTGCTGCCGGAGGCGGACGAGGTGGATGTGGAGATCGATCCCACCGATATCGAGATGCAGGTCTACCGGGCCAGCGGCGCCGGAGGCCAGCACGTCAACAAGACCTCCTCCGCCGTGCGGCTGATCCACAGGCCCACCGGCGTGGTGGTGGAGTGCCAGCAGGAGCGGAGCCAGTTCCAGAACCGGGACAAGGCCATGCGGCTCCTGGCCTCCCGGCTCTATGAGATGGAGCAGGCCAAGCAGGACGCCGACATCGCCAGCCAGCGGAAGAGCCAGGTGGGCAGCGGCGACCGCAGCGAGCGCATCCGGACCTACAACTTCCCCCAGGGCCGGGTGACGGACCACCGCATCGGGCTGACGCTCTATAAGCTCGACGCCATCATGGACGGCGGCCTGGACGAGCTGATCGACGCGCTGGTGACGGCGGACCAGGCGGAAAAGCTGAAACAGGGGGAGCTGACATAAGGGACCGGCGGTACGCAGTCCGCGTCATATATTGTGCCATATGCTGGCTGGGCCTGATGCTCTGCGGGGTGATGCTGTATGCGTCCGTCAGCTATGCGCGGATGCTGCCGGAATTGTGGGCTGATTTGTATACCATGTGGGAATACGATGGCGTTATGCCGGACCGCCTGTGGGACCTTCGGGGCAAGGCGTTTCTCTGGATCGGCATCAATTCCGTCCTGTTTTTGCTGGCCGCGGCGGCCTGCGGGGCCAGCACCTATGGCCTGTGGAAGCGTAAAAAAGAGAGTACCGGGCGGACGCCCGATGAAGAGAGATAGAGGCGATAACATGCAGACGATTTATTATGATTTGCGGGATACCAAGGGCCAGCAGAAGGAGATCGAGGATAAGATCTCCGCTGCAGCCAAGATCCTGCGGGAGGGGGGCCTTGTGGGCATCCCCACGGAGACGGTCTATGGCCTGGGCGCCAACGGCCTGGACGGGAGAGCGGTGAAGCGCATCTTTGAGGCCAAGGGGCGTCCCCAGGACAACCCACTGATCCTCCATGTCACCGGAGCACAATGGCTGCCCCGGTACTGCGCGGACATTCCCCCCATGGCCTATGTGCTGGCCCGAAAATTCTGGCCCGGCCCCCTGACCATGATCCTGAAGCGGAAGCCCGTCGTGCCCGATGAGACCACGGCGGGACTGGACACCGTCGGCATGCGGTGCCCTAACCACCCCGTGACGCTGGCCATCATCCGGGAGGCGGGGGTGCCCATTGCGGCGCCCAGCGCCAATACCTCCGGCCGGCCCAGCTGCACCACGGCCCAGGATGTGCTGGAGGACATGGACGGCAAGATCGAAGGCGTGGTGGACGGCGGCCCCTGCACCGTGGGCGTGGAGTCCACCATTCTGGACCTGACCTGCGAGCCGCCCCGCTTGCTGCGACCCGGCGGACTGCCCCTGGAGGACCTGGAGCGGCTCATCGGCCATATCGATGTGGACAAGGCCGTCACCAGCGCCCTGAAAGAGGGGGAGAAGCCCAAGGCCCCCGGCATGAAGTACCGCCATTATGCCCCCAAGGCCCCGGTCACGGTGGTCACCGGGGCGCCGGAGGCCTCCGCCCGGGAGATCGAGCGGCGGGTGGGCCCTGCCTCCGGCGTGATCTGCTTTGACGAGTTCGCCCACCTGTTCCCCAAGCAGGAGGTCCAGACGCTTGGCCCCAGCGGGGATAAGCTGATGCAGGCCCAGCGGGTGTTTGACGCACTGCGGTCCTTTGATACCAGCAGCGTGACGGAGATCTACGCCCAGTGCCCGGACAATCGGGGATTGGGCCTGGCTATCGGCAACCGGCTGAAAAAGGCCGCCGGATTCCACGTGGTGGAGGCGGACAGCCACCGGATCGTGCTGGGACTCACCGGCGGCACCGGCGCGGGCAAGACCAGCGCCCTGAACGCCATCCGGGAGCTGGGCGGCACGGTCATCGACTGCGACGCGGTGTACCATGAGATGCTGGAACAGAACCAGGAGCTGCGGAACGCCATCAACGCGAAATTCCCCGGTGTGTTCAGCAAGGAGGGCAAGCTGGACCGCCAGAAGCTGGGACAGGAGGTCTTTGCCAAAAAGGACCGGCTGGAACAGCTGAACGGCATCGTGTTCCGCTACCTGATCCCGGAGGTGGAGCGGCTGCTGGAGAACGTGGGGGACGGCCTGTACGCCATCGACGCCATCAACCTGCTGGAGAGCGGCGCGGACCAGCTGTGCGACCGCACCATCGCGGTGACGGCGCCCACGGAGCTGCGGGTCCGGCGCATCATGGCACGGGACGGCATCACGGAGCAGTACGCCCGGCTGCGGGTCACCGCCCAGAAGCCGGACGAGTATTACCGGGGAAAGTGCAACTGCGAGCTGGCCAACGCCGCCGACACGGCGGAGGCCTTCCAGGAGGAGGCCAGGCTGTTTTTCACGAAGCTGATCGAGACCATCACAGAGGAAAAACGGCATAAGCACATATAATATGCAGGCACGACAGCAGAATGGAGGAGACTGAGATGTCTGATGAGATCAAGGAACTGAAAAAGCAGCTGCTCTCCACGAAGAAGAACGGCTATGATCAGGACGGCGGGGTGGACACCGCCGCCATGGAGGCGTACTGCGACGGCTATAAGGCTTTTCTGGACGCCGGAAAGACCGAGCGCCTCTGCGCCGCCGAGACGGTGCGCCTGGCGGAGAAAAAGGGCTACAAGCCCTATGTCCGGGGCATGGATGTGAAGCCGGGGGACAAGGTGTACGTGTGTAACCGGGGCAAGGCTGTGATGCTGGCCCACATCGGCACAAAGAGCCTGGCGGAGGGCGTCCAGATCGCCGCGGCCCACATCGATTCCCCCCGACTGGACCTGAAGCCCAATCCCCTGTATGAGGACAGCGAACTGGCCTATTTCAAGACCCATTACTACGGCGGCATCCGGAAATACCAGTGGGTGACCATTCCTCTGGAGCTCCACGGCGTGGCGGCGCTGACCAACGGCACCAGTGTGACGGTGAACATCGGCGCGGACAGCGGCGACCCCCGGCTGGTCATCACGGACCTGCTGCCCCACCTGGGTGCGGAGCAAAGCAAGAAGCCCCTGGGCAGCGCCATCCCCGGTGAGACGCTGAACCTGCTGCTGGGCAGCCGTCCCATGGGGGACGAGGAGGACACCGGGCGGGTGAAGCTGGCGGTGATGAAGCTGCTGCACGACAAATACGGTATCACGGAGGACGACTTCACCTCCGCAGAGCTGGAGGCCGTCCCCGCCGTCAATGCCATGGACATCGGCCTGGACCGCAGCATGATCGGCGCCTACGGCCACGACGACCGGGTGTGCGGCTACGCGGCCCTCAAGGCCCTGCTGGACCTGGAGGAGACCCCGGCAAAGACCGCCGTCTGTCTCCTGGCGGACAAGGAGGAGATCGGCTCCGACGGCGTGACCGGCATGCAGTCCGCGGCCTTCGACACCTTTATGGAGGACCTGTGCGATGCCCAGGGCGTGCCCCTTCGGGTGTGCTTTGAAAAGTCCTTCTGCCTCAGTGCCGATGTGACGGCGGCATACGATCCCGACTATGCGGACGTGTACGAAAAGCGGAACGCCGCCTGTTTGAACTACGGCATCGGCCTGTGCAAGTACACCGGCGCCCGGGGCAAGTCCGGCGCCTCCGACGCCGACGCGGAGACGGTGGCCTATGTCCGGCGTCTGTTCGATGACGCCGGCGTGGTCTGGCAGATCGCGGAGCTGGGCAAGGTGGACGCCGGCGGCGGCGGTACTGTGGCCGCCTATATGGCCAACCGGAACATCACGACTTTGGACGCGGGCGTTCCGGTGCTCAGCATGCACGCGCCTTTTGAGACGGTGGCGAAGCTGGACTGCTATGAGACCTACAAGGGCATGAAGGCCGTCTATCAGGCGGAGAAATAAAAGAGTGAGGCGCCGGAGGGCGGCTACCTGTAAAGAGCGAGACAACAATCAACATTTTTTGCAGGTAGTCACCGGGTGTCCCGTCTGATTGACAAAATGGAACAGCCAGGAAAGGGCGTGACTCGACGAGTTGTGCCCTTTTCCTATACCTTGGCGGGGTTATAGTCACCGCAGTTGAAAAGAAGCAGCGCTTCTTTTCAACACCGCGGCATAAAATGCCGTGGCGGGCCGCAAAGCGGCTATGGGGTGGACTTCGTAGACAACACTGGGCGCGTTTCACGCGCCGCCGGGCTTTGCCCGGCTTGAAAACCGGTTACCGGTTTTCAACTGTGTTGACTATATCATGATGTAGTGCCGCTACCAGAACAGCGGGACGTTTGTCACGCTGTCCCAGCAAGTAGGATCTCGCACCTTGGAGATATCCACATAGGTGTATTGCCCAGCGGGGACAGGAAACATTCCAAGCTTGCGCATGACGCGGAACAAACTTTCAGGTCTGCGGGTATAACCTCGTTTTCTCAGCCTACACCAGAGTTCCAACAGGCCCAGCTCAGGATTGCGGCGCCGCATGTTTCGGATCAGTTTCAGTTCCGCCTCCGTATGCTGGTTCGGATGGCTGTGCGGTCGCCGGGACTGGCAGGCCAGAGACTCCGCGCTTCCATCCCAGCGGGCCCGCCAAAAGTAGATATACGACCGTCCTTTGTTGTATTTCCGACTGGCCTTTCCAACGCCGTATTTCTCCGCGTACTTCATTAGGGATTGCCTGTATGCCATGTCCTGTGTTATACTTTTACTCATGAAGGATGTGGTCTCCTCTCGGCTCGGTTTTGTGTGATAACTCAACTATAACCGATGAGGCCTCATCCTTCTACCTTTTTCTTCTGTTGTCCAATATGTATTGTAATCCTACACGTTGGTTCGTAATATCTTGTGAAAACTGTTGCATTAATGAAAAAGCTGTGGTATAATTTAGACACCAAGAATGCTATGGAAATAACAAAGATTGGAGGAGAGTATATGTTCGGGAAATCATTCATGTGCCGTAGCCGGAATCACAATATCCGGATAAGAGGTTCTCTTCAAATCTGGAGAGGACGAATCAAAATTGTGATGGCAGGCGCATAAACAGTGGCTCAAATTGAAACTGTTCATGCGCATTTTTGCACGTATAACGGTTGCAGAAAAGGATTGAGATCTCGTTTAAAGGGAAAAGGGCTTTCATCCAGAAAATAGTGCTTTGGTGGTATAGTATTGTGGAGCAAGGAGGAAAATTATGAAAATGAGAAAAGCGATGTCTCTAATTCTTGCCCTTGTAATGATCATGAGTCTTACGATTCCGGCTTATGCCACTGATTTAGCAACTGATGACATGGAAGCGAAAATTCAGAGAGAAATCGAAGTAGCAGAAGAACGTGTTTGGGAAGATTTGTATAACCAGTTGGCTGCGCAGGATGCACTGGATGGCATGGAATATTTTAAAGAAGCCCTTCGCCCAGAAATTGAATCGGCTGTCCGTGCCAAATACAGCGATGTGGGTCTGAGCTGTGCTGCGACTACCTTGCAATATAATTTTCCTAACGGCGGAATGGTATGCTATGATGGTGCGTTGAATACACAAAATATTGTGTTGTTTATGACGAGAGAGCAAACTTTGGAATACTATTGGGAAACAACTGGGGTAACCTTTGCAGATTACGTAGAATTTGTAATTGGTTTAATCCCTGGAACTCAAATGTTACTTATTGCGGCCGCAGGGAAGATAATTTTAAGGGACATTGCCCAGGATAACCTTGAGAAAACGAATTTGTATGCACGACTGCTCCATATCAGTTGGGGGGCTGGAGCGGAACAAGCAACTTACGCATATGGATGGGACACCTACCCGTATGGTTATGTATACGATGATTACGCCGTTGTGACGGACGTTCACTATGGTGTATGAAAAGGTGTGCGATGAGATGAAAGAAGTAAAAGAAGCAATGCAAAGTGTCATGAACGAGATCGGCTACTGGGTATTTCTGTTTGTGGTACTTTTTGTGCCGTGGATTTTAAAGTTAATACGTTTTATCAAACATTACCCGTCTCTTAGTATTTTGTTCGGCCCTCGTGATGTATTTGTATTAATTATATTTCCTATTTTGATGTGTTTTTTTGCAATTAGAATTATCGTGCTAATTAAACGGAAGAGGCAGAAAATTTCCGAAAGCAATGAACATAAGTAAATGCGTTTTTATGTTATAACAGCAAAAAATTCGGGTAGTGTGATGTGAAAACAACGCTCTGCTATCTCTTGAATAGTATCGACATCGCCAATACCTTCTTTGAGAAATGCGTCCCACCGTGGGACGCATTTCTTATGCTCACTTTTGCATGGGACGCCGCGCCTTGCGCGGCGCCTTCAGGCCGGTGCGGAAAAAGGGCGGAGACGGTCCGCTATCTGTCAATTTGCCCACGATGGACGGACATTTGCGCAGAAGTTTCCCCGATTCCAACAAAAGAAATTTGACTTTTTTCGTTGCGGTCCCGGTAAAAATATGGTACCATGAACGACATATAAAGACAAATGACTGTAGGAGGCAGACAAAATGGCAAGATCAATCAAATACTATATCGTGGCGGCGGAGGCTCTGCCGGAGATCTTCATCAAGGTGGCGGAGGCCAAGCGCATGATGCAGACCGGCGAGGTGGATACAGTCGGCGCGGCCACCAAGCTGGCCGGTATCAGCCGCAGCGCTTTCTACAAGTATAAAGACTCTGTGCAGCCCTTCAATGACATGAAGTCGGAGCATATCATCACGTTTCAGGCCATGCTGAAGGACAACACAGGCGTTCTCTCCCGGGTGCTGGCGGTGTTTGCAAAGTCCGGTGCCAACATTTTGACCATCAATCAGAGTATTCCCACCAACGGCTGCGCGGCGGTGACGATCTCCGCGGAGACCTCGGAGATGGCGGAGAGCCTGGAGCAGCTGGTGACCGAGGTGTCCGGGCTGGAGGATGTCATCAAATTTGAGATCTTAGCGGGTTGATGGAAAGAAGGACAAGAAGATGATACAGGTCGCGATCCTGGGCCTTGGCACGGTGGGTACGGGCGTTGCCAGGGTGATGGAGGAAAACGCCAAACAGATCGAACATAAACTGGGAGAGCCGCTGCGGGTGAAGACCATCCTGGTCCGGCATTTCAAGGACGGGCCCTACCGCCGCCTGATGACGGATGACTTCCGGCAGATCGAAGAGGACCCCGAGATCCGCGTGGTGGTGGAGACCATCGGCGGCGTGGGAGCGGCGTATGAGTATACGAAGCGGGCGCTGGCGGCAGGCAAGCATGTGGTCACAGCCAACAAGCAGCTGGTAGCGGAAAGGGGCTGTGAACTGCTGGAGCTGGCCAGGGAAAAACAGGTCCGCTACCTGTTTGAGGCCAGCGTGGGCGGCGGCATCCCCATTCTGCACCCCTTGACACAGTGCATGGCGGCAAACCGCATTGACGAGGTGTACGGGATCCTGAACGGCACCACCAATTACATTCTGACACGCATGGTCCGCATGGGCACGTCTTTTGAGGATGCGCTGGCGGAGGCTCAGGCCAAGGGCTACGCCGAGGCGGATCCCACCGCCGACGTCGCGGGCATCGACACCGGACGAAAGACCTGCATTCTGGCGGACCTGGCCTTCGGCCAACAGGTGGACCCGGAGGAGGTCCCCATGGAGGGCATCACCGGCCTGTCTCTTACGGACGTGAAGATCGCCCACAGGGCGGGATACCGTGTCAAACTGCTGGGCCGGGCGCTTCGGCTGCCCGGCGGCGGGCACACCGCGTATGTGGCGCCCCATCTGATCCCGGAAGAAAATCCCGTCTCCAATGTGGAGGATGTGTTCAACGCCGTGGTGGTCCGGGGCAATGCCACCGGAGACGTCATGTTCTATGGAAAGGGTGCCGGAGCGCTTCCCACCGCCTCTGCCTGCGCGGCGGATGTGATGGAGTGCCTTCAGGCCGGCCCCCGGCAGCAGGAGAGCACCTGGTCCAGCGGCACCGCTGGATTTGAAGACCCGATGGAGCTGTCCTCCCGGCACTATTTCCGCATCGCGGGAACGCTTTCCGAAGCGGTCACGGCGTTTGGGAATGTGGAAGTCCTCGCTGAAAACGGGGAGACGGCGTTTTTGACGGACTCCATCAGCGGCCGGGACGCCCTGCGGCTGTCCAAAGACCTGAACGTACGGGCCAGCATGCGTGTGCTGGCGTGATTCCCAAACACCCCGGTCCCCGCGTATGATGGGGTGGAAGGCAATGTCCAGACCAATCTGAAGCAAAGAAGGAAACACTATGAGTTTGATCGTACAAAAATTCGGCGGCAGTTCCGTGAGGGATGCCCAGCGCATCCGCAATGTCGCCGGTATTATTGCGGAGACCTACCTGGAGGGCAACGATGTGATCGTCGTTCTGTCCGCCCAGGGCGACACCACCGATGATCTGATCGCCAAGGCGGAGGAGATCAATCCCCACGCCTCTAAGCGGGAGATGGATATGCTCCTTTCCACGGGCGAGCAGATCTCGGTGGCACTTTGTGCCATGGCACTGGAGGGCATGGGATTGCCCTGTGTCTCCTTGGCGGCCTGGCAGGTGGGGATCCGGTCCACAGGCGTCCATTCCGATGCGCGCATCAAGCGGATCGATCACGAGCGCATCCAAGCGGAGCTGGACCAGCACCGCATCGTCATCGTCACCGGGTTTCAGGGCGTGGACCGCAGCGGCGATGTGACCACACTGGGCCGGGGCGGCTCCGACACCAGCGCTGTGGCGCTGGCGGCGGCGTTCCGGGCAGAGCTGTGTCAGATCTACACCGATGTGGATGGCGTGTATACCACCGATCCCCGCATCGTCCCCAACGCCCGGAAGCTGGATGAGATCACCTACGACGAGATGCTGGAGCTGGCATCTCAGGGCGCTCAGGTGCTCCACAACCGCAGCGTGGAGCTGGCAAAGAAGTTTAGAGTGAGTTTGGAAGTCGTGTCCAGTTTGGAGAGAAAGCCCGGCACGAAAGTTAAGGAGGTCACCAAAGTGGAGAAAACCAATATCGCCGGTGTGGCGAAGGACACCAGCATTGCCCGTATCGCCCTGATCGGTTTGCAGCATAATCCCGGCGTCGCGTTCCAGGTCTTTGACCTGCTGAGCAAGCACGACATCAACGTGGACGTGATCCTGCAGTCCATCGGCCGCGAGGATACCAAGGATATCACGTTCACCGTCCATAAAAAGGATCTGGAGGAGGCCGAGGAGATCCTGAATACGAACAAGGAGGCCCTGCGGTTCCACCACATCGAGGCCGACGAGCACATCGGCAAGGTGTCCATCGTGGGCGCGGGCCTGATGAGCAACTGCGGCGTGGCCGCCAAGATGTTCGAGGCACTGTATGAGGCGGGCATCAACATCCAGATGATCAACACCTCTGAGATCCGTGTCTCCGTTCTGTTGGACGAGGAGGATGTCAACCGGGCGGTCAAGGCCATCCACGCCAAGTTCTTCGACGAGATCTGAAACGTCAGCATCCAGGGGGGATCTGATCCCCCCTGGATACGATTTTGGGGCATCGCCTGAAGAGCGCCCCCTCATATCCGTCCCGCCGCCGCGCTGCCCGCGTGCGCAGCACGCGGGATTTCAAATAAAGCATTTTATTTAAGAACCTGTATTCATAACCGGGGAATGCCGGATGGACGAGGATTTTTCTCGTCAGACAAGGAGATTTCCCTTGCCATACTGACGTATGGCAAGGGAAAGCGACGCCGTATGGC
>JAETOQ010000149.1 GCA_021771635.1 Oscillospiraceae bacterium | reverse complement strand
GGCTTTTTCAACTACAACGGCATGACGCTGGAGCAGTTTGCCTGGGCTTTTATCAAGTCCGAAATCCTCTGCGCCGGGGAGCGCCGGTTTATATCCAGAAACTTTCACTATGAGCTACTGAAGCGGAAAGGAGGGCAGGACTTTGATTAAATCCCTTGTCTCTGCCAACAAGAGCGAGCGCGAGAAATTCACCGTCCCCCGCAGCGTCCAGGAGACGATCCCCGTCAAGTGCGTGTACCCGGACGGCATCTGGCTGGTGGGGAACCGGCACAGCAAGAGCTGGCGTCTTACCGATGTGAACTACGCCGCCGCCTCCGACGAGGAGCGGCGGGGCATCTTCCTGGCCTACGGCGGCGTCCTCAACTCCCTGCCCACCGACGCCGCCACCAAGATCACCATTATCAACCGCCGTCTGAACCCCGTGGACTTTGAGCGCAGTATCTTAATGGAGGAACGCTGGGACGGCCTGGACGAGTACCGGCAGGAGGCCAACGCCATTTTGAAGCGCCGCGCCGCCGAGAGCAACAATCTTGTGCAGGAAAAGTATATCACCCTGTCCATCCCCCAGCGGAAGATCGAGGAAACCCGTTCCTATTTCCGGCGGGTGGACGGCAACCTGACCAAGAGCCTGGGACGGCTGGACAGCACGGCGCGGGAGGTTGCCAACCATGACCGGCTCCGCATCCTCCATGACTTTTTCCGGCCCGGTGAGGAACAGTATTTCACATTCGACCAAACGGCGGCCATCCGGCATGGGGTAGACTTCAAAGACCTGGTTTGCCCGGACGGTATCTCCTTTAAGGCCGGACACTTTGAGATGGGCGGTAAGTATGGGCGCGTCCTCTTTCTCAAGGAGTACGCCAGCTATATTGAGGACGATATGATCTCCGACCTGTCCGACTTTGACCGCAGCCTCATGTTGTCCATCGACATCCTGCCCATTCCCACCGACGAGGCTGTGAAAGAAATCCAGAGCCGGATTTTAGGCATTGAGAGCGACATCACCCGTTGGCAGCAGCGCCAGAACGACAGGAACAACTTTACCGCCGCCATTCCCTACGAGCTGGAGCAGCTCCGCTCCGAGACAAAGGAATTTTTGTCCGACCTCACCGAGCGCGACCAGCGCATGATTTTTGCCGTGGTAACGCTGGTGCATATTGCGGATACGCTGGAGCAGTTGGACGCGGACACGGAAACCCTGCTGTCCATTGGGCGGGAACACCTCTGCCAGTTTTCTGTCTTGCGCTACCAGCAGGAGGACGGGCTGAACACCGTCCTGCCCTACGGCCTCCGGCGCGTCAAGGCCCTGCGGACGCTGACCACCGAGAGCGCCGCCGTCCTCATGCCCTACCGGGTGCAGGAGATACAAGACCCCGGCGGGCTGTCCTACGGCATCAACGCCATTTCCCGCAACCTCTTAATTTGTGACCGCAAGCGGCTCATTTCCCCCCACGGCTTTTATTTGGGCGTCTCCGGCTCCGGCAAGAGCATGGGGATGAAAGACGCCATCACCGAGGTTGTGCTGGGCACCGGCGACGATGTGATTATCATTGACGCCGAACGCGAGTACGGCCCGCTGGCCAAGGCCCTGGGCGGCGAAATTATCGAAATCTCTCCCCACAGCCAGCACCACATTTCCCCCCTTGACCTGGGCAGCGGCTACGCCGACGACGAAAACCCCGTTGCTATGAAGTCTGAGATCATTACCAGCATTTTGGAGCAGCAGATGGGCGCGGGGCGCATGAGCGCCAGCCACAAATCCATCATTGACCGCTGTACCTCCAATATCTATCAAAACTACTTCCAGGGAAAGGGCAAGGTGCGGATGCCCCTGCTCACCGACTGGCGGGAGGAAGTGCTGAAGCAGGCCGACCCGGAGGCGCGGGAGATTGCACTTGCCGCCGAGCTTATCACCGAGGGCAGCTTGAATGTGTTCGCCCACCCCACCAACGTCAACATGGACAACAGGCTGGTTGTCCTTGACCTCTACGAGATGGGGGAGCAGCTCCGGCC
>JAETOQ010000148.1 GCA_021771635.1 Oscillospiraceae bacterium | reverse complement strand
CCGCCATCTGCATCGAGGAGCTGAGCAAGCAGTGCGCCTCCACCGGCGACATCGTGGCCACCCACAACGGCCTGTGCTGCGACCCCATCCTGACCCACGGCACCGAGGAGCAGAAGGCCAAGTATCTGCCCATGCTGACCACCGGCCATAAGGTGGGCGCGTTCTGCCTGACCGAGCCCAACGCCGGTTCCGACGCCTCCAAGGGCCAGACCGAGGCCAAGCTGGAAGGCGACCACTATGTGATGAACGGCTCCAAGATCTTCATCACCAACGGCTATGTTGCCGACGTGTTCGTGGTCTTCGCCATGACCGACAAGTCCAAGGGCACCAAGGGCATCTCCGCCTTCATCGTGGAGAGCAGCTTCCCCGGCTTCTCCGTGGGCAAGCATGAGGTGAAGATGGGCCTGCACGGCTCTCCCACCGCTGAGATCGTGTTCACCGACTGCATCGTTCCCAAGGAGAATCTGCTGGGCCGTGAGGGCAAGGGTTTCTCCATCGCCATGCAGACACTGGACGGCGGCCGTATCGGCATCGCCGCGCAGTCTCTGGGCATCGCCGAGGGCGCCCTGGCCGAGGCCAAGGAGTACACTAAGGGCCGTGTCCAGTTTGGTAAGCCCATCAGCAAGTTCCAGAACACCCAGTTCACCTTCGCCGACATGGAGCTGGGCTGCGAGGCCGGCCGTCTGCTGACCTATCAGGCCGCCGTCCTGAAGGGCCAGGGTGTCCGCTACACCAAGGAAGCCGCCATGGCCAAGCTGTTCTGCTCTGAGCACGCCATGAAGACCACCACCAAGGCGCTGCAGATGTTCGGCGGCTACGGCTACACCAAGGACTATCCCATGGAGCGCATGATGCGTGACGCCAAGATCACGGAGATCTACGAGGGCACTTCTGAGGTCCAGCGCATCGTCATCTCCGCCAACATGGGTCTGTAAGGAGGAAGAATCAACATGAAGATCATTGTTTGTGTAAAGCAGGTCCCCGATACCTCCGGCAAGGTGGCTGTCAATCCCGATGGCACGCTGAACCGCGCGTCCATGCAGACCATCACCAACCCCGACGACATGAACGCCGTGGAGGCCGCTCTGAAGCTGAAGGACGCCACCGGCTGCAAGGTCACCGTCATCACCATGGGCCCCCCTCCCGCCGCCGGTATGCTGCGTGAGCTGATGGCTATGGGCGCCGATGAGGCCGTTCTGGTTTCCGCCCGTGAGTTCGGCGGTTCCGACACCTATGCCACTTCCCAGATCCTGGCCGCCGCCATCGACACCATCGGTGTGGAGAAGGACGACATCGTCATGTGCGGCCGTCAGGCCATCGACGGCGATACCGCCCAGGTCGGCCCCCAGATCGCTGAGAAGCTGGGCCTGCCTCAGATCACCTATGCCGCCGACATCACCAAGGAAGGCGAGACCGTCACCGTCAAGCGCATGCTGGAGGACGGCTACATGACCATCAAGACTCAGACTCCCTGCCTGATCACCTGTATCAAGGAGCTGAACGAACCCCGCTACATGAGCATCGGCGGCATTTATGCCACCTATGAGAAGCCCCTGGAGGTCTTCGACTATGAGAAGCTGAAGGACCACAAGCTGATCGACGCCACCACCATCGGCCTGAAGGGCTCTCCCACCAACATCTTCAAGAGCTTCACGCCTCCCCAGAAGGGCGTCGGCATGATGCTGGAGGGTGCTGACAAGGACACCTGCGAGAAGCTGGCCGGTATCCTGTCCGACAAGCACATCATCTGAGAAAGGGGATAAACGAATATGTCTAACTTCAATAGTGCTGATATCGCTGCTTTCAAGGATGTATGGGTGTTCTGTGAGCAGCGTGAGGGCAAGCTGATGCCCACCGATTTCGAGCTGATCTCCAAGGGCCGCGACCTGGCCAACGAGCTGGGCGTGAACCTGTGCGGCCTGCTGCTGGGCGGCGAGGGCATTGAGTCCGCCGCCAAGGAGCTGGGCGGCTACGGCGCTGACAAGGTCTATGTCTGCGAGAGCCCCCTGCTGAGCGTCTACAACACCGACGCCTACGCCAAGGTCATCTGCGATGTCATCGAGGACCTGAAGCCCGAGGCGTTCCTGATCGGCGC
>JAETOQ010000147.1 GCA_021771635.1 Oscillospiraceae bacterium | reverse complement strand
TGAATTTCTGTTTTATCCTCATCAATGTCCAATGTGCAGCCGGTCACATCGGAAAAGGCCAGCACGTCGGGGTTGGCGCTCTGCCAGTTCCGGGCAGAGGTGACCAGGAAGGTCCCGGCATCCTCGTCCAGAATCACTTTGGTGCTCTCGCCCAAGGTGCGGGTGGCGTGAAACGCCGCCACTTTCTCCTGGTTGGCCTCCCGGTACTCCAGCTGGGCCTTGATGTCCTCCACGGTACTCTGCCGCCGCTCGCTGAACCAGGGGGAGAGCTTGGCCGCACAGTTTTTGCAGCAGTTTCCGTCCTCCAGCTTGCGGTTACCCAGAAGCCCGATGTCGCCGCCGCAGATGGAGCATTGCTTTTTGTCAAACAGTTTTCCAAACAGAGCCATAATGATTTCCTCCTTGCTAATCTCTCCACCGGCCTATATTTAACCGGTCAGAATAAATGTGGGCAGTTAATGGTGTCAAAGAGCCTTAAACGGGCGTCTTCATCTGCATCGCCCCGTAAATATACAGGCCGGGCACCAGCAAATTGAGGGCCAGATTGGTGATGCTGAACTTCCCGCCGCCAATCAGGCCGATCACCATGGAGATGATGCTGACTACTACGATCAGAATGCCCCAGGTCACACACTTCTTGGCGAGCTCAGGGGCTTTGCACGCCTTGAGCCCCTTCACGCCGGCGATGATCTCGATGACGGAGGCGATGGTGACGATGATAGAGCTGGCATAGAGAAGGCCGGCCCCTTCCGCGCTGCCTGCGATGGCCACCAGGGCGCTGACGCCCAGAATGGCGATCACACCGGCAATGACGGCGATGATTCCGCCCACGATCATCAGGATAGAGGTAATTTTCAGAAAACTTTGACCTTTCATTTGATGTTCCTCCATATTCTCTTTATTTGCTCAGCGGCTAAATTCCCCGTATCGGAACCATACGCCGCATTGGCACAGGTTACTTGCCCAGGCAGCGGTACAGGAATGTCACGATCTGGGCGCGGCTGCAATCGGCATTGGGACTGAAGGTGGTGGAACTGGTGCCGCTGGTGATGCCGTTTTTCACTGCCCACTTCACCGCGTCGGTATAGTAGGTGCCATCCGCCACGTCTGTGAAGGAGTTCGCGGCGCCGTCCGCCGGGGACTTCTGGGAGCGCCAGAGGAAAGTCACCGTCTGGGCCCGGGTACAGGTGGCGTTGGGGCTGAAGGTGGTGGCGCTGGTGCCGCTGGTAATGCCGTTCTCCACAGCCCACTGGACTGCTGTCTCGTAGTAGCTGCCTGCGGCCACATCCGTAAAGGCGGACTCGTTGCTCTTGGGTGCGGGGCTGCCCGCCGCACGCCAGAGGAAGGTCACAATCTGAGCGCGGGTGCAGTCGGCGTTTGGAGAGAAGGTGGTACCGCTGGTGCCGCTGGTCACGCCCTTTTCTACCGCCCATGCCACCGCGTCGGTGTAGTAAGCGCCCTCCGGCACGTCGGAGAAGGTGGTCATGGCACCCAGTTTGGAGACTGTCAGAGTCGCCTTGTCAGAGGTGACCTCGCCGGCTTTGTTGCTGACCACACAGTAGTAGGCAGTACCGTTATCATCCGGCACGTTCACGGCCTTGATGGTATAGGTCGGGCCGTTGGTGCCCACCTTGGCCGCGCCGCCCTTGGCTTCACACCACCACTGGTAGTTCAGAGTCTCGCCGGTGGCGGCAACGGAAAAGGTAACATCCGCGCTCTCCTTGACGCTGACGGACTTGGGCTGGGTGGTGATGGCGGGCGCTCCGGCCTTCAGCGCCGGGAAGGTGTAGGAGACGGTATAGGTAACGAACTTACCCTTGGTCGATGAGGTCAGCGTCGCCTTCTGCCCGTTGACCGTGACAGTGCCGACATTTTTGAAGTCGTCGGCCAGCACATGGGTGGCGTCCGCCTTCAGAGTGAAAGAGACAGTATACGCCGTTCCCGCTTGGAACGTGGCGTCGGTGGGGGACCATTTGACATCGCTGGCTTCAACGCCATTGCCGGTCACAGCTGCGGAGGGGGCCTTGCCGATCTCCGGCGCGGCGACGGTCATGGCGGCGAATTTGATGATCTGCGAATCATCCGCTTTGACCTTGATGTAAAAAGCATATCGTTTTTCGTTGGCATTGA
>JAETOQ010000146.1 GCA_021771635.1 Oscillospiraceae bacterium | reverse complement strand
GTCATGCTCAAAACTGTAACCACAAGTGAAAACGGCTGCGGGACAGACGCCGGGGGCGTCTTTTTTCATGTCCTGCGGTAGACGGGCCAGCACCCGCAACCGGGCGCTGGCCTTTGTTTTCGCCTAAAACAAAGGAGGAATTTGCTTGACCCAACATCTCACTCCGTCCCAGAATGCCCCCAACCGCAGGCCGGGCCCAGGCCGTTGGCTGTACGCATGGTTCACCACGACCAGCCTGTCCCCGCTGCTGTACCGTCCCGCTTCCGCCGCCACCATCTGGACGAAAGCCAGCGACATCATGAAGGACGTCTACACCCAGATCCTGGGCATCTCCACCATTGCCGCCGTGGTCACCGCCGCCGTGGCCCTGCTGATGATCAACTTCGGCCACACGGATCGCTCCACCCAGGAAGCCCGGTCGTGGCTGAAACGCATCATCATCACCTGGATGATCCTCAACTCCCTGGGCTTCATCATGGCCTACATCACCCCCTTCTTCTCGGGGGGGCAGTGGACGCCCTCGTAACCCATGGGCATCTTAGACGGTATCGTAGAGTGGCTGGCGGAACAAGTCATGCACGGCCTGGACTTGATCAACACCTCAGTTTTGGGCGCACTGGGCTGCGACATGACCGTGTTCCTGCGCTACTTTCCGGCGGCGGAGACCATGTACCAGGTCTTTGTGGCCCTGGCCATCGGCCTCATTTTGCTGATCTGGGTGTGGAACCTGTTCAAGAACTTTGGCCTGGGCATCAGCACGGAAGCGGAAGACCCTGTGAAGCTGTCCATCCGCTGTGTCCTGTTCCTTGTCCTGGCGTGGTATGCCCACGACATCGTGAACATGGCGCTGGACATCGGCGGCACACCCTACGACTGGATCCTTACCAGTACGCTCCCCAGCCTGAACTTCGCCGATTTCAGCTCGGTGCTGTTCACCATCATAGGCGTGTGCGCCAACGGGGCGGTGGCCCTCATCGTTCTCATCCTGGTGCTGATCATGGCGTGGAACTATATCAAGCTGCTCTTTGAGGCGGCGGAGCGGTATGTGCTGCTGGGTGTGCTGGTGTTCACCGCCCCGGTGGCCTTTGCCATGGGGGCCTCCCAGGCCACGTCCAACATTTTCAAAAGCTGGTGCCGGATGTTCGCCGGGCAGATCTTCCTGCTGCTGATGAACGCCTGGTGCCTGCGGCTGTTCACCAGCATGGTGGGGACATTCCTCGCCAACCCGCTGTCACTCTGAACGGAGGAAACCCATGAAAAAACGGATATTATCCCTTCTGCCGCTGGCACTGGTGCTGGCGGTTGTTTTGTGTACCCCGGCCTTTGCCCTCACGGAGGCAGAGGTGGAGGCCCAGGTGGCCGCCACCAGCAAGGAGGCGGTCACGGGTAACGTGCTGATTTGGTTCCTGTGCGCCGTTGCTTTCCTGAAGGTGTCCCAGAAAATCGACAGCTTCATGGCCTCCATGGGCGTGAACGTGGGCCGCACAGGCGGATCCCTGATGGCCGAGGCCATGATCGCCGTCCGGGGCGCGTCCATGATTGCCAAAGCAGGTGGACACGCTGTGGGCGGTTCCGGGCGTTCCGGGAGCAGTTCTGCTTCGGGACAAGCCCCCTCCGGCTCTACAGGCGGCTTCTTTGGGGGCGGGCTGATCGGCATGGCCGGGCGGCACATCACCAACAGCGCGGTCAAAACGGCCACCACCCAGACCGCCGCTGTCCATACGGCCCAAAAGCAGGCCACCACAGCGGCTACCCACTCGGCCAGCACCATCCACTCAGACGGCAGCACCAACACAAACAGCGCCACCCACACGGCCAGCAACGTGAATATGGGCGGTGGGGACAACACCATTCATTCCGCCGAGCATACCGGCGGCGATATTCAGTCCGATACCGTTGTGTTCGCGGAGGCTGTATCCCAGCAGGAGGGCGTTATCATTACCGGGCAGGAGTCCCAGTCCGCTGTCCATACGGACAGCAGCGCCCAGACTGCCCGCACAGACAGCTCCGCAGAACACACCCACACCCAGGGCGGCGGGGAAAGCATCCCCAACCGGGGCAATGCCGGCCAGCCCTCTCACTCCAGCACCCATGTCACCCATCAGACCAGCATCGGCGGGGCTGTGTTCGCCCGCTCCCT
>JAETOQ010000035.1 GCA_021771635.1 Oscillospiraceae bacterium | reverse complement strand
TGAAGGATATGGCCTCCTTTCGCCAAGTTGTTGTGTCGTAACTCAACTTTAACCGATAAGGCCTTATCCTTCATCCCTTTTTTACTCACTTGTCCAACATCTATTGTAATCCTACAAAGAATGGGCGGGATTTTGAAACTTGTCCTTGACATTTGCTGGATTTCTTATATAATAATAAGGCTCGCAGTCTGCGGGCTATCCTTGCCCTCATCTTGAAATGAGGGCCATTTGTCCAAAAGGAGGTGCAAATATGGCAAAGGTTTCTGCCAATTATGAGGTCGTGTATATCATCGACCCTGCACAGGGTGAAGAGGGCATCGCCGCTCTGGTGGCGAAGTTCAAGACCCTGGCTGAGCAGAATGGTTCCGCCGTTGAGGTGGAAGAGTGGGGCAGCCGCAAGCTGGCTTATCCCATCAACTACAAGAACGATGGCTACTACGTGCTGATGAGCTTCACCAGCGAGCCTTCCTTCCCCAAGGAGCTGGACCGTGTCCTCGGTATCACCGACGGCATCATGCGTTCCCTGATCGTCTGCAAGGGCGAGTAAGGAGGCTGTATCCATGCTCAACAAGATCATCATCATGGGCCGGCTGACCCGTGACCCCGAGCTGCGCCGCACCGGAAGCGGCACGGCCGTCACATCCTTCTCTCTGGCCGTGGACCGGGACTTCAAGTCCCAGAGCGGCGAGAAGGAGACGGATTTCATCGATGTGGTGGCCTGGCGCAGCACCGCGGAATTTGTCAGCAAGTACTTCACCAAGGGCCGCATGGCCGTGGTGGAGGGCCGGCTGCAGATCCGCGACTGGACGGACCAGAACGGTGGAAAGCGCAGAAGCGCTGAGGTCGTTGCCGAGAACGTCTACTTCGGGGATTCCAAGCGCGATGGCACCGGAGATTATGGCGCCGCTCCCGCGTACAGTGCCCCTGCCGGGCGGGCCCCCGCGGCTCCCATGGGCGGGCACTCCGATTTCGCCGAGATCGGCGAGGAGGACGGCGAACTGCCGTTCTGATACGATTTCCGGATGAAAACATTTTTAACTGTTTTCATCCGTGCAAACCAACGGTTTGCACGGCCCGTATGAAATGCGGACAGGAAAGACGTGACATATTGATTTCACAAGACCATTGAGGTGGTTTTGCGGCAGCGGTAAAACCGCTGCATAAAAAGATTCAGCGGAACCTTTTTATGAAAAATCAGTATGTATTGATTTTGATAAAGGAGGAACCATTTCATGGCTTTCGATCGTGAAGCGAGACCCGCTCGTCCCATGCGCGGCAAGCGCCGTAAGGTTTGCCAGTTCTGCGCTGAGAAGTGCGAGAGCATCGATTACAAGGACGCCGCCAAGCTGCGTCGTTTCGTCTCTGAGCGTTCCAAGATTCTGCCCCGCAGAACCACCGGCACCTGCGCCATGCATCAGCGTCAGCTGACTGAGGCCATCAAGCGTGCCCGTCAGATCGCTCTGCTGCCCTACGTCACCGACTGATTTGGAAAAGACCCCGAAAGGGGTCTTTTCTTTGCTTTGGTACTACAAGGCAAAACGGACGGCTCTGCGCCGTCCGTTTTTTCTATTTGCTCCGGGCCTCCAGGACCTCCACCATCTGCTCTGCGAACAGGCGGCCTGCCAATGCGGCCTCCTCCGGGGAGTTGCCCGCCGCGCCCACCTCCACCAGCAGGGAACCGGTGGTGGCGTGCTGGTTATACCGGGAATTTCGCAGCAGAATGGGCCGCATCAGGGAGGAGTAATTCAGCAGCGCGTTTTGCTGGATGGCCACCGCCAGCTTCAGATTTTCCATCCAGTTGGGGTGTGTCAGGCCGCTGCCATCACTGCCCACCACCAGCGTTAGCTGAGCGGAGGTCCCCACACCGTCGACCTCGGTGACCACCTTGTACTCATTGCCCTGGGCGTCCTCAATGGCGTCCCGGTGGACATCCAGGATGAACCGGATCGAGGGATACTGGGCCAGATAGCTCTGGATGGCCGCCAGGGACCGGTCGTAGGCGCCGGTATAGGAGGGATAGTCGTACAGCGTCCGGTCGTGGAGGACGGAGATGCCCGCATCGCCAAAGACCTCCGCCATCACATCGCCCACCTTGACCACGTTGTACCGGGAGTCGGTGGTGCGGTGGTCCCCGGACCAGACGATGTCCGCGTCTTCCACGGGGGTGTAGGCCTCGCTGCCGTGGGTGTGGAGGATCAGGACCTGGGGCCCCTCCGGGCCCAATTCCGCCGCGAACAGCTCCTGTAAGGCCGGGATGGACAGAACATGATCTGTGGAGTTGCTGATATAGGCCCGGCCGCAGACGGTGTAGCCGCTGGGGTCCGTGGGGACCAGTGTCTTGGCGGGGACGCCGTTGTCCGTGGCGGTGAGGGTGTCCAGCGGCGTCTCCTCCACGGGGACGGTGACGAGCTCTTCCTCCTCACTGTTGTTGGCGGGCTGCTCCGCCCGGTCTGAGGACCAGAGCTCCGCCACGGCGGGCCGTGCCGCCAGCAGCAGAGGGGATTCTCCGATGGTCAGCACCGCGGCGGGAGACAGAGTGTCCCTGGTCCACAGATCCCCCAGCTCCCACCGCAGGGCGCCGATGGGAATGGATTCCCGCAGCGCGGAGAACGCGGAAGCGGCGGTATCGCTGCCCGCGGTGACGCTCACCGCCCACAGCGTCCCGGCGGCCAGAACACCGGCCTCCAACCGCCGCAGGAGGCCGGAGGAGAAAATCTTTTGTTTCATGTGCTTCACCTCTGGGACAACCTATGCGGGGGCAGATGAAAATATGTCCGGTGGGGCTGTTTCATCTTTCCGTGCACCCAGGAGGGGCAGGCGCTGTCGTCTTTGCGGTCCTCGGTCCGCCGTGTCATCTGGCGGACAGGGTCCATCCGGTATATTTTCACCATCGAGCGAATAAAAGGCCGCCGCTGCGGAGCATCGCAGCGGCGGCCTTTTGTTTTTTGATCACAGCGGTTCGATCCTCGCCTCGGCGGCGAACTCCTCCGTTGTCAGCATCCCTGCGGCGTCCAGCAGGGCCGTGCGGAAGCTGCCGGGGCCTCTGTCCCCCGCCGCCTGTTCCGCCCGCCGGGAGCAGACCTTCCAGAATGCGGCGGCTAGGACCGCGGCGGAGACGGCGTCCGGCTCCACGGCGGCGAACACGCCGCACAGAACGGAGAGCATACACCCGGTCCCGGTGACGCGGGCCATCCAATGGCTGCCGCCGGGAACGGACCAGGCGGCACTGCCGTCAGTGATGATATCCTCCGGACCGGAGAGCAGTACGGTGGTCCGGCGGCGTTTTGCCAGACAGACCGCCGTGTCCAGGCGCTCCGCCAGGGCGGCTGGGACATCGCTGTCCACGCCGTGTTCCCGCTTGTCCCGCTGGAGCAGGGCCTGGGCCTCCCCCAGATTCACCCGCAGGATGGCGGGCGTGTACAGGCGCAACAGCTCCATGGTCCGCTCCAGACGCCAGGAGCTGGCGCCCACACCCACGGGGTCCAGCACAAAGGGCTGGTCCAGCCGCCGGGCCTCTTTTCCGCACAGCAGGCAGATCTTGAACCGCTCTTCGTCCGGCGTGCCGGTGTTCAGGACGGTGGCACGGCTGATGGCGGTGATCTCCGCCATCTCTTCGGCGGCCTGGGCCATCATGGGACTGGCGCCCACCGCCAGGGCCAGATTGGCGCAGTCGTTGGCGGTGACGATATTGCTGATACAGTGGATCAGGGGCCGCTGCTCCTTGACAGCGGCCAGACGGGTGAGATCGAACATAGAAGATCCTCGCTGAAGATCAGTATTCCAGAGCGGCCCGCATGGACTTCAGGGCGCCGCTCTTCTGCAGGGCAAAGACCAGAACACCGGCCAGGATGGAGCCGCCCACGGTGGAGACCAGGAAGGGCACCACATAGGCATAGAAGGCCACGGTGCCGGCGTCAACGCCCATGAAGGCCACGGCGACGGGGTAGGACAGCAGGCCGCCGATGATGCCGGTGCCAAAGACCTCGGCCACCAGCGTTATGGACAGCTTTTCAGACTTCCAGAAGGCAATGCCGCACAACAGGGCGCCGCACATGCTGCCGGGAAAGGCCAGCAGGCTGCCCAGGCCCAGCAGGTTCCGCAGCAGGCTTGCCACAAAGGCCACGCCCACGCCGTACCAGGGGCCCAGGAACACGGCGCACAGGATATTCACCATGTGCTGGACCGGAGCGCATTTGCTGCCGAAGACAGGGAAAGAAAACATGCTGCCCACCACGGCGACAGCACAGAGAACGCCGGCCAGAGCCAGCTTTTTGGTAGAACGGCTTTTCATCATAAAAACTCCTTTGATTTCAGAAATCGCAGGGAGAAAACGGCGGATCCGGCAGCGTTTTCCCCTTGCATGGCAAGGTGACAGGCGCAAGGGCGCCTGTGGAAAATTCGGTCGAGGCTCACTGGCCTCCTCTCACGCCGGAACACGGCTTCCCATCGCTGCTTGTCGGCACGGACACAGGGCGCTCCCCCTCTGCCCGCTCCCGGTGGTCCGGGGCGCCGGTATGTCTCTCCGATGCACTTCCCTTCCTCAAATAGAGTATAAAACAGCGGGCGCCCGATGAGGTGCCCGCCGCTGGTCCCGTGATACTTCCTACGGTGGCATTACCCACATCAGGTGAAAGGGTCGAAGCGTGCGCTTCCTCTCAGCCCCAAACGGCTCCCCTGTTTTCGAGACTATTATCGCATTTGATGGAAAGGTTGTCAAGAGGGTTGCAAAGAAGAAAAAAGAGGCGTACAATGTAAAAAACAATGCGGGGAGTCCGCCGGCGCGGGCTGAGAGGAGACCAGCGAGGTCTCGACCCGGAGACCTGATTTGGATCATGCCAACGTAGGGAGATATCCAGCGCTTGCCGCAGACAGCCCGCGTTTGGGATGTCTGTGGTTTTTGCATATGAGGAGGCCGAACATGAAGATCGAGGGCAGACAGATGCGGCTGTACGCCGTGACGGACCGGGCCTGGGCGGCGGATGAGGACGCCCTTATGGCCCAGATCGAGGCCGCCATTGACGGCGGCGCCGCCATGGTCCAGCTGCGGGAAAAGCACCTGGATGAGGACGCCTTTCTGAAAGAGGCGGAGCGGTTCGTGGCGCTGTGCCGGAGACGGGGCGTCATCAGCATCATCAACGACAATGTGGAGATCGCGGCCAGGACCGGCGCCGGCGGCGTCCACGTGGGGCAGCAGGATCTGGAGGCGGGCCGCGTCCGGGAGCTGCTGGGGCCGGACAAGCTCATCGGCGTCTCCGCCCACAGCGTGGAGGAGGCCCTCCGGGCCCAGGCGGCGGGAGCCAACTATCTGGGCACCGGCGCGGCCTTTGTCACCGGCACCAAGACCGACGCCAAGCCTATCTCCCGGGAGACCATCCGGGCCATCACAGCGGCGGTGGACATTCCCGTGGTGGCCATCGGCGGCATCACCAGAGACAATATCCTGGAGCTGAAGGGCTGCGGGCTGGACGGCGTGGCGGTGGTCTCCGCCCTGTTCGCCCAGCCGGACGTGAAAGCCGCCGCTGCGGAGATGCTGACATTGGCAGAGGAGATCGCGGCGGAATGAGGCTTTGACAGGCGATTCTTGACACGGACGGATGGAGACTTTGACAGATCCATACCCCCCGCGGCGGGCTGGGGGCACCACCTTCCGCCGCGTTATAAAACTTCAATGCAGAAAAGGAGAATACAGATGAGAACAGCATTGACGATCGCTGGGAGCGATTCCAGCGGAGGCGCCGGCATCCAGGCGGATATCAAGACCATGACCATGAACGGCGTGTTCGCCATGAGCGCCATCACGGCCCTGACCGCCCAGAACACCACCGGCGTCACCGGCATCCTGAACGCCACCCCCGATTTCCTGGGAAAAGAGCTGGACGCCATTTTTACAGATATCTTCCCCGACGCGGTGAAGATCGGCATGGTCTCCTCCGCGGAGCTGATCACCGTCATCGCGGACAAGCTGCGGCAGTATGGGGCCAGGCACATCGTGGTGGACCCGGTGATGGTGGCTACCTCCGGTGCCAAGCTCCTGGAGGATGACGCCATCGGCACCCTGAAGGAAAAGCTCCTTCCCTTGGCGGAGGTGCTGACGCCCAACATCCCCGAGGCGGAGATCCTCTCGGGCATGAAGATCGAAAGCGCCGCGGACATGGAGACCGCCGCCAGGACCATCTGCGGGACATACGGCTGTGCGGTCCTCTGCAAGGGCGGCCACGACCTCAACGACGCCAACGACCTGCTGTGGCGCGGCGGAGAGGGCAAGTGGTTCCGGGGCAGGCGCATCCAGAACCCCAACACCCACGGCACGGGCTGTACCCTCTCCAGTGCCATCGCCTCCAACCTGGCAAAGGGATACGGCCTGGACGAGGCCGTGGAGCGGGCCAAGGCCTACATCTCCGGCGCTCTGGCCGCCATGCTGGACCTGGGAAAGGGCTCCGGCCCCATGGACCACGCCTTTGACATCAAGCCGGAATACCGGATCGAGGCACAGTGACCGACATCTGAACATAAAAGGACGAGAGCTGGAAACGGTGTTTCCGGCTCTCGTTTTTTGCGCCCGGGAGACTTCCGCGGCTGAAAGGCAGGCGGGACCTAAAATTGAACAAAATACTTTCAGGAATTTTTAAGAAATAAACTGCCGCTGAAACAGGAGGAAAGTCACAGAAAAGGAACATATTTCAGAAATCCTTTCAGGTTGGTTTTAGCTTTATCAGATATCCTCTGCCCAGAAGTTCTGCATTTGAAAATGCGGGAAAGGAATGGCAGATCTATGGAAGAATTGTTGAGACAAGACCAAGGAACGCCTTCGCCCGAGCAGGCAGAGGCTGTGAAAAAAAGGCCGCGCCTTGGGAAAAAGGCCAAGCTGATGGCGGTGATCGCCGTCCTGGCGGTGGGCGGCGTATTCGCGGTCGTACACAGGCTGGGAGGGCAGCAGGCCTCCGCCGCCAGCTACCGGGAGAGCGGGGCGGAGGTGCGGGATATCACCAAGTCCCTGACCTCCAGCGGCACACTGGAGCCGGCGGATTCCTACACCGTTACCACCCTGGTATCCGCGGAGATCCTCAGCGACACCTTTGAGGAGGGAGACATCGTGGAAAAGGACCAGCTGCTCTATACGCTGGATTCCTCCGATGCGGACAGCAGCCAGACCCAGGCTCAAAACAGCTATTCCCAGGCCCAAAACAGTTATCAGCAGGCCGTCCAGGCCAAGTATCCCACGGCGGATATGACCGGGACGGTCAGTGAGGTCTATGTCCGAAACGGAGATTCGGTCAACAACGGCACGGAGATCTGCAAGATCGTGGGGGACAACAACATCTACATCGATTTCCTCTTCTCCTACGCGGACAACAGTGATTTCTATGTGGGCCAGAGCGCCACGATCTTCATTGACGGCTTTGCCGGCACCACCCAGGGCACTGTCCAGCAGGTCTCCGGTTCCTCCATCGCGTCCAGCAACGCCGCGGGCAGCGGCCGCCAGATGACCACGGTGCGGGTGAAAGCCGTCAATCCGGGACTGGTGACGGAGGACTACACCGCCAGCGCCGTCATCGGCAATTATTCCAGCTATGGGCAGGCCTCCATTGAGGTCAGCGCCTCCAGCGTCATCACCGCGGGGACCTCCGGCAAGATCAGCGGCCTGAGCCTGCTGGCGGGCGACACCGTTTCCAGCGGTGACCGCATCTGCACCATCACCGGCGACAGTGTGGACAATTCCATTGAAAACGCCCGCATCAGTCTCAGCAATGCCTCCACCTCCCTGGAAAACGCCCGGGACCGGCTGGATGACTACCAGATCACCGCGCCCATCTCCGGCACCGTGGTCACCAAGACGGCCAAGGCCGGGGACAACGTGGACGGCGGAGTCCTTTGCACCATCTACGACCTGAGCTGCCTGGAAATGACCATGAACATCGACGAGCTGGACATCAGCGACGTGGCCGTGGGGCAGACCGTCCAGATCACCGCCGACGCCGTGGAGGATAAGACCTACACCGGCGTGGTCACCAAGGTCTCCGTGGCGGGCACGACCTCCGGCGGCATCACCACCTATCCCGTCACAGTCCGCATCGACGAGACCGGTGGCCTGCTCCCCGGCATGAACGTGGAGGCGGAGATCGTGATCGCGGAGAGCCGGGATGTTCTGGCGATCCCCAGCGCGGCGGTGAACCGGGGCGGCACCGTTTTGATCACATCCGACTCCCCCAGCGCCGCCAGCGCCCTGGACCAGGAGGCCCCGGAGGGCTATGTCTATGTCCAGGTGGAGACCGGCGTCAGCGATGACAGCTATATCGAGATCACCTCCGGCCTGCAGGAGGGCGACACCGTGGCCTATCTCCAGACCGCCTCCGGCGGCGGCATGAACATGATGATGGAAGGCGGCATGATGGGCGGCGGTGACATGTATGTCACCACTGCCGGAGGTCCCGGCGGCGGAGGCGGGATGCCCGGCGGAGGCGGCGGAGGGCCCAGAGGATGAGCGCGCTGATCGAATTCCGGGACGTGTGCAAGACCTACCACATGGGCGACACCATCGTCCGGGCGGCGGATCATATCTCCATGTCCATCGGGACCGGCGAGTTCGTGGCCATCGTGGGGCAGTCCGGCTCCGGCAAGTCCACCTGCATGAATATCATCGGCTGTCTGGATGTGCCCACCTCCGGCACCTACCTGCTGGGCGGCAAAGACGTGGGCCAGATGAATAAAAATGAGCTGGCGGGCATCCGCAACAAAATGCTGGGCTTCATCTTCCAGCAGTACAACCTGCTGCCCAAGCTGACGCTGCTGGAAAACGTGGAGGTCCCGCTGATGTACGCCGGAGTGCCCCGGGCGGAGCGCCATGAGCGGGCGAAGCTGGCCTTGGAGATGGTGGGCCTGGGCGGCAAGCTGAAGCACAGGCCCCAGCAGCTCTCCGGCGGCCAGCAGCAGCGGGTGTCCATTGCCCGGGCACTGGTGGGAGAGCCGGCGGTGATCCTGGCGGACGAACCCACCGGCGCCCTGGACTCCCACACCGGGCGGGAGGTCCTGGAGCTGCTGAAGCAGCTCCACCAGGCCGGAAACACCGTGGTCCTCATCACCCATGACAACTCCATCGCCGTCCAGGCCCAGCGCATCATTCGCCTGGAGGATGGCCGGGTGGTCTACGACGGCGGCGCCAATGCCCCCGAGGCTGTGGTAACGCCCCGGATGGCGGGGATGGGAGGTGCGGCAACATGAGCCTTTTGGAGACCTTTCAGCTGGCGCTGAAAAATATCCGGGCCAGCAAGGTGCGGACCTTTCTGACCATGCTGGGCATCATCATCGGCGTGTGCGCCGTCATCGTCATTGTGGGCCTGGGCAACGGCATGCAGGGCTATATCCAGGACAGCTTTGACGAGATGGGCACGGATTCCCTCACCGTCATGGTCATGGGCCGCGGTTCCTCCCGCAGTGTGTCCGAGGAGCAGATGTATGACATGGTGGCGGAGAACAGCGAGCTTTTGAACCAGATTTCCCCCACGGTGTCCGTGTCCTTTCCCCTGAAGATCGGCAGTGACACCGTGTCCGCCTCCACGGTCACCGGCGTCAGCGAGGACTATTTCTCTATGAAAGGCTACGAGGTGGCTCAGGGACGGGGCATCCAGTACACGGATATCGCGGAGCGGAAAAAGGTCTGTGTGATCGGACAGTATCTGAACATGGCCTACTTCGGCGGCAATGCCGTGGGCCAGACGCTGAAGCTGGGACAGAACACGCTGAAGATCGTGGGCGTCATGGCGGCGGAGACCAGCGATCTGGAGGAAGGCGGCACCGACGACTGCGTATACCTCCCCTATTCCACGGCGGCCCGCGTCAGCTACTCCGGCACCATTGGCAGCTACACGATCACGGTGCGGGACAAGGACCGGATCTCCGAGGCAAAGACACTGGTGGAAAACAGCCTGTATGAGATCTTCGAGGACGATGACGCATATACCGTCATCAGCATGGCGGAGATGCTGGACATCATGAACTCCGTGGTGAACGTGGTCATCTATATTCTGGCGGCCATTGCCGCCATCTCTCTGGTGGTGGGCGGCATCGGCATTATGAACATCATGCTGGTCTCCGTCACAGAGCGGACAAAGGAGATCGGCATCCGCAAGGCCCTGGGCGCCCGGGAGAGCGCCATCATGCGCCAGTTCGTCATCGAGGCGGCCACCACCTCCGCCCTGGGCGGCATCCTGGGCATTTTGCTGGGCTATGTGCTCTCCTCTGCGGCCACGGTGGTGATTGCGGCGTTGATGCCGGATACCCCCATCACCGTCAGCCCCTCCATAGCAGCGGTGTTGCTGGCCTTTGGCGTGTCCACCGCCATCGGCATCGTGTTCGGGTATCTCCCCGCCAAGAAGGCGGCCACGCTGAACCCCATCGACGCACTGCGCTATGATTGATATAGATCAAGGGAAAGGACCGCCAGAGGCGGTCCTTTCCCTATTTCTGCTCCCGGGGCTTCCAGGAGGGACAGGTGCTGCCCTCCTCCCGGTCCTTTGGCCGCAGGCAGACACAGTGGCCCACGGACAACGGGTAAAACTCGGAAGAACAATTGATGTAATGGCGGCGGAAATGGACACAGCTGCCGCAGACCGTGTCGTCATGCTTGGGATATACGGGCATATCGATCACCTCAATAACAATAATATTCGTGAGATAAATATTTGTCAATATTTATCTCATGAATATTGTATGGTAACAACATGAGGTGATGGTATGTACTATCGTAGAATTGGAGAGCTACGCATCGACCGGGATATCAAACAAATTGAGGTGGCAAAATATTTGGGAGTTGAGCAAGGAACGTATTCTGGATATGAGAGCGGGAGAATTAAAATTCCTGCCATACGGCGTCGCTTTCCCTTGCCATACGTCAGTATGGCTGCGGAAAATCTCCTTGTCTGACGAGAAAAATCCTCGTCCATCCGGCATTCCCCGGTTATGAATACAGGTTCTGAGATAAAAACACAAAAAAGCTTCCGCAAGCTATTCGCCTGTGGAAGCTTTTTATTCTTATCACTCCGCCCGCGCCCGCATGAGAGCGATCTCTTTGGCGTAGCCCGGCAGTTCATTGGGTGTCTCCAAACAGAAGGGCAGGTCCTTCAGCGCCGGATGCCGCACCACAGCCGTCAGAGCCTCCAGACCGATGCAGCCCTCGCCGATGCGGGCGTGGCGGTCCTTGTGGGCGCCGGTGGGGTTCAGACTGTCGTTGAGGTGGATGGCTTTCAGCCGGCGGAGGCCGATGACACGGTCAAATTCCGCCAGCACGCCGTCCAGATCGTGGATGATGTCGTATCCGCCGTCGGAGACGTGACAGGTGTCCAGGCACACGCCCATCTTGTCCGACAGCTCCACCCGGTCCAGGATGGCCCGCAGCTCCTCGAAGCGGCCGCCCACCTCGCTGCCCTTCCCCGCCATGGTCTCCAGCAGGACCGTGGTGGACTGCTCCTCCCGCAAAATGGCGTTCAGGCCCTCCGCGATGTAGGCGATGCCCGCTTCCATTCCCTGGCCCACATGGCTGCCGGGGTGGAAATTGTAGTACTGCCCCGGCAGGTGCTCCATCCGGCGCAGGTCGTCCGCCATAGTCTCCCGGGCAAAGACGCGGTTGGCCTCCTCCCTGCCGCAGAGATTCAGGGTATAGGGCGCGTGGGCGATGATGGGGGCGAAGCGGTGCTCCCGCATCAGGCCCGCCAGCGCCGCCGCGTCGGCGGGGTCCAGCTCCTTGGCCCGGCTTCCCCGGGGATTTCGTGTGAAAAACTGAAAAGTGTCCGCCCCCAGCTCCAGCGCCTGCCGCCCCATGGCGGCAAAGCCCTTGGAGGAGGACAGGTGACAGCCGATATACAGCATGGTGTGCCTCCTGTGTGTTTTTTGCCAGTATATCACAAAACACGCCGCCTGTCGGGGGGAAATGCAACAAAATGGCCCCGCCGAAACCGGCGGGGCCGCTCTGATCAGCTGGCTTCCTGGGTGGCGGAGGCTTCCTCCTGCAAGAAAAGCTCCTCGGCCTGCTGCTGGATCTCGATCAGTCTGGTCCGCAGTTGACACAAAGCCTCTTCCGTGTCGGTGATGGCGTTGAACAACAAGAGGTATTCTTTGGCGATAGGCTTCATTTGGCATCATCCTTTCTGAATGGCCACAAAATATGGGAGGGAATGTCCTTATCATACACAAAGGTTTGGGCATATCCTGTCTGAATTTGTCGATGGATCCAGAATTTTGATAAGAATTGAAAAAATGGAGTGAGGCGCGGCGAAAACGCGGAGTTTTCAGAAATTTATGCGTTTTTTATCAAGGCGCTTGCCTGTAACATGGAAATCATGGTATCATGACAAAGATTGGAGGCGTTCCATGCACCAGGAGACATCTACAACCGCATATCTGCTGGACCAGTGCGGGCGGTATCCGGCCCTCCGGCCGGAGGATCTGCTGAAGGCTCTGCACCAGAGCGTCTTTGGCTGCGGCCACTTTGTCACGGACAGAGCGGCGGGCGTCCGCCGCATCCGGGAGGAGCTGGAGGGTATCCGGCCCGGCGCCGGACCGGAGATCGAGCCGCTGGACGGACCGTTCTGCCGGGTGCATCTGGGGTATCTGGCCGGTCTGACGCCGGAGACGCTGTTCCAGCTCTTCGCCCTGTCGGCGGAGGGACCTCACGGTGACACAGAACAGCTGGAGGAAAAGCTGAAGGTTCTGCTGCTTCTGGCGGAGGAGGGGCGTCTGCCCTTTTCCGGAGAGGAGACCGCCAGAGCGGTGGCCGCCTGGCGGGCCAGGGGCTTTCCCGCCTGCCACCACTCCTCGGAATTCCGCACCGCCTATGCCCCGGCCTACCGGGTGATCCGGCGGGAATTTATATGGATCCTGCCGCTTTTGGCGGCGATTGACCGGCGGATGGCGGAAAAGAAGATGGTGCTGGCAGCCCTGGAGGGCGGCAGCGCCAGCGGTAAGACCACCCTGGCGGCCCTGCTGGTGCAGATCTATGACTGCGGCGTGTTCCACATGGATGACTTCTTCCTCCGCCCGGAGCAGCGCACCCCGGAGCGCTTGGCGGAGCCGGGCGGCAACGTGGACCGGGAGCGGTTCCATGAGGAGGTGCTGCGGCCCCTGACACAGGGGCGGACGGTGCGATACCGCCGCTATGACTGCCATACCCAGACGCTGGGTGAGCCTGTGGAGGCCGCTCCCAAGGCTTTGAATATCGTGGAGGGGGCATACAGTATGCACCCCGATCTGGCGGACTGCTACGACCTGTCGGCATTCCTGCGCGTCCCGCCGGAAGTGCAGACAGCCCGCATTCAAAGGCGGAACACACCGGAGATGCAGGAGCGCTTTTTTACCCGGTGGATCCCGCTGGAAGAGCGGTACTTTGCCGCCACGGACGCGGCGGGCCGCTGTGATCTGATCTTGGAGGTGGAACCATGAATGTCGTCGTCATCGATGGTCAGAGCGGCCGGATGGGACAGCTGTTCATCGAACGGGTCCGGGCGGCGGCCCTGCCCTGCCGCATCACGGCCGTGGGCACCAACGCCATTGCCACCTCCGCCATGCTGAAAGCCGGCGCCGACGCCGGAGCCACCGGGGAGAACCCGGTGCTGGTGGCCTGCCGGACGGCGGAGGTCATCGTGGGGCCCATCGGCATCCTGTCCGCGGATTCCCTGCTGGGGGAGATCACGCCCGCCATGGCGGCGGCCGTGGGTCAGAGCGGGGCGAAAAAGCTGCTTCTGCCGGTCAACCAGTGCAGCAACATCGTGGTGGGCACCCAGAACCTGACATTGTCAAAGCTCATGGACGAGGCGGTGGAGCTGCTCCGCCCCATGTGTTCATGATCTCCGGCCAAGCCGGATACGTATTTTCCAAAGGGCATCTCAATCGCGTCACAAGGCGCGGCTCCCGTTCAAGACGGCAGACCATTTGAAAGGGAGAGTATTCCAACATGAGAGAAAACACAGTCAAAAACATTGTCCTGGCGGCAGTCTGCCTGGCTCTGTGCCTGGTCCTGCCGTTCCTGACGGGGCAGATCCCCCAGATCGGCAGTACCCTGTGCCCCATGCACATCCCCGTTCTGCTGGCGGGCTTCCTCTGCGGTCCCTGGTGGGCAATGGCGGTGGGCGCCGCGGCGCCCCTGCTGCGGTTCGCCCTGTTCGGTATGCCGCCGATCTTCCCAACGGGCACGGCCATGTGCTTCGAGCTGGCGGTATACGGTCTGGTGTCCGGTCTGCTGTATGCCCGCCTGCCAAAAAAGACCGCCAGCATCTACGTGTCCCTGATCGGGGCCATGCTGGCGGGCCGCATCGTCTGGGGCGTGGTGATGGCGGTCATCTCCAGCGTGACCGGCTCCGCCTTCACCTGGGCGGCCTTTCTGGCCGGGGCGTTTATCAACGCCGTCCCCGGCATCGTGGTTCATATCCTGCTGATCCCCGTGGCGGTCATAGCCCTGAAAAAGGCCGGTTTGATCAAGACATGAGCGTAAAGAACAGCCCCAAGGGCTGTTCTTTTTTGATATTGACAGAAATGTCCTACAAGTGTAGTATAGACGTAGATACTACAATTGTAGGAGGATTCTGCCATGACCAAGCTGTCCGAACGGGAATGGGCGGTGCTGACCGCCCTGTGGGAGACCGGCGGCGCTACATTGGGCGAATTGTCGGACGCCCTGCGGCCGGACACCGGCTGGAGCCGGAACACCGTTCTGACCTACCTCGCCCGGATGGAGGCCAAGGCGCTGGTGTCCATCGATAAAACCGCCTGCCCCCACATCTACCAAGCGGCATTGGATCGGGAGGCCTGTCAGGCCCGGGAGAGGCACAGCTTTCTCCAACGGGTCTACCGGGGCTCCGCCGGGGATCTGGTGGCGGCCTTTCTAAAGGAGGAGCCCATCTCCCCGGAGGAGCGGGACCGGCTGCGGAAGCTGCTGGACGAGATGGAGGTGTGAAGCCGTGACGGATCTTTGGGGCTTTCTGCTTCAGACACTGACGGCCTCCGGCGCGGCGGTACTGCTGCTGGTGGTCAAGGCCATGTTCCGGGACAAGCTGCCGCCCCGGTGGCAGTTTGCCGCCTGGGGCGTTCTGGGACTGGTGCTGCTCCCGGCGGGGCTTGGCGGGCGGTATGCGCTGCTCAACTGGCCCTGCCCGCCGGGGAGATGGTGGACGACAAGGTCCTTCTCCATGGCCAACGGCGGGAAGAATATCCAGCGCCGCATTGAGTCCATTGCCCGGTTCAAAAGATACCCGGCGGGGATGGCCCTGGTGTCGGCATGTGCGGCGGTGACGCTGGCGGACCATCCAGACGGTCCTGGGGATCTTGATAGAGGTCAGGGACTGGCTGGAAGAGCTGTCGGACTATGTTTTAGCAGCCTCGGCGGTGGTGTACATCGTCGTGGGCCTGTGCCTGATGGCGGCGCTGTTCGCGCTGCGGAAATTTTACCGGGAGGCCCCGCCGTTACAGGCGGAAAAAAGCTGAAAAAGCGCGGCTGCAAAAGCATGCTTTTGCAGCCGCGCTTTTTCAATTGTTTCATAGCTGGCTGGACACGGCGAAATTTTATAAATAGACAATCATATGTTGCATAATCGTATCAATAAAAAATGGGCGTATCTTGACGAGATAGAAAAATGTGCGGTATGCTTAGACGAAAAGAGAGCGTTCCACGCGGGACGGGAGGTGTCATGGTGTTGGCAGACATTTATGGAAATCGAACCAAGTGTGAGCTGGAGAGCGCCCTGAAGGAACTGCTGCGGCACAAGCCCCTGGATCAGATCCGGGTCCGGGAGCTAACGGAGTTGTGCGGCATCCGGCGGCAGTCCTTTTATTACCATTTTACGGACATCTATGAGCTGTTTTCCTGGTCGATCCAGCAGGAGCGGACGGCGCTGTGCCGGCGGCAGGAGGGCTGCCTCACCTGGCAGCAGGCGCTGCTGGATCTGCTGGAGCATGCGGAGAGGAATCGGGCCTATTATCAGGCGGTCCTGAAAAACCGGGGCCGGCCGGGCCTGCGGGAGTTGTTCCAGGCGGCGGTCTCCCAGCTGCTGGGAAAGACTCTTACATATTACCAACGGCGATGCGGGACGCCGCCGGACGAGGCGGCGGAGCAGGCGCAGCTTGCCTGCTGGGAGACGATCCTGCTGGCCCTGCTGGAGGGCTGGCTCTGCGGCGATCTGGAGCAGGCACCGGAGGAGGTGATCGCCCTGATGGAGAAGGTGGTCCAGCAGAGCACGGTGGGCGCCGCCTGGCAGAACCTCCCGCAATGGCGGGATTGAAATAAAACGGCATACATCACAAAAAGAGGACAGGCAACGCCTGTTCTCTTTTTTGACACTTTTTTCAATTATGTCTAAAAACAGACGTTTTTACAAAAATTGATCGTTTTTGGAAAATTTCGGCCACCGTATAATGTGCCGCACAGGAGTGATGTTGTGAAAAAAGTTTGCTACTCGGTGGTCCTGCAAAGCCAGCTGGGGCCTCGTGCCGGAGAGCTGCTGCTGCAGGAGGACGCCCAGGTGGTATCCGGTTCCCTCAGCCTGCTGGGGCATTGCAACCGCTTTTCCGGCAGTGTGCTGCAAAGCGGAAAGTACCTGATCTCAGGCGCTTTGCGCTCTCCCGTGGACAAAGAGTCCTATGACGCCATCTTTACCGTGCAGGACGGCCGCCTGTCCGGCGGTCTCATTACCCGCCACGGCTGCTGGGACCTGACCGGCGTCCAGGCCGTGCCAGCGGCATCACGCTTGAAACCTACCGAATGCTGAAGAGGGCCGCGCCCGCAGGCGGATTTTTCCAAAAATCCGCCTGGTTTGTCATGCAATGATAACGGAGCGGCGGCCCGGACAGGAGGGGGCACGCCGTGCGGGAGTATGTTGTGAACCGGCCGGAGGAGGCCGCCATGCGTCAAATACTGGAGCGGGAGCAGGCCGGCCCGGAGGGCGTCATCCTGCGCCTTGCCTGGCTGGAGGGCCTGTCCCGGGACGAGATCGCCGGACTGACCTGGAGCCAGGTCTCCTTTTTGGATGACCGCCTGGAACTGCCGGACCGCCTGGTCCCGCTGGACCCGGAGATGCGGACATGTCTGCGGAAGCTCCAAGAGGCATACGGGGAAAGATCCCGGTATGTGGTCCTGTCCTCCCGGGCGCGGACGCCGATGCAGCCGGAGTCCATCTCCCGCCTGGCCCGTCAGGCGCTGGACCGGGGCGGACAGACGCGCGTCCGCCTCATGGACCTGCGCCACGACTGGATCATCCGCCAGCTGGAGACACAGGACTGGCCCACGGTGGCCCGCGTCAGCGGCGTGGAGGTCCCGGCGCTTCAGGCCCGGTTTGCCGCCTATGTGCCGAAGCGGGCCGCCTGGACAAGCCGGGAGGCCGCGCCCCAGGTGGACGAATTCAAGCTGTGGAAGGTGCTTCAGGCGGAGCGGGACACCCCGGCGGGCCTGGCGCTGTGGCTGGCGTGGCAGATGGGCCTCCAGGCCCAGGAGATCGTGGCCCTGACCTGGGAGCAGGTCGACTTTGCCCGCAATCTGATAAAATTGCCGGACCGGGAGATCCCCCTGACCAACGCGGTCCGCCGCCTGCTGGAGGACATCCGACGCCGCCGTGTGCCGGAGGACGATCCCCACGTGCTGCTGACGGAGCAGTCCCGCAGGCCGGTGGACCTGCCCCGGCTGTCCCGGATGACCCGGGCGGCGCTGATCCGTGGCGGCATGGAGCACGTGCTTCTGCGGGACCTGCGGAAAAACGAGGGCCGGGAGACCGAGGACGCCCGCATCCTGGAAAAGGTCCTGGAGGAGGGGCCCGTCTCCCGCGGGGACGTGATGGCGCTGCTGGGCCTGTCCAAGACCGCCGCCCACGCCCGCCTGCGGCGGCTGACGGAGCAGAAAAAACTGGTCCGCGTGGGTGGAAAATATTACCTGCCCGGCACCGTGGTGCCGCCGGAGCGGCATCTGGCCGCCATCCGGGCGTATCTGGAGCGAGCGGGCTTTGCCTACCGCCAGGACATCGCGGAGCTGCTGCGCATCCAGCCCAAACAGTGCACGCTGGTACTGCGGCGGCTGGTGGAGGCGGGAGAGCTGGTCCAGTCCGGCCAGCGGTACGCCCTGCCCCAGCAGGAGACGCGGAAAGCGGAATAATACTCATTCCTGATAAAACTGTTTCGTTTTATCAGGAATGAAAACGCACAAATGCGTTTCCATTTTGCGCCTTAACGGCGCAAAATACGTCTCATAAGAACTTGACGCGCCTCGCGCTATACTGGGCAACCGTTGGCGGCTCCGCCGCTTACGGTTGCGCGTCCCCCTTGCGGGGAAAAAGGTTTTCAACCTTTTTAACAAGTTCTAGTATAAGGAGGAGCTTTGCGGAAGCATCCGCAAAGCTCTTTTTCTATGGGCGGAGGCACCGCCGTGTTACAGCTGAACAGCCCAAAAATTTCCACTGGTTATTTCTTCCTGACAAGCGCAGACCACCTATGATACGCCGGTTTTCAGTTCCGTTAAAAGACGGCCGAAACCCTTGTGGAGCAAGGATTTTTCTTGTAAATTGACCTTGCAAAAAGCGCCGGACGCTTCCCTGCCTGTCCGGAACAAAACGGGGTTGGCTAGCCCCCGATTCCCATACCGGGCCGGTGGGGAAGGCTGGCGCGTTTTGCAAAAATCTTAAAGGAGGAAAACACCCCATGAAGAAGTTCCTTTCTCTGGTTCTGGCTCTGGTTATGACCATGTCCCTGGTCACCATCAGCGCCGGCGCCAAGGACTTCACCGATGACAGCAAGATCAACTATGAAGAAGCTGTTGACGTGATGTCCGCTCTGAAGGTCATCGACGGCTATGCCGACGGTTCCTTCAATCCCCAGGGCAGCCTGACCCGTGGTGCTGCCGCCAAGATCATCTGCAACCTGATCCTTGGCCCCACCACCGCCTCTGCTCTGTCCGCCGACACGGCTCCCTACAAGGACGTGCCGACGAACCACACCTTCGCTGGCTACATCGCTTACTGCCAGCAGCAGGGTATCATCTCCGGCTACGCTGACGGCACCTTCCGTCCCGCCGCTACCCTGACCAACTATGCGTTCCTGAAGATGCTGCTGGGCGCTCTGGGCTACAATGCCGAGATCGAAGGCTACATCGGTGACAACTGGTCCATCCAGGTTGCCAAGCAGGCGCTGGCCACCGGCCTGACCAAGGGCCTGGACGGCGAGCTGAACGGCACCGACTATGCCACCCGTGAGCAGGCCTGCCTGTATGCTCTGAACACCCTGAAGAGCACCATGGTGGACTATGACGCCAAGATCACCGCCAACGTGAACGGCGCCACCGTTGTCGTGGGCAACTCCGTTGCCAACGACGTGAAGTGGAACATTGCCTCCAAGGCCGACGGCAACATCAAGGACGACGGCTACGTTCAGTTCGCTGAAAAGTACTTCGCCAACCTGGAGCTGGAGATCGGCAACGGCATCTATGGCCGTCCCGCCAACACCTGGAAGCTGAAGAAGTCCGAGATCGGCACCTACACCTCCATCGATCCTACCTACGTCTACACCGAGGGCACTGACTCCGGCGACGTGTACAAGGATCTGGGCAAGGGCGTTATCGAGGACTATGACTGGACCGTGTTTGTCAACGGCCAGGAAGTTGCCGGCAAGCAGATCGTTCTGCCTGTGAAGGGCTCTGATGACGAGTACGACTACACCGGCGAAGGCACCGTCACCGAGGTCTATGTGGACATCGATGAAGAGACCGTCACCGTGATCGAGTACAACCACTATCTGGGCCAGGTCACCAAGGTCAAGACCGACGACGACGGCGAGTACATCACCGTGAAGATTCTGTCCGACGGCGCCAAGCTGGATGACAAGACCTTCTATGTCGAGGGCTACGAAGAGGACGACTATGTTGTCTTCACCGTGGACTATGACGAGGACGAGAAGGACAACGTCATCGGCGAGGTCTTCGAGCCTGACACCGTCACCGCCGAGGTCACCCGCGTCGAGAACGACAAGGAAGAGGTCGTGAAGGGCAAGTACGGCAACACCTATCTGCGTGCCGACGGCGCCAAGTATGTCTACACCGACGGCGACGATTCCGCCAAGTTCGATCAGCAGGATCACATGGTCTATGACCTGGATGACCAGGGCGTGAAGGTCCATCCCGAGCTGAACGAGGAGTATGTTCTGTACCTGGATCCCAACGGCTACGTCCTGGCCTTTGAGAAGGCTGAGGAGGATGCCTCCAAGTACCTGTGGGTGAAGGACTCCGACGAGGAGCTGAAGGACTGGGTGGCCAAGGTCACTCTGGACGACGGCACCACCGCCAAGGTCGACCTGAAGAACAAGTATAAGCCCATGAACAAGAAGGCCGACGATGTCGCCATCGCTTGGACTGACAAGACTTATGAGGGCAGTGTTGGCAAGATGACCAACATCGACGAGCTGATCTGGAAGTATTCCGCCAGCGACAAGGGCGTGTACACCCTGACTCAGGTCGAAACCAAGTTCCTGCCTGAGAAGGGCAAGGACGGCAAGCTTGTTGAGAAGCCCGATGCCAAGATCAACAACGGCAAGGCTTATGTCACCGCCAACGGCACCACCTTCATTGTTGACAAGAAGACCATCTTCGTTGACGTGGAGAACGACAAGGCCTATGTGGGCTATGACGAGGTCCCCAACGTTGACAACGCCCAGCTGGCCTATGTCCTGGACGGCAAGATCGCTGACGTTGTGTTCATCCTGGAGGGCGACATCTACGATAAGGACAGCACCTACTTCATGCTGGAAAAGACCACCCGTGAGTCTCTGAAGTATGACGGCGACCATTACTGGGAGTACAGCAAGGCCTATGTCAACGGCGAGAAGACCAGCGTGTACGTCTCCTATGACGCCGCTAAGGACACCGTTTTGAAGGCGGGCGTCCTGTACAAGGCCACCAAGACCATCGATGAGCAGTACATCACCGAGATCGAGGTCGTGAAGACGGACGTTGTCACACCCACCGCTGTGGGCGATGATGCCTTCTGGACCAAGAGCGACTCCAACAAGCTCTATCAGTTCGACTGCGATGACGAGACTGTCTTTGTGACGGTTGACATCGAGCTGGAGAAGGGCGGCAAGTTCGACGATGTCGACACTTGGGATAAGATCACCATCTCCGATGGCGACATTAAGGACATGAAGGCCGAGGACGGCTACACCAAGTACGTCCAGGTCATTGAGAGCGACGATGAGTACGCCGAGCTGGTCTACATCTACTCTGTGGATGTGGAAGCGAATGAGCCTGATGAGCCCGAGGAGAAGCCTGAGTATGATCTTCATGCCTGGGCTGGCAGCACCAAGGGCAACGTTCAGATCGCTATCGTGAAGCATACCTATAACAAGGAGGGTGATCTGACCAATGACGAGTGGCTGACTGTTGATGATCTGGATGAGCTGGATATCAGCGTGAAGGACATCTCCATGAAGACCGCTGGCCAGACCTTCGAGCCTGTTACTGAGGACGGCTTCCCCATCGCACTGAACATCCTGGACTACACGGCTGTCCACGGTGACGGCCAGGACACCAACGCCGCTCTTAAGGGTGCTGGCTTCCTGAAGGTCCACTTTGCCCAGGGTTCTGTGGTCATCGGCGCCCGCGCCACCATCACCATTGATGGCATCGGCTCCTGCACCCTGACCTACTAATTCCCGCGAGATCAGATTTGATCTGATACGAAGCAAGCCCCCCGGACGCAAGTCCGGGGGGCTTCTTTTATACTAGAACTTGTTAAAAAGCTTTTTATAGCGCCGGGGCGCGTCAAGTTCTTATGAGACGCATTTTGCACCGTTTCCATTCTTGATGAAACTAAATGGTTTTATCAAGAATTAGTATTACTTTTTCAGCCCGTACAGCACCATATACGCTCCGGCGGCGAGATCCGCGTCTTCGGTGAACACCTTGAACTCGGTGGAGCCGCTTAGGCCGGAATTCGCACGCAGAGAGCTGTCAGAATGGCCCCAGGTGTGCTGCCCATCGTTGGTATGGGACTCTGTGCAAAAATACGCCGTGCTGCCGCAGCAGATGATATCCATTGTGCCGATGGACAGGGTGCTGTTGTAAGCATCCAGCTCAAGCAGGTCCAAAGAAAAGACCGTGCCTAACGAACAAGAGACCACCTTCGGCCCGTGCAGCGTGTACTGGCCCCAAATGCGGGCGTACCGCTCCACGTTTGCCACGGTGATGCTCATCTGGGGACCTGCCTGCGTGAGCGTTACCTCCCCCAGCTTTACCCACATGTTTTCGCTTCGCAGGGTGCTGAGCTGGGCCGCCACCGCCGCCTCCCGGGCGGCTTTTTCCGCCTTGTCAGCGTTGATCCTGGCGGTCTGTTCCGCCGCCAGCTCCGCCTTGCTGGCCTTGGTGTCCAGTGCCGCCGCCTGCTCCGCCAGCGCGGCGTCTATTTTTGCGTTGTCGCTGTTGAAATCCTCCATTTGGATGCGGTCCGTCAGTTCCCACTGGTTCAGCTGGTATTTCTCTGTTTTGTTCATGTGTCAAATCCTCCGAAAAATTCCCGGAGTTGACTAGCCCCTGTTCAAGTGGAACGGTCCGCCGGGGGGCTGTGCAATTGCACCATCTGATGCATCAAAAAATTTTCCCACACCAAAAAACGGCCCCCGGCACACGCCGGAGACCGTCTTTTTTTGCCCCTATTGGAGCGCCCGCCGGGTGTTCTCCCGGGCCTTGTCCATGAGACGAGTGTACGCCTCCAGCTCGTCCTGGGAAAAGCCGTTCAGCCGGGCCTGGGTATAATTCCGCTGGGCCTCCCGCAGGTCCTCCAGCACCGGGCGGGCGGCGGGCAGGACCTCCACCTGGAACCGCCGCTTCCCGTCAGCGCCGTCCCGGATGTCCTCCGCGCTGATCCACCCCCGGCCCGCCAGCCTTTGCAGGCTCATGGAGAGGGCGCTACGGGACAGGTATACGAAGTCCGCCAGGTCCTTTCGGCTGGGGACCGCCGTCAGCTCGCTGAGAGCCAACAGCAGCCGGGCCTCCTGCAGAGTCATGCCGTTTCGCAGGGCGGCGGATTCCAAATGCTGCTCCAGCAGCTTCCGCTCCCGGAAGGCGTCCGCCAGAACGCCCTCCCCTGTGATGGCCGACCGGCTGACGCTGACCCGCTCGTCCCCCAGCTTCTTGGAGCCGGGCAGGGGCGGCACCGCGCCGTCGCTGGCGGCGTCCAGCAGGAAGCGGTAGACCTTCAGGCGGCACTTCTCGTACTCCTCCTCGTCGAACACCGACTTGTAAAACTGGTTGTAGTACTCGAAAAGCATGAGCTTCATACGGATGGTCTTGGTGATGCTCAGGCTCTGGCTGGCAAGGGAGCCCTTGGTCTTGACATAGTAGTAGATGGGGACCTGAAGGGCGTAAAACCGCTCCGCGTGGCGGATGTATTCCAGATTGAAGAGGAAGTCCTCGCACCAGCTGATGTCGGGGTCCATCCGCAGGCCGTGGTCGGCCACGATGTCCCGGCGGTAGAGCTTGTTCCAGAGCACGCCGTAGTAAAAATCGGCGGGCTGCTCCATCATGTGGGCGGCGTATTCCTCCCGGGTCAGGGTGCGGTCCTCGTCGATGTCTCCCTTGCGGGAGACACGCTCCCCCACCACCCGGTAAAAGTCCGAGATGACCAGGTCGCAGCTGTGGGCCTCCGCCGTCTGCACCAGGAGCTTGGTGGCATCCGGCGTGATCCAGTCGTCGCTGTCCAGAAATTGAAGATAGGTGCCCCGGGCCTGGGCGATGCCCAGGTTCCGGGTGTCGGATACGCCGGTGTTCTCCTTGTGGATGACACGGACGCGGGAGTCCGCGGCGGCGTAGCCGTCGCAGATGGCTCCGGAGCCGTCCCGGCTGCCGTCATCCACCAGCAGCAGCTCGAAGTCGGTGAACTGCTGGCTCAGGATGCTGTCCACGCAGCGGGCGATAGAGCGCTCGGCATTGTATACAGGTACGATGATACTGACGGTGGGCGCCATAGGGAAACCTCCTGAAATCACGCGGATGCCCATCGCCATGGGGCGATGGTGGGGCCTCGTCCGCCTGCGGGGGACGGCCCCGGCCGGCATAACGGGCGCGGCGGCTCCGCACGGATGCACGGCGCCGCCCTGATCAAAAATCCTTGACGTTTTCCGGTCCTCTGGATCAACCGTTTCGCGGTTGATCCACTGAATATTATAAGGTGCGGCATGCCGGAAAGCAAGAAAAAGCCGCGGCGCCGCCCGCTGTTTCTGAAAAAGACCGTGCGCAAATCGTAGGGGGCAGTTCCCCGCTGCCGGATCACTGCCCCCACTTTTGCGGCGCTATTGTATCGGTGAAGATCATCTGGAAAAATCAGCAGACGCGGCGGATGGGATCGCGTTTGCTGTCAAGCAGAACAGGATTGCTGCTCAGACGAGGCAGTTAGCTGGCAGACTGGCGGACAAAACGAATGGATCGTGGTCACCGGCATGCGGCGATGCCTGCTGAAAGCGTGGAGATACCGGAGCGGTCACTGCTCTGGATCTTCCTGCGGCTCCTCACGTTTGGGACGTGTTCCCTGCCCTGCTTCCAAAGCTGCAAGTCCCAGGCGAATGAGTTCCACGGTCGCCTCTGAGCGTGTCTGAAAGCGGCGTTCAAAGCGGAAGTCCTCGATCTGCTGAAACATTTTGTCGTCCACCGATACTGTGTAGCGCGCCCTGTTGGTTGCCATAATCATCACCTCAGGATCTATTATACAACCAGTGAACCACTGGTGTAAAGGTTAACTTATTCTTGACATAGATTCAGTGAACCACTATAATTTGATTGAAAAGGTTCACTGAATCACTGAACCGAAAGGGAGGTGAAGGGGTATGAAAGCGGACACGAAACGCTATTCCATCTCTGTCACGCAGGATATGGAAGCGAGCCTGGAAGCTGCCAAAAAAGAGCTGTACAGCCAGGATTCGCAGAGCGAGATGCTCCGGGACCTGATCGCCCGGGGTCTGGACGTCTGGAAGGCCTCCTGCTGAGCGTGCATGGCGGGTATTTGCGCCGTTGACGCGGATCTGTACATCAGGAAACTTTGCTTTCCAATGCTCCCGCGAAAAGACCAATAGAAAGAGAAGATGCAGTGTTTGCTGCAAAAGGCAGGCACGTCTGCAGCGGGCTCATTTCACGCACCGGCTGCCGGGGGAGACCCCGACAGCCGTCCTGTCCTGCTGATCTCATAGTCGCATGGAAAGGTGTGGGCGTTCTTTGCCAGGAACGTCCAAAGCGGCCGACCGTTCGGTTCAGATGTAACACGAACATAACAGAAAGGCCGCTCCGCGCCGAACACGGCTATGAGGAGTATCACGTGGGGAAAAACACCTTGAACCGGCCAGACAAAGCGGCCATGGCCCGGATCCTGGAAAACAATCAAAGCAATATGGAGGGGATCATCCTGCGTCTGGCCTGGAAGCAGGGCCTGACCCGGGAGGAGATCCGCCAGCTGACCTGGAACGACATCTCCTTTTCCAGCGGGCAGATCATTCTGGAAGACCGCCTGATCCCCCTGGATGAGGAGACCCAGGCCTGCCTGCAGGCGCGGTATGACTTCCGGGGGAGCGTATCCCCCTTTGTCGTCATCTCGGAGCGCTGCCGCAGACAGCTGCTGCCGGAGTCCATTTCCCGCATTGCCCGAACCGCCCTGGATCAGGAGGGGCTGACCGGCGTCAGCCTGGCGGACCTGCGGCGGGACTTCATCATCTGCCAGCTGGAAGAGCACGACTGGCCCTACGCCGCCCGTGTCAGCGGCGTGTCCGCGCCCACGCTCTACGCCAAATTCTCCGCCTACATGTCTCCGAAGAAGCCGGAAAAGGCGGTGCTTCCACAGGTGGACGAATTCCGCCTGTGGAAGGTCCTCCAGTCCGAGGGAAACTCGCCGGTGGGCCTGACATTGTGGCTGGCCTGGAAGATGGGGATCCCGGTCCGGGACATCGTGTCCCTGACCTGGGACCAGGTGGACTTTGACAAGGGCATCATCCGCCTGGAGGACCGCGCCGTGCCCTTTGGCAGCACCGTGCGGCGGCTCCTGAGAGAGACCTGGGAGAGCAGCCGGGACATTCCGGACAGCCATGTCCTGCTGACGCCCAACTCCAAAAAGCCCATGGACCAGCCCCGGCTTTCCAAGCTGGTCCGGACGGCGCTGATCCGGGGCGGCCTGGAGGACGTCACCCTCCGGGACCTGAACCGGGAGGAAAAGCACGAACGGGAGGACGGCCTTCTGCTCCGATACGCCGCGGAAAAGGGCGCCATCACCCGGCGGGAGGTCATGGATATGCTTGGCCTGCAGAAGGTCTCGGCCTATGAGCGGCTCCGGCGGCTGACGGAGCAGCGGAAGCTGGTGCGGGTAGGCTCCAAATACTACCTGACCGGCACCGTGGTCCCGCCGGAGGAGCAGTATGAGGTGGTCCGGCGCCACCTGGAGCAGGTGGACGGCGCATACCGCCAGGAGCTGGCGGAGCTTCTGCATGTGGAGGCCCGTCAGTGTACCCTTATTTTAAAACATATGGTGGAAGAGGGCAAGCTTATTCAGCTCGGACAGCGGTATTTTTTGCCGTCTGAGGAGCCGGTCTCCCATCTGTCATAGCATCCGGCGCGGGCCCGCCCAGGGTCCGCGCCCCTTTTTGTCCGCCGACAGTGGAAACAAAGCCGATGTTACGATGGTAAAACATGGCGCATGCATCGGGTTGTATGCCGTTTTTCAATTGGGTTAAAAGGTCCTCAAAACAGTGGACAGCGCGGATTTTATGCCTTAAATTGGCGTTGCGGAGGTCAAAAGGAGACACCTGCTCCGGCATAGATACGGAGTCCGGCTAGCCACTGTATGTGCGCCGGAGACGGCCGACCGGACGGCATCCGCAAAAATAAGGCGGCTCTTCACCGCCAATTCTACAAGGAGGAAAAACCATGAAGAAGTTCCTTTCTCTGGTTCTGGCTCTGATCATGACCATGTCCCTGGTCACCATCAGCGCCGGCGCCAAGGACTTCACCGATGACAGCAAGATCACCTACAAAGAAGCTGTCGACGTGATGTCCGCCGTGAAGGTCATCGACGGTTACGAAGATGGCTCCTTCAATCCCCAGGGCAACCTGACTCGTGGTGCCGCTGCCAAGATCATCTGCAACCTGATCCTTGGCCCCACCACCGCCGCTGCCCTCCGCGCTGACACGGCTCCCTACAAGGATGTCCCTGTCAACCACACCTTTGCTGGCTACATCGCTTACTGCCAGCAGCAGGGCATCATCAGCGGCTACGCTGACGGCACCTTCCGTCCCTCTGCAACTCTGACGAACTATGCGTTCCTGAAGATGCTGCTGGGCGCTCTGGGCTATGATGCCATCACCGAGGGCTATGTCGGTGACAACTGGTCCATCCAGGTCGCCAAGCAGGCCCTGGCCACCGGCCTGACCAAGGGCATGGTGACCGAGCTGAACGGCACTGAGGCCGCTACCCGTGAGCAGGCCTGCCTGTATGCGCTGAACACCCTGCAGGCCACCATGGTCGAGTACGTTCAGAAGACCACCGTCAACGTCTCCGGCGCCAATGTTGTTCTCTCCGGCACCATCCGCGACGTGGAGTGGGGCACCGGCAAGCTGTATGACGGCAACATCGAGGACGATGGCTTCGTGCAGTTCGCTGAGAAGTACTTCACCAACCTGGAGCTGGAAGTGGGCCACGGCATCTATGGCCGTCCCGCCAACACCTGGAAGCTGAAGAAGGCCGAGATCGGCACCTACACCACCAAGACTCCCACCTATGTCTTCACCGAGGGCACCAAGGAGAAGGACGTCTATAAGGAACTGAGCAAGGCTCTGTTCGACGAGGACGACTACACTTGGGAGTACTACGTCAACGGCAAGGAAGTCGATGGCAAGCAGCCCAGCAAGAACGGCGATAAGGACTATGTCTACACCGGCGAGGGCACTGTCACCGAGATCTATGTCAAGGACAGCTATCGCAGAGACAACTACGGCAACAAGGTCGATCCCGGCACTGTGACCGTGGTGGAGTACAACCACTACATCGGCGAAGTCTCCAAGGTGAAGGACGACATCATCACCGTCAAGGCTCTGTCCGCTGAGCCCAAGCTGGACGACAAGACCTTTGCCATCGAGGGCTACGAAGAGGACGACTATGTTGTCTTCACCGTGGACTACGACGAGGATGAGGACGACTACATCATCGGCGAGGTCTTTGAACCCGAGACCGTCACCGGCGACGTCAAGCGCGTTGAGTCCGACAAGAACTCCGAGAAGTCCTACCTGAAGATGGACGACGGCGAGCAGTATGACTACGCTGAGAGCAAGACCCACAACGTTTATGATCTGGAGAACATCAACGTTGCTGAGCATCCCGAGCTGAACACCGAGTACACCCTGTATCTGGATCCCAACGGCTATGTCCTGGGCTTCAAGAAGGGCGACGACGGCAGCAAGTACCTGTATGTCAAGGACTCCGACGAGGAGCTGCGCGACTGGGTTGCCAAGGTCGTTCTGGATGACGCCACCTCTGTCAAGGCCGATCTGAAGGACGAGCTGAAGAAGGTTCCCGCTGACGCTGTTGTCCCCGGTACTACTGAGAAGATCGGCGAAGATATCAAGTGGATCGACGATAACCGCGACGACAAGATCACCAACATCGACCGTACCAACATCGACGAACTGATCTGGAAGTACACTGTCAGCGACAAGGGCGTGTACACCCTGACCTATGTTGACGCTGAGTATCCCGCCGGTCTGTACGAGATCAACAACGGCGAGGCGTTCATTGATCCCGAGGATAAGGCCAGCGGCGACACCCGCGGCCTGATCGTTGACAAGAAGACACTCTTCGTCGATATCGACGGCGAGAAGGTCTACACCGGCTATGACGAGGTCCCCAACATCTCCAACGCCAAGATCGCCTACGTCCTGAAGAAGGGCGTTGTGGAGGTCATGTTCATCATTGATGGCGACATCTATGATAAGAACAGCACCTACTTCATCCTGACCAGCGATAAGCGCGAGTCCTTCAAGTATGACGGCGACGATTACTGGATGCTGAAGAAGGCCTATGTCGATGGCGACAACGAGACTCTGAACGTGGAGTACACCGCCTATGACGGCCCCGCCCTGCGGTCCGGCAAGAAGGATGACTCCAAGTACTGGAACCTGAATACCGGCGTTCTGTACAAGGCTGTCAAGTCCGTCACCGATGGCGATGATACCTACATCACCAAGGTCGAAGTGGCCGAGCCTGTGACCTCTGGCGCTCCCGTTGCCGTGGGCGACGCCGCCTTCCAGGTCAAGAGAGATACCATTGAAAACGTCCAGAAGTTCACCGCCAAGGAGACCGTCTTTGTCCTGGTCGAGCACAAGCCCGAGGAACTGAAGGACTATGAGAAGGCCGCTGAGAAGGGCCTGCCCTATGAAGGCAAGTGGGAGTGGGTTGTTACCCCCGGCAGCATCAACGACATGAAGGAAGATGACCCGTATATCGATGTCACCGTTTCTGTTGTGAAGGCTGACGACCAGAATGCCGAGTTGGTCTACATCTATCAGGCGTATCGTCCCCAGAACGGCGCTGAGTACACTGTCACCGTGAAGGACGGCGTGTCCAGCAAGTCCGAGACCGTCAAGAAGGGCGCGGACGCTGTCATCGAGTACACTGTTCCCGAAGGCTATGAGTTCGTCTCCGTCACGGGCGGCGAGTATGCTGACGGCAAGATCACTGTCAAGAACGTCACCGCGGACACCGAAGTGATCGTGACTCTGGAGAAGAAGGTCGAGACCAAGACCCTGAAGCTGACTGGCAAGCTGGCTAACGCCACTGTCTGGTCTGCTGACGGCAAGACCGAATATACCGACAAGGGCACTCCCGAGATGGAGTTTGGCAAGATCATCTCCATGTCCTTCGAGATCCCCGCTGGTCAGCAGATCGTGATTATGGACACTGACATCACTGGCGGTCAGACCACTATCACCATGAACGCTGACAGAGAGCTGGGCGATGATTACCTGGCTATTATCAATGGCACCAATGTCAGAGTCATCGTGAACGGCAAGACCATTGCCACTCCCACTAAGAGCACTGGCTCCACCATTTTCAATGACGTGACTCCCGGCAAGTATCTTGCCGACGGCCAGTACAATGTGACGGTTGCTGCTAATGGCAAGCTGACCCTGAACATTGGCACTGCGGACCGCGTGCTGGTCTCCGCTGCTGAGATCACTGTTCCCAATGGTGTCAACGCCGTGGATGCTGATAGCAATGCTGTCACCACCTTCGTTCCTCTGGGCGACAAGGTCACTCTGACCTTCACCACTGCTGGCACCTACAAGGTCAACGATGAGGAGCGCAAGTTTGCCGCGAACGAAAAGCTGGAAATCACTGTCGAGGAAGATGTTGAAGTCGTGGCTTGGGAGAGCCAGGAAGACTTCGAGAAGAACGTCGCTGATGCAGTTGCGGGCATTGGCAACAAGTCCGGACTGACTGGTGCCGTAATCAAGAACGATGGCGACAAGATCACCATCGCCGTCAAGGCTAATCCTGCAGCTTTTGGTGCGGTAGCGAACACTGGTGTGTTCGACGCTGTCAAGACACTGATTGATGCTGGTTACAAGGTCAGCGTCAAGGCTCCCGATGGCTACACCTACAACCTGAAGGGTGATACCACGGCCGATGCTGCTACTGCGGCGAAGCTCCTGCCTGCCAACGGTGCCGAGGGTGACTTTGTTGTTACCATCAGCAGCGCAAAGGCCAGCACTCCTGTTGTGATCGATGTCAATGTGAGTGTTAACTACTAACTTGTAGAACGCAAAAAGCTGACATTCAAAGTTCCAAGCAGAAAAGGACCCCGGGCCATTGGCCCGGGGTCCTTTTTTCAGTTCGCCGCGTCCAGCAGGGCCACAATGCAATAGTGGGTGTCCTTGCTGTTGCAGCAGAGAGTAGCACTATAGTCCGCATTTCCAATGGTCACGGACCAATCACCCCAGGTGATGGGGGTGGAGAGGTAACTGTTAATGGAATAATGCCCGCTGATATAGGTGCAACCCCGGGCACCGTAGATCCAGGTGCCGCCGCCGTTGGCAATCAGGATCATGAGGAACATGGGCCGGTGGGGGAACGTGTGGGTGATCGGCCCCGTCGTTCCGGTGCCTGTGTAGGGCAGCAGATATACCTGGCAGTTGCACAGCGCCGTCACCCCCTCCAGCGCCGCCTCGATTTTCAGGTTATTGTTGTTAAAGTCCTCCATCTGAATGCGGTCTGTCCGCTCCCACTGGTTTAGTTTGTAGTGTTCTGTTTGCTGCAAACGAATCTCTCCTCTCTTTGCTCCTGCTTTTGGTGGTTCAGTGAACCACCATGTGATGAAAAACACTCCTCAAGAATCCCTCCCCCCGCCCCCGGAGTTGCACGGGACACTGCAACGCCTCCAAAATTTCTACAAAAAAATGTGATGTATAAATACACATGTTTTATAAAATGCCCGCCAGGGCCGGACGCCTCTGCATCATATATTTTCCACATAGAAAAACCTTTCCCCAGGGGGAGGGATTGGACATTCTGCACAACTTGAAAAGGCAAATACTTTTGCATTATAATGCAATTATTCAAAGAACGATCCGGGCGGTCTTTGAAAATCTATGTTAGAAAAGGACAAAGCATTATGGACGAAAACAAAAAAGTCAACGCGGAACTCGCCCAGGACGATGAGTACAGTAAATCCGCAGTACCCATGTCGGCCCGCAAGCCCTTTATGTCTGCCCTGATCATCTCTCTGGGATACGTGTTTGTTGTCACCAGCATGCAGGCGGGCAGCACCATCGGCGTCGGTCTTTCTTTCAACAACATGGTCGGGGCCGTTCTCGTCAGCAGCTTGATCCTGACGGTCCTCTCCTGCATTATGGGCGTCATTGCCACCAAGAGCGGCCTCTCCTTTGGCCTGCTCAGCCGGTACAGCTTCGGCCGCGCCGGCACCTGGGTCCCCATCGTCATCGTGGCTGTCACCACCATCGGCTGGTTCTCCATTGATGCCTACCTCATCGGCGACTCCGCTCACCGCCTCTTCACTGCCCTGCCCATTCTGCCCATCGCCATCCTGGGCGGCCTGGGTATGACCATGACCGCCATGAAGGGCACAAAGTGGATGAACATGCTCAGCAACATCGCCGTGCCCATCATCCTCATCTTCGGCGTCATCTCCATCGTCATGGCGTTCCGGGATGTGGGCGGCATCGCCGGCATGAACGCCATCGTCAAGGAGGATACCCTGTCCTTTGCCAAGGCTGTCTCCCTGGGCGTGGGTTCCTATGCCGTCGGCTCCGTCATGTTTACCCCCGACATCATGCGCTTCGCCAAGGACGCCAAGACCTCCGTCATCGTCATGATCATCACCATCATGATCGGCAACTCTTTCATGGTATTCTTCGGCGCCATCGGCTCCGTGGTCTACAATGATCCTGACATCATGGGCGTCCTGGCCCTCCAGGGCTTGCTGGCTCCCGCCTTTATCGTCATGGTGCTGAACATCTGGTCCACCGCCCAGGGCTGCGTCTACTCCGGCTCCATGAGTCTCAGCAGCGTTATCAAGCTGCCCCGGAAAACACTGGTCCTCATCTTCGGCGTGCTGGGCATCATCTTCGCCTGCATCGGCTTCTACAACATGTTCGGCACCTACATCAACTTCCTGGCCTCCACGGTGCCCCCTGTGGTGGGCATCATGCTGGCGGACTTCATCCTGAAATTCAAGAATGGCTACCCCGAGCTGGACAGCCTGCCCGCGGCCGACGTCGGCGGCTTTGTGGCATGGATCGCCGGTTTCCTGGTATCCTATATCAATGTGGGCCTGCCCTCTGTCAACTGCGTGATCGCGGCCTTTATCGTAAAAGCTATCTTTGATGTGGCGCAGAACAAAAAGAGCGCTTGATTTTGAAAGGAGACTATCTGTCATGTCTGAAAAAGGATTTGCCGAGCACTTTGTTGATGACGGCAGCAATTTTGCCATGGAAAAGCCCGCCATCCTCATTGTGGACATGCTGAACGACTTCTGCAAGGAGGGCGGCAGCATGGTGCTGAAAGAGGGTGAGGAAATTTACGGCTCCATCGCCAACCTGATCGCCGAGGGTCGGAAGCACGGCTGCCCTATTATCTACATCAACGACTGCCATCGGGCGGGCAAATACGACAAGGAGTTTGAAAAGCGGGCGCCGCACTGCATCGACGGCACCTGGGGCGCCGAGGTCATCGAAGAGCTGACGCCGCTGGAGGAGGATTATTGTATCAAAAAGCGTCGGTTCAGCGGCTTCTTCCAGACGGATCTGGACCTGGTGCTGCGGGAACTGGGCGTCAAGACCGTAGTGGTCACCGGCGTTGTGACCAACATCTGCGTCCGTTCCACCTGCCACGATGCGTTCTTCCTGGGCTACCAAGTCGTTGTCCCCGAGGATTGCGTCCGGGCCACCGGCCCCCGTGAGCAGGAGTCCACTCTGTGGGATATTGAAACGCACTTTGGCGCTGTCACCACCAGCGACAAAGTGATTGCCAAACTCTAACTGCCAATGGGGGGTAACGGGGCTTTAGTCACCATTCGGACGGCGGCGAAATTGACCGGCCTGACGCAAAAGGCCATCCGGCATTACGAGTCCATCGGGCTATGTCCGCCCTCGGCTCGGTCGGAGGCGGGGTACCGCCTGTATTCCCAGGAGGCCATCCAGCGGCTGCAGCAGATCCAGTATTTCCGTAAGCTGAAATTCGGCCTGCCGGAGATCGCCGCGCTGCTGGACGCGCCCCAGGACGTTCTTCACGCGGAGATGCGGCGTCAGCGCCGCTATGTGGAGACGCGGCTCGACGAGTACCGTCAGGCACTGGCGGTGCTCAATGCCGCCCTGTCCTGCGAGGAGGAATCCCCTGTGTCGGGTATTTCTCACCGGGTGGCAGTGGTGGCCATTGATCTGCAAAATGATATCCTGCAGGGCGGTGCGCTTCCCTGCAAGCGGATCCTGAATATCCTGCCTCCGCTGAAAATGCTGTTTGCAAAAGCCCATGACCTGGGAGTCCCCGTCATCTATGTCTGTGACTGCCACCGCAAGGGGGACCCCGAGCTGCAGATCTGGAACGACCATATGATGGAGGGGACCTACGGCGCGCAGATCATCGACGAGGTCGCGCCTCACGCCTGTGACTACGTGGTGCAGAAAAATCTGTTTAACGGCTTTATCAATACCGATTTGCAGAGTGTTCTGGACACACTGAATGTCCGCACGCTGCTCCTGGCCGGCTGGCGCACGGATGTATGCGTGGCACAGACCGCCATCGAAGCGTTTTACCGCGGTTTTCATGTGGCCATTGCGGAGGATGGGACGGATTCTACTACCCAGCGGGAGCATGAGTACGGCATGTCGCTCATGCAGATCAATTATGGCTTCGAGGCATACTCCTGTGCCAGCGCCCTGGAAACGCTGCTGGAGCAGGAGTGACCGCCGGATTTTCCCTGCTCCCCCATCAGGTATATTGAAAGATCGAAAAAAGCATTGAGGTCCGGAGCTTTTCAGCTCCGGACCTCAATATTTTTGTAAAAATGAAAACCACGGGCTATGCCCGTGGATCCAAAAAGGCTATGCCTATGAGTAGAAATGATAAACCTCCAACGATACAATAGGAGATGGTTTGCCGACCACATCTG
>JAETOQ010000034.1 GCA_021771635.1 Oscillospiraceae bacterium | reverse complement strand
GCGGGCCTGCGGTCGTTGATGAACATGATGTTCATGGTGCCGTTGCCAATGTCGCACAGCATATTCACGCCCTGGAAGTCCCTGATCTGGCTGGCTACCGCCGCGAAGCCCTGGGGGAACACGTCGGCCCCGGCGATCTCCACCCGGCAGGGCTTTCCCCGGAACGTAAAGCGTACCTCCCGGCTCCGCATGAGGTAGGCTTTGAAGTCCTCCCGCTGCTGGCTCACCCAGGTCAGGGGCAGGCCCACGGCGAGGCGCACCGTGGCGTCGGTCAGCCCATGCACATTCAGTTCACGGGCAATAGCCGCCAGGGTCAGGATATAATAGTCGTCGTCCCCGGTCTTGTCGGCGGTAAACTCCTTGTGGCCCGCCCCGATCAGGTAGTACCGCCCGCCGTACACCAGAAGATCGTCCTTGAATACCGGCTCAATGTCTGCAGCGGTCAGCCCTGCGGGGAAACAGCAATTAGCGGTCTTGATGTTGCCGTAGCCGTTGTCGATGCCGATGATCTTCATGCCCTGATAGTCCTTCACCGGCTCCATTCCTCCTTTCTCTGCACCAGCCCCAGCTTCCGCTGAAGCAGGTCGTTCACGTCCTTGCCATAGGGCGGCGGTCTGTCCTGCACCGTGTACTTGTCCCCCAGGCCCTCCATGATGCCCGCCGCCGCGTCCCGGCCCACCTCGTCATTATCCAGGTGGAGGTAAAGCGTGTTGGTGCCGGGGTGGTCTTGGAGGTACTGGCTGAGAGCGAGAGGGATAACAAACTCCTGTTTCCGTTTGAACACCCCGCCCAGGGAGAGAAGTGCGTCTTTCTTCCAGTCTCGGCCCTTCATTTTCAGCAGGGTGGCATAGCTCAACAGGTCGATGGCCGATTCAAACAGGTGGACGCCGGGGGCGCTGGGGTTCTCGTTGATCGTGAACGAGTACCGCTTGTCGCTGCCGGGGGCCTCGCCCTTGAAGTCCCCCACGGTGCCGCGCAGGGCGGCGTACCGGGGCTGGCCTTTCAGGTCACGGCCTACGAACACGCAGTTGTGATAGGGTAGGCTTTCATACAAGCGCCCGGTCTGGATGCAGTAGTCGATCACGTCATAGTCGATGCCCCGCCCGTGGAGATAGCTGATCATGTGGGTGGCGCACCGGCTGGCCTGGGGCAGGGACAGCACCTTGGATTCCTGCTTTTTTGGCTGGGCCTGGGGCGCACGGGGCACAGGGGAGAAGTTCTGGCCCACCAGGGCCTCTACCGCCTGGGTAAAGGAAAAGCCCTGGACTTTGATGAGATAGTCCAGGGCCGTCTTGCCGCCGATGCCGCGGGAAAACCAATTCCATTTGCCGTTGCTGATTTTCAGGCTGTCATGCTCACGGGTGCAGTAGGTGCTGCCGCTGACGTGTACCAGCTCTTGGGGATCGAACCGCTGGAGGTAGGTCAGCAGGTCAAGCTCCTTTGCTTGGGTGATCTGTTCCGGCGTAACATAGCCCATCTACCGTCCCTCCCGCTGGCCCGCTTTCTTTTCAGCTTGTATCACAGCGTCGGCGCGGGCCTCGATCACGTCCCGCAAGTCCTCCATGTGGTGGGTTTCCACTTTGTTCCACTCCTTGTAAATGTCTGCCAGTGGGTTGTGGGATTTCAGCAGCGCCCTGACCTGGGCCTCCGGCAGTTTGAGCGCCGACATTTCCATCACGATGTCCTCTCGGATGGTGTACGCACAAGCGTGGTCAAGGATTACATTGGGTGGCTGGGTCAAAAGCCATCCCCGGTACTTTGCTTGGGCGTTCACGATCCGCTGGTACAATTCGTCCCGCAGTTCCTCGCCTGTCATGGTTCATCAACTCCTTTTTCAGATAGTAATAGCCGGGGGACTTTCGGATTGAAAATCTCCCCGGCTATGTACGGTTCCTGTTGTATCAGGACAAAAAAGATGGTATAATGCGGCAAAAGCAAAATTTCGTATGGAGGTGCCTCATGGCAGACCGCGAACATATCCCCGCCGCAAAAAAGGCGGTGTATCTGGACAAGCAGACATTCGCCACCATTATGTGCATGATCCCCGCAGGGAAGCTCACCACCCAGGAGGCCATCTGCGAGATGTGGGCCAGACGGAAGGGGGCTGACCGCTGCGAGATTGAGAACGACGGTATCACGCCCTTTGATAAAAAGCTGTTCTGGAAGCCCGCCGATATTCAGCGTGTGGACTTTATCACAGAACTCAAAGACTACGGCAAACCTGACCAAGATAGCCTGATACCCTATTGGCGCATGATCTCGCTCCGGGGGATGCTGATAGACTATGGACACTATTTTGATAAGGAAGCGCAAAAGGAGCTTTTGGAACGAGAGGGCCATGTGATCGAGCAGCCTGATCCTAACAAGCGTCTGTACCGGGTTCAGAATTACAAGGCGGCGCTCTTTGACCTGAATAAGCTGATAATCAAAGAGTAAACGGCTATTCCTCCCACTTGCTAAGTTCCAAAAATTCGCTGGGCGGGTCGCCGGTCATCCGTTTCAGGTAGTCCCTGCCGCCGTCCACGGCCACGCCCCGGCACTTGCACCATTTCAAGTCATGGCTGTGTTCAGATGTGATGATGCTGCCGCACCGCTTACACTGGATTTGATTGACGGAAATTTTCATCTTTTTTTGCTCTTTCGCCTATGAATTTTTTATTCCCGGTTATGTAGGAGGCGGCGCTGGCTGACTGCCAGCGCCGCCCTTCGTCACAGGATGCCCGCTTTTTTGAGATAGCCCACGCTGTCGTAGCAGCCCCGGAAGTAGACCGACTGCATTTCCAGCTCCACAAGCTGGTTTTGCAGGCCCACCACCTCAATGGCCGCTGCGCACTCCTGTTCGGTCAACGCTACCGCTTTCTCTGTGTCGAACATCCCCATCACATGGGGGTACTGCCGGTAAATGCTTTCGATCTTGTCCTGAATGGCCCGGTGCGCTTTGTCCGTCTTGGACAGTTTTGCTACAACGCTGCTCAAATACTCCTGCATCGCCGTCCCCTGGGCCTCTACAAAGGTTTCAAATTTGAACTCATCTGGCACCATCTTCACCTCCGCCTATATTCTGCGCCTATTATACAGCGCAGATACCGGCGCGGCAAATGTGCGATTGGGTTCACCGTTCCCGGGCAGCACCGTCCCGGTCAGGGGCTTCCTCGCTCGGTTCCCCCTCCACGATCTCGCTCTCCCGCTTATCCATGTTCAGCAGGATATTCAATTCATCCAGCCGTGCGGATTTCGTTTTCAGCTCGTCCTCCTGGGGGAAGGGCTTTTCCACCTCCTGCTTGGCGTTAGCCAGTTGGACGTTGACATTCTCAAGCTGTTCCCGGCAGGCTATCAGCCGTTCCTCCATACCTCCCAGCACATTGTCCAGACGGAGGATGTTGCCGAAAATGTCTGTGCCCAGGCCGGTGGTATGGGTGAGCGTCCCTTTCAGGGTGATTCGGAACTCCTTGGTGAAACTCTCAAAGGACAGTTCCATAGCGAAGCCCCGGTACTGGCCCAGGGGGACAGGATCGGGGCTGGTCATAGCTTTGCAGGCGGCGAGGATGGCGCTGCCTGCCGCTTTTTTGTCAGTGTAGACGGTGCCCTCCACCTCCATGGGGGAAAAGCCGTCCTCGTTGGGATGGGTGTTCTCTTTCAGCCGGTTTATGTCGGCGGTGTAGCCCTCAATGCGCTGTTCCAGGGACACGATTTTTTGCGGCAGATACTTGATGATTTGATCCTCCAGGGCATACCGCTGGCTCAAATGATTGGCTTTCAACAGCTTCAACCGCTGTACGTCGATGTCCAAATCCATCTTCTCTTTGATATGGGGATTGCCGGTGCAAAGTGCTTTGATTTCAGCGTAGGACAGGGCGGTTTCGTCGATGTCCTCCGCCGAGCGCACCGGGGATTTGCTGGTCATGATCTGCCCGATAAACTTCTGCTTGCCCTCCACCAACTGATAGAGGTAGCTGTCAAAGGTGTTCTCGGTGACATAGGTGTAAATGTCCACCTCTTCGTTCTCATTGCGCTGGCGGATGATGCGTCCCTCCCGCTGTTGTAAATCAGAGGGTCGCCACGGACAATCCAAATGGTGAAGCGCGATCAATTTGTGCTGTACGTTGGTGCCTGCCCCCATTTTCTGCGTGGAGCCGAGCAGCACCCGCACCTGCCCGGAGCGCACCTTGCCGAACAGCTCTTTCTTCTGTACCTCCGTGTTGGCGGTGTGGATATAGGCTATTTCTTCGGCTGGTATGCCCCTGGCAATCAGCTTATCCCGCAGGTCGTCATAGACGTTAAAATCGCCGCTTCCCTTGGGGGTAGACAGGTCGCAGAACACCATTTGTGCAGACCGCTGATCCGCCGTGTTCTGCCATATCTCAAAGACATTCTCAGCGCAGGCGCTCACTTTGCCGGTGTCGCTGTCGGGGAGCATGGGGTTGAGAAGCCGCTGGTCAAGGGCCAGCTTGCGCCCGTCGTTGGTAATGAGCAGCATATTGTCCTCGGTGCTGTCTACCATCTTATTGCGGACACGTTCGGCCCGCGTCCCCAGCGCCTCCACCATTTCCTTCTGCTGTTCCGAGGGTTTCAGCACGATGTTGTGGTAGTTGGCTTTGGGGACGGGGAGATTGAGCATATCCGCCGTCTGGATGTCCGCCACTTCCTTGAACATCGCCATCAGTTCCGGGAGGTTGTAGAACTTGGCGAACCGGGTCTTGGCCCGGTAGCCGGTGCCCTCCGGGGCCAGTTCTATGGCGGTGACGGTTTCCCCAAAGGTGGACGCCCAGGCGTCAAAATTGAGCAGACCGTGCTTTTCCAGGGTGCCATACTGCAAATACTTCTGCATGGTATACATCTCCACCATCGTGTTGGAGATGGGAGTGCCTGTGGCGAAAATAACGCCCCGGCCCCCGGTCAGCTCATCCAGATAGCGGCACTTCATATACAGGTCGCTGGACTTCTGCGCTTCGGTCTGGCTGATGCCGCCCACGTTCCGCATTTTGGAAAATGCGGCGAGGTTTTTATAATAATGTGCTTCGTCAATAAAAATGCGGTCAACGCCCAATTCCTCAAACGTGACCACATCATCTTTGCGGCTTTGGTCGTTCAGCTTTTCCAGCTTGGCATCAATGGATTTCCTGGTGCGCTCCATCTGCTTGATGGAGAAGCGTTCCCCGTGGCTGGCTTTCAGTTCCGCGATGCCGTCCAGTATCTCCCGCCGCTGCTGTTCCAGAAGATACCGCTGGCGCTCCACGCTCACCGGGATTTTCTCAAACTGCGAGTGCCCGATGATGATGGCGTCATAGTCCCCGGTGGCGATTCTGCCGCAGAACCGCTTGCGGTTCTTGGTTTCAAAGTCCTTTTTGGTCGCCACCAGGATATTGGCGGAGGGGTAGAGCTGCAAATACTCCGACGCCCACTGTTCCGTCAGGTGGTTGGGGACAACGAACAGGCTCTTTTGACACAGGCCCAGCCGCTTGCTCTCCTGCGCCGCCGCCACCATTTCAAAGGTCTTGCCCGCACCCACCACATGGGCCAGCAGGGTGTTCCCGCCGTAGAGGATATGGGCGATAGCGTTCACCTGATGGGGCCGCAGGGTGATCTCCGGGTTGATGCCCACAAAGTTCAGGTGGCTCCCGTCATACTCACGGGGCCGGATGCTGTTGAATTTGTCGTTGTAGAGCCGTGTCAGCCGTTCCCGGCGCTGGGGGTCTTTCCATATCCAGTCCTGGAACGCCTGCTTGATAAGCTCCTGCTTGCCCTGGGCGATGGCGGTTTCCTTCTTATTCAGGACGGGTGTTTTCTTGCCATTCTCGTCCTGAACATAGTCAAAAATCCGAACGTCCCGCAGGTTCAGGGTTTCCTCAATGATCTTGTAGCCGTTAATGCGGGAGGTGCCATAGGTGTTGTGGGCCTTGATATTGCTCTTGTCGTAGGATTTCCCCTCAACATTCCAGTCGCCGGTGCGCTGGAAATAGCGGACGTGGATGTTCCACTGGCAGTAGTTTGGAGTGCTGAACAACTCAAACATGAATTGCTCCACGATCTCCGGGGGAAGCCAGGTGGCCCCCAGCCGCACGGAGATTTCACTGGCGGTCAGGTCTACCGGCTGCACCCGTTCCAATGCCTGCACATTGGCGGCGTAGTCCTCCGGGTACTGTTCAGCGCTCCGCTTTGCCCATTCCAGCTTCTCCCGCACGTTGCCGGAGAGGTATTCGTCGGCGGGAAGGTACTTTTCCTCGGTGCCGCTGCCATACCCGTGCATGGGGTTCAGGAAGATCACGCCGGTCAGGTCGGCGTACACCTCCTGTTCGGTCTTGCCGGTCAGTTCCATCATAAAGGGCATATCCACCCTGGCCTTTTCAGCCAGTGACACGGCCAGGGCCTCGGACGCGGTATCCACGCTGGTGACGATGACTTTCTGCTTGATGGTGCGCTTGGTGAACATATCCGCTTTACAGACAAAGTTCCGTTCATCGTCCATCACCTCCAGGGAGGCCAGCAGAAAATAGGAGTCGTCCATCGTGAAGGCGATACTGTTGGCGCGGGAGTTGATACGCCCGTACTTCTCCACAAAGGCGTCATAGAGGGCATTGAGCTTGCGCTGCTGGGCCTGAATATCCTCGGCGGGCCAGTCCTCGGTCTGATAGTCAATGAGCGTCCGCACACAGTCCCGGATGCCGATCAGCCCCTTGATGCGGTTCGCCGCCGTCACGGACACCTCCACCGGGTTCATCCGGCTGTTCTCCCGGTAGTACACCTGCCCATCCACCACGGTGTAGCTGAAATTCCGCACATTCGGGTCGGCGGGGATGGATTTGTCCTCGCCCTCCGCCTCCGGGTCGTCCAGCACATAGTCGGTAATGGAGCCTTGGATATTCTGGACGGCGGCGGTGAGCTGCTCCCCCAGGTCTTGCCCCTCACGGGGCAGGCAGGCGGTTTCCGGCCCATAGGGGCCGCTGACCTCCCGCATTTCGCCCATGACCATCTCCGGGTGGTCAATGAAATACTGATTCATTTTCAGCCCGTTTTCATCGGTGTTCAGGTGTACCCAGGCCGGTTCCTCGCAGGAGAGGGCGTCCCGTTTTTGCAAAAACAGGATGTCGCTGGTGACTTCTGTACCCGCCGCAGCCTTAAACGTGTTATTGGGCAGGCGGATGGCCCCCAGCAGGTCGGCCCGCTGCGCGATATACTTCCGCACGGTGGGCGTTTCCTTGTCCATGGTGCCCTTGCTGGTGACAAAGGCGATGATGCCGCCCGGTCTGACCTTATCCAGCGTCCGGGCAAAGAAATAGTCGTGGATCAGGAAATTGTGCTTGTCATACCGCTTGTCCGGCACCTTAAAGGGGCCAAAGGGCACGTTACCGATGGCGGCGTCAAAAAAGCTGTCCGGGAGGTCTGTTTTCTCAAACCCCTGGACAGCGATAGAGGATTTTTGATAGAGCTGGCGGGCGATACGCCCGCTGATTCCGTCCAACTCTACCCCGTAAATTTTGGAGTCGGCCAGCGTTTCCGGGCGCATACCGATGAAGTTGCCGATGCCGCAGGACGGCTCCAGCAGATTGCCGGTCTTAAAGCCCATGTTCTCCAACGCCTGATAGATGGAGCGGATGACCACGGGCGGGGTATAAAAGGCGGTGAGGGTGGATTCTCTGGCGGCGGCGTACTCGTCCTCGTCCAGCAGGGCTTTCAGTTCGGCGTACTTGCTGTGACGCTCGTCAAAGCAGTCGGCCAGCCCGCCCCAGCCCACATACTGCGCCAATACCGCCTGTTCCTCCGGCGTGGCAAACCGATCTTCCCGTTCCAGCTTTTTCAGCAGACGGATGGCCCGGACGTTGTTGTTGAAGCGTTCCCCCGGTGTCCCAGCGCCGATGGCGTCATCGGTGATATGGTACTCATGCCGGTCTGCGGCGGGGATTTCGGGATGGAGGACAAAGGGAGACACTTTGCTCCTGCGTTTGGGCTCGGGCGGGGGCAGCGGTGGCTCATCATTATCCGGGTCGCGCCCATCCGCTAAACTTTCCGCGCCCTTTTCTGTATCTGTTGCTTTTTCATCAGGTTCCAAAACCTTCTCTGCCTTGGGCCGGTGGGAGTACAATGCTTTTTCAGCTTCTTCAAAGGTATCAAAGCCGCCCGCTGTCGTTTGGGAAAAACCGCGCTGTTCATCATAGCCGTAATGGTTATAAAATTGGCCGTTGGGGTACCGGAAGATAACAATGCGCTCCTGGTCGAACTGATACTCCGCTACCTTCTCCACACCCTTGTGTTGAGCTGTGGGCGGCGGCAGGACTTCCTCTTTTTCGGCAAGGGGTTCCGGCATCGGGAAATTTCCAATGACGGAGAGCCATTTTCTTTCCAGCAGGTCGTACACCGCCGCGCCCTCATAGGCAAAGCCGTCATCCTCCAACGTGCCGTCAACATAGCCCCTCGCCACATTTTCCGCTTCTTGCAGCGTTTCATATTCCCGCTTTTCGTCCATGCCGTTTTCGATGTGGTGATAAACCACCACCTGATAACGGCGGGGCTGTGTCTGCGGTGAGGGTATATCCCCGTTAGAGCTACGGCCATCCGCTGAACTTCCGGCGCTCTTTTCCGCTGAGGCCCGTTTGACCTGCTTCAGATAGTCCTCGGCCTGCCATTCGCTGGTAAATTCCTCTTGGACGCCCTCGCTGTCCACATAAATACCGCCCTGAACATCGTCCCATACGGCGTAGCCGTTCTCCGTTTCAATAACGGTAAAACGTTCATGGGGCAAAGCGGTGTCGGCGGCGGGGTGTTCCGGCTGTTCCTGCCGCTTCTCGTACTGCTCCTCCGCATAGGCGATCATGTTGTCAAAGCTCAAATTTGCGAGGTGTACGTTCAGATCGTCCAGGTCGCGGCATTGGAGCGACATCACCACCTCGCCGTCTACCTGATAAACCAGGCGGAAGTCGATCAAGTCGGCGCTGGCTTCAATGACATACTTGTTGTCGCTGGTACTGCCAAAGGCAAGGTCAATGTGGTGCAGGTCGGAAAAATCTGCTTCTTGCTCAAATTCTTTCCAACAATACTCGTTAATGAGTTCTATCGCTTCATCCAACCGGGCCTGGGCGTAGTCTATGACCTCAAATTCCTGTGGCGGTGGGTCAAGCTCCGCCACAAAGTCCTGGGGGATGGTCTGGCCCTCGCTGTCACGGTATAGGATAATGCCCATTGGAGTGCCAACATGGTTTTCCTCTTTGATTGCCGCCACAAACTGCTCCGCGTCGGTGTACTCCACGCTGTCACCCACCGTACCGTTGGCGGCTAAAAAGTCGATGCGGCCCACGGCCTGCGGGGTGTCCGGCTCCACGGCTTCGGCGGCGGGCGGTGCTTCCTCTACCACCTGAAGCAGACCGTCGTTCAAAGGGTTCTCCGCCAGCATACGGTCAAAGTCGGCGCGGGGCAGTTCCTTGTTGATGATGGGAAACGCCGGGTCAAAAAGCCGGACAGTCTGCTCGTCAAAGGCCAGCAGATCATACTCCTGCGCCCCCAGGTACACGGTGTCGCCCAGGGCAAAGCGGTATTCCTTCTTCGGCGGGGGCGGCGGGTTCAGTTCCTCATAGGTCGGTTCCAGCGGCGCGGCCAGGGGGCCGTTCAGCTCGGCAAGCATGGCCTCGCACCGCTCCGTCAGGTGGGTCTTGTCCCCGATGATGGTCTGCATAGCGTCCCGCAGGGTGGGAAGAACAAAGCTGCCCTCCATTGTCAGGACATAGTTTTTCCTATCTCCCACCCCAAAACTGTGCGTACAAGTTCTGGCGAACAAGACCTCCGCACATTGTTCCTTTTCGCCAAGCTGGGTCTTGAAGTCCACATAATCGTCAATGATAGAGCGGATTTCATCTGCGATTTTCCAGCGCGCTTTCCGTGCCTCCACCTGTGCCTGATATTCCGGGTAATGTTCCTTTTCAGCCCGGTTCAGATAGCGGTCGGCGGCGATCAGTTCCCCGATGCGCTTCTCCACCTTGGCCCAGGACAACAGGAATTTGCCGTTAGGGTCGCTGTAATTGCGGGAAATGGTGATGCCCTTACCATCGTGATCTTCAAAATATCCACTGCCGGGAATAGCGTCGGAGCGCCCGCCAATGCCATACTCATCTCGCAGAAATTTGATATTTTCCTGCTTGCCCTCATTTTTCTGGAATTGCTCAAGGATGCGGTACTTGCCCTGGGATACGCCGCTCCCGCCGCACAGGATATAGTCAATGGCCTCCTGGGGAATGGTAAAGGCCGAAGCCTTTTCCGCTTCAGCCTGTTCAATGAAAGAGATTTGCTCCGCTTCGCTGGGGAGGGGGCGCTCATCCGGGGCAAACCATTGGTCAAGCAGGATCATCCCGTAAATGGAGTCAGCCACGGTTGGCCAGCGCATGAACACCTCCCTCTCACGGGAGAGGTACGCCCCGCGCCAGAGCGTCAGCACATCGTCCCACGCCCGATACCCGGCCCGCTGGCCGCTACTGAGGATTTTCTCAACGTAGGTGTTATTGAAAAAAGCCTTAATAAAATCGCCGCGCTCCTTGCGGCCCGGATGGTCGGCAAAGAAGGCGGCGATTTCCGTTCTGTGGTCTTTCAGGGCGTCGCAGGTGCGGAGCAATTCGCTTTTTTCGCCGTCCTGGTAATAGTAGTCCATGTCAGAACGGGCGCTAAAGTCGTGATGCCTGACTTCAAGCCCGGTCGGGCCAGCCGTTGACGGGGCGGGCGGGGGCTGCTGTTCTTCCCCCGCGGGGAGGGTGCCGCTTACACGTCGGTGTAGATCAGCTCCGCCAGCGCCACTTCCTCCGCCGCTGCCCGGATGTTGTTCATCAGCCCCACCCACTTCATCTGATCGGACGCTTTCAGTTCCTCCGTCACGCCCTGCTCCCGCGCCATCCGCGCCGTCAGCCGCTCCACCATCTCGGTGGCCTCCCGGTCGATCTTCTCCAGATGGGCGTTCAGTCTGCCGCTCAACTGCATCCCCGTGTAGTAGCCGTTCCTGTGGCTTTTGAGGTAACTGCGCCGCAGCATCCCATATTTTCCCACCTTCGGGGCCTCCGGCGCTTCCAGGTTGGGCAGGCGGTAGTCGCCCTCCGTCCGATACGTCAGTTCCATGTTCAACGCTCCTTTCACGTTTTACTCTGCCGTCATTATACCGCCTGTCGGCGTCCCCGGCAAATGTGCGATTTTGTTCTTGTTCCTCCCGGTACAGATTCCGTACCGTGCTGGCAATTTCCCGCAAAGGCATTTCGGAAATGTCGCTGACAGCGCCGCCCAGGATGGACAGGGTTTCCGGGGTATTGAAGTCGTAGATATGGGCAAAATCCTCGCCGCTGAAATAGTCCTGGGGGGCGATGCCGCAACGGGTCAGCATGATATAGGCCACGCTGTTTTCCAGCAGGCCCTTGAACCACTGCTCCGTGTTGAGGTCGTCCAGTTCTTCCAGCAGACTGCCCTCTTTGACGCGACACAGCTCGGTGAAGTAGTCGCCAAAGTTGTCCTCCACGATGACCTTCGCCGTTTGCAGCAGGCACTCGGCAAAGTCAGACTTGTCAGCAAACTCGCCGTAGCTGTTCTCCAACGCCTCCAACACCGGCCCCTCATACTGCGGCTTCATCCGCCAGATGGGGATGGTGCGCCCCTCCCGGCTGTTGGTGTCGGACATATCAAAGACGTGCCGCAGTTTATAGCCTTGGTCGGTATCCACCAGCAGGGCGATCCCCGTGGTGCCCCGGTTCACCCACCGCCCGTACTTGTTCCAGAACTCGATTTCAGCGCAGGCGGTGGCGTCCGGCTTTTGGGCGTAAAGCAAAAGCTGGTCGCGGAAACTGTACTTGAAGTTATGGGCGGCGGTGGTCAGGAACGCCATATAGTTCCCGCTGTTGGCGGAAATTTCATGGGCCTTTTCTGCCGCGAGCTGGACAATGGATTCCAATTTTTTAGCCACGATTTATCCCTCCTTTTCTTCATAAGATTTCAGCAGCCCCTTTGTGGCGGCGGCGATTTTGGAAATGCGCCCGGTGAGCTGGGCGACGGTGGCCCTGACCTCCGACTGCCGCGCCGCGTAGAAGTAGCCGGTGGCGTCGCTGCAAATGGGGTGGCCGTCACAGCGCAGGCGGTTGACGGCCCGCCGCAGTTCCGTCCCCTTGACGTGGAACGCGGCCTCCAACTCCTTGCTGGAGGCCGCGCTTTCCTGTCCACGGCGGTATTTCTTCAGGTATTCGCACAGGGCCTTGTCAATGGGCGCGCCCTTCACCGGGCATCACCCCTGTCCCGATGTCTGGTCTTGATAGGCTGGCCCTGCTCGTCGTAGTTTTTCGGGTCAGCGGCGGGGTCGGCCCAGCCCCGCATGACCCCGGCCAGCATCGCCGCCGCCTGTGCCTTGGTGACACCCAACTCGCCGTTCAGCTCGTCAACCAGCTTCTGGCTGGTGCGGCCCTTTGTCGCAAAGGACGCGGAGCGATAGCCGTCAAAGCCCCGCTCAAACATCACGATGGCCCGCTTCTCCGGCACCTTGCCGTAGCATACCGCTGGCAGGGAGCTTCTGAGGGGGATGACGGAGTTGCCGTTGCGCTCCATTATCTCGGCAAACTGGCAGATGTGGTAGAGTTCGTTGCCGATTTCAACGTGGCAGTCATCAATATAGCGGCATACTCGTTCAAAGTCTCGCCCATCAAACCGCCTGATCCGTACCTTGTCGCCGTCCGCAACTCTGAATTTTTCCTCATAGTGCGGAGTAATGAAGCGGATACCCTTTTCAGCCTGTTTCATGTGGCGGTCAAGCCAGTCCCGGCGATAGCAGTAGATGAACAGGTTTTCCTCCCCCTTGTAGGGGTTCAGCCGGATGAGATAGGAATACTGCGCTGTGTCGGCCCGGAAGCCGAACGCAAAGCCATCGTTGAAGCCGCTCTCCGGGTGGCCCTGGCAAAAGTCCCTCATAGCGTCACGGCTTTTCAAGAAACCGCCGTACTGCCCGTCGCCAATAAGGGCCTCCATGACGCCCTCTAACTCCTGCTGAAATTCCTCGGTGTCCAGGTTCTCCCGGTGACTGTTCCACTTGGGGAAAAAACCTTTGCCGTCCTCACCCATGTCGGCCCGCAGGTGGCCGATGCTCCCGGTCTGGCCTTCGATCTGCATACTCTGGCGGGCGGTGTAAAGCCGCTCCGCAGGGGTCGCGGTCTGAAATGTCAATTCCATCAATGTCACACTCCTTTTACTTGCTCAAAAAAAGACCACCACTTGTCCTCCCGCACCTGAAAAGCGTCGCCTAATTGGATGGTGCCGGGAAAGTTTGTTTGGGTGGTCTTGATGGCGTATTTGTCGATCTCGGTGGCGTAGTAGCGGAGAACGGTGGCCCCCAGCTTGTTAAGGGCCAGGTGTCCGCAACTCATGCCGTCGTACATGGACAGCACCTCCAGCGGTTCCACGATGATGCCGGGACAGTAGGACAGGATGTGGGCGATTACGTCCACCGTCCAGCCGTTGCCCAGCATTTTATATGCCTGGGTGTCGCTGACCGGGAACACAAAGTCCTCGGGCACTGTTTGAAGGCGCATACACTCCCGCACCGTCAGCTTGCGGATGATATAGTAGCCGTCCATCAGCTTGATGGGGTACTGCTGGCCCTTTATCGTGATCTGGCCGTCCCGGACTTCGTAGATGGGCCTGTCCAGCGTCCCGCAGTATTGATAATACTGGCAGGAGGTGGTCAGGCAATTCGCCTTTTCCCTCATGGCGCGGCCCCTGCGGGTCTTACTGTTGGGCATGGTCAGGTCAACGCACTCGCCGGGGAGGATGTCGGTGTAGCCTTTGGCGGTGGCCTCCGCCACCCGCAGGGCGGGACAGTCGGTGGGGACGGTGTAAAGCCCGGTTTTCGCCCCGACCCCGCCGCCGTTCTCGCACAGGGTCTTGCTCTTGCCGACCGCTGAATATACTCTGTGTTCCTGGCCCTCGGAGCCGGTGCCGCTCTCTATGGTGCCCACGCGGATGGGTGTAGCCACACAGGTCTTGCGGTCTACGGTATTGCCCACCATATTGCGGATGCCGTCTTTATAGTAGGTGGCCCGCAGGCATTGGGCCTTCCCGTCTGTGGTGACGTTTACCGGCTCTATTGCCATAGGCGCGGGGAAGTGCCCGCCGCCCAGGGCGTTCACGGCGCTGGCCCTGCTGTAATTCGCTTTCAGCGTGTAGCCCTTTTCATGGAGCGGCAGGCCGCTCTCCAGAACGTCCAACAGGATAAGGCCCCGATTCTCCGGCAGCTCCACGCCGGGGATGTTCGTCCAGTATAGCCGCTGACGGCTTTGGGCGGACACAAGGGCGGAGTTTATCAAAATGGGTTCCACGCCCAGCTCCGCCGTGATCTGTGCCCGTATCGCCGGGGCCATGCTCTTGTTGTTTTCGTATAAATAGAAGTCCGGCCCATACCGCTCCCTGGCGATCAGATAGTTGCGAAACAGCTCCCAGCCCAGGCCCTCCGGCTTTGTTTCCCGGTTCCGGGTCTGCGCTATGCTCCAATGGGTGCAGGGGGAGCCGCCCAGCAGAAGTTTCATCGGCTGTCACGCCCCTGTTCCAGCGCCCGCTCCCGCTGGATGACCTGCAAATGGTCTTTTGCCCACTGTGGCAGACACTCCGGCCTGACCTCGCCCAAAACGTCCCTGCGCTCCCACCGGCCATCCCTGTGGCCCGTGAACACGTTAATGCCATAGACCGATGTGCCTCGTGAATAGCCCCGCGCCCCGCTGCCATTCGTCACAAGGATAAGCTGGCAGTCTGCCCGACGGTACTCATAGCGGAGAGAACTTGGCTTGACCGCCACCACCTTGCCGGTGATGTCGTCGTTGTCGTTCAGCGGAAAACACTGTTCACTGTTCAGCAAATTCAGCGGGATGTGGAGGGTATTGCGCTGGGCTTGCAGCGCCGCCACCTGTCCTTTCAGCCTGTCCGTGTAAAGCTCCATGATCTCCAGGTAGTCGTCACTTGCCATCGCTTCGGTGTAATACTCGCTCATCCCGTCCTGGGTGCAGAAGCAGCACATGAACTCCTGTTCCGGGCTGACGCCCACCACCACCTCACGCGCCCCGATCTGGAGCGAGTGGATGACCTCAAAATTTTCAATCATCCGCTTTTTGTCCGACATTACCGTCACCTCTCCCGGTCATCACGCGGCCTGCGCTTCTTCTGGCGGGCCTTTTCCTCTTGCTCCTTCACATGATCTGCCAGGGACTTGGCGGGCTTATCGCCAAACGAGATCATAATGTTTTGCGGCGGAACGCCCCGCAACATCCCGGACAGCTCCTTGTCCATGTCTTTTCCTTTATCCATGATTATCGCTCCCCTCTGACAGAAAGGTCGATTTGCCTGTCCTCGTTGGCAAATCGACCTTCTAACTGTTCTACTGTCCAATTTTTTGTGAATTGCCCCAGGGGGTTGTGTCCAAACTGCGCGATAGCCCGCCTGTCCAACTCCCGGAGCCGTGCCCATAATTCAGGGTGATGGGCACGCAGTTTTTTCAGCTCCCCGATTCGTTGGAGGGGACAGCACCAGCAGGAGCAGCGGTTGTATATCCGATACAGACCGCCCCAATCAAAGCCCCGGTCATAGCTGATCTGTAAGGCTTCGGCTTCGGTGATGCCCCAATCTACCAGGGGATATTGCTCGTTCTTGATGCGCTTCGGCTCGTCGGCAGCGATACCCACATAGTGCAGGGCGTTCCGCTCTTTTTTCAGCCGGTTTACCTCTTTGTTGATAAGGTGCGTTTTTAACTGGCCCGTACACCAGCGTACACGGACACCGGGCCAGCCGTTTCCATAGAGGGGCACTCCCAGCCGTTGGCGGTTCTCAATGCTGGACTGCTTCACCTTCGGCTCGTCAAACATCAGCCATTCAAAGCCCCTGGGATGCCGCAGGGTGGTGATGTGGATGCCGCGCTCCCGGTAGAGCAGGCCGTCCAGCTTTTGCATATGCTCGTACATCTCCGGGAACTCCATGCCCGTATCGGCGGTCAGCACCACGTCAATGGGCATATCCCGTTCAATCATCAACAAAAGCATAGCCGTCGAGTCCTTGCCACCTGAGCAGGAGACAGCGTGGTAATCGCCTGTCGTGCGCTCCTTGCTGTCAGCGCCCATACTCCCGCCCCCTCTCCCGGTCAGGCGGTTTCTCGTAAAGCCGCAAACTGTACTTAATGTTCAATGTTGGTTCCTCCTTGTCCAAAAATTTACACCGCCCTGTGTCCAGTGGACTAAGAGCGGTGTATGTACGGTATATATGGAGGAACGTGGTTTTATCAGGCCATCAGTTTTATCAGAAGCTCGTTCACCGGCCCAGCGTCCCGGCCCTGGGCGGTCAGCTTGTTCCGCCAGTCCATCAGGTACTTTCTCACAAGCCGGTATTCCTTATCAGTCAGTTCAAGATAGACTTTCTTTTCCCGTTTGAACATTTGAAACAGCTCCTTTCTCTGCCCACATCGTACAGGAAAAAGCAAGCGGTTTCAAATGTGCGAACGGGTATGTAAGTGGCCCGCTGTGCGGGCCACGGGGAAATGCTTAATACCCTGTCCGGGGCAGGGTCGTGGGAGGTGCGTAGACCTTCGTCACCCAGCGGGTGGTAGCCATGATCCACTGTCCGTTGTAGATGCCGCCCACGTCCGCCTGGTTCACAAACTGGCTTCCGCCCTTGGCCCAGGACACAACAGTGCAGTCGATCTTGGGGGCTTCCACCTGCCGGAAGTTGGCGGGAACGACGCCGAACACGAACATCACCTCTGTGACGTACTCGTTGGACGCCAGCCGCAGGGCCACGGGGGACGCCTCCAGCACATAGTTCTGCTGGGTGTTCAGGCTGTCCGCCAGAACGCGGTAATCGCTGCCGGAGAGATTGGTCTTGTAGACGATCTTATAGCTGCCAGCGGCATTGTAGGTGCCGGTGGTGATCTTCGCCAGCCGTACCGCCTCCACGGGCAGGGTATCCCTCCAATAGAAAGAGGTGAGCGCCGTGGTGGAGTTGTTGCCGATGCCGCTGAACGTGTAGCGGATATTCTGACCGGGCATGACCTCGGCATAGCCGGTTTTCTCAATGGACACATTGGTGTAAAGGCTCTTGTTGGTCATAGCCGCTTTGACGATCTGGCCGGCGTGTTCGATCTCCACGTCGATGGGGGTCTTGTCCAGCCCATAGAAGTCAGCGGCCTGGGATTCTATCACCTGATAGCGGCCCAGGGGCAGGGGCTTGGACACAGCCACGCCGTTTTTGTCGGTGCGGATGGTGTCAACAAGGTTGCCGGTGCGGTAGTGGTAGATTTCAAAGACGGTGCCGGGGATGGGGGTGCCAGCGGGCCAGCCGTTCATACTGTTGTAGTCGGCGCTGGTCTTGGTGATCTGGATTTGCCCTGTGACAGCGGTGTTCTTCCAGGTGATGGTGGTGCAGCCGCCGTACTCCACATAAATGGTCTTGGGCTGGGTGTCCAGGATATAGCCCTCGGCGCACTCAATTTCCCGGATGGTGTATCTGCCGTCCTCCAACTCCTTGTCGATATACACATACCCCTCGTTGTCGCTTTCGTAGGTGCCGATGGGGTTGCCCTTGGCGTCGGAAAGCAGGAACTTCACGCCATAAATCCCCTTGCCGGTCACGCTGTCGATTTTGTGAATGAGGGCGCTCCCGGCCTGCCGGTTGGTGATCTCCAGCGTGGCGGTGCTACCGTCCTTCACCTCGATCTGATGGGGCGTATCATCCAGCTTATAGCCCTTGGCGGCTTTCAGCTCCACCACCTGATACCAGCCCTTTTCCGCTTCGGGCAGATTGATAACGCCGTTGGCATCGGTGGTGTAGGTGCCAATAATTTCCCCGTTGAGCTTGCGGATTTCAAACTGGACGCCCTTGATGCGCTCCCCGGTTTCCTCGTCCTTTTTGATGATGGAAAGGCCCCCCACCTTCGTGTTATACACGGTGATGGTCTGCGTGTCGCTGGCATTGACCTTGACCGTCTGCGTTTTGGTGCCCTCGTCCATCACATAACCGGGCAGGGGCTTGGTTTCCGTGATGACCAGCGTACCCACCACGCCGGAAATGCGGATTTCGCCGTTGGCGTCGGTCTTGTAGAGGCCCTTGCTGGACAGGTGGCCGTAGTCGTCGTCCAGGTAGGAGCCGTCCGAGTAGGTGATCTGGAACTCCACCCCGGCCAGCGGTTCGCCGGTCTGCTTGTCCAGCTTCTTCACCACGATACAGCCCTGCTTGGCGTTGTAAAAACGGAGGGTCTGAACTTCGCCGGACTTGATAAGGATGGACTTGGGCTGGCCGTCCAAAACGTAGCCCTCCAATGTCTTGATCTCCCGTGCGGTGACGGTGGTGCCGGGGGTCAGGCCGTCCAGCACGATCCGGCCCGCCTCGTCCGTGATAAACTCGCCGTTGCTGTTGCCTACTACCGCGCCGGAGCTGTCGGTGATAAGGAACGTAACACCTTTCAGCGGGGTCGTGGTGCCCTCGATATACTTCTCGATCACAAGGGTGGTGCTGGGGGTGTTGGTGAAGTGGAGGGTCTGCGTGTCATTGGGGTTCACAACCACCGTCTGCGTCCGGGTGGCCTCGTCGATGGTGTAGCCGGGAATGGTGGCCGTTTCCGTCACTACCAGCGTACCGACAACGCCGTTAATGGTGATGTTGCCGTCCTTGTCGGTGAAATACAGGCCGTTGCTGCTGATCTGTCCGTTTTCAGCCGGTACGAACTCGCCCGTGGAGGTGGTCACCTTGAAGGTGACGCCTTGCAAGGGCTTCCCGGTGAGGGAATCCCGTTTGTCGATGACCAGCGTACCGGCCTTGGAGTTTTTCACGATGACGGTCTGCGTGTCGCCGCCCTGCCCGATGACCACATTGGTGCTGGCGCTGTCCATGACATACCCGGTGGGGGCCTTGATTTCAGTCAGGACGTAAGCGCCGGGGGCGAGGTTGGTGATCTTGATTTCCCCCTGTGCGTCGGTGGTAAAAATGCCGTTTTGGGTCAAAGTGCTGGTGCCGATCACGCCGTCCAGCCCTACCTCACAGCCTGCGGCGGTGGTCACGCGGAACTGTGCGCCGGGGAGGGGCTGGCCGGTGGCGCTGTCCCGTTTCTGGATGATGATGGCCCCGCGAGGCTGGTTCTTAAAGGTCAGGCTGACGGTGCGGCCCTCTTTGATCTGGACGGTCTGGCTCTGCGTGTCCAGAATAAAGCCAGCGGGGGCGCGGGTTTCCGTCACCACCACACTCTTGCCGGGGGTCAGGCCGGTGATGCGGATTTCGCCGTTTTCATCGGTTCTGAAAACGCCGTTGCTGTCGCCCACAACGGTGCCGTCCGCATACAAAACCTTAAACTCGGCGTTCTGCAAGGTGACGGAGGGGTTCACCGAACAGACCTTGCGGATAAGCAAAATTCCGTCCGGGGCGTTGGAAAATCTGACAGTGACAACGCTCTGTTCGCCGCTGTCGGCCAGCATGATGGTTTCGGAGGACTGGATGATGTTGTACCCGTCCGCCGCGTCTACTTCCTCCAGCACATACGCGCCGGGGTTGAGGCCCGTCCACATGGCGGTGCCGTTCTTCCCGGTAACTTTGGTGCCGATGACGGTGCCGCCTGTGCCGCTGGTGCCGCCCAAATACCGCAGTTGGAACGTGCAGCCGGGGAGGGCCGCGCCGGTCACGCTGTCATATTTCTCAACGATCACAGCATTTTTCGGCACATTTTCAAAGGTGATAACCTTGCTCTCGCCGCCCTTGATATAAAATTCCTGGGTGGCGGGCTGCTTGATGGTGTACCCTGCGGCGGGTTCCAGCTCCGTTACCTTGTACCAGCCGTCCCGCAGCAGGTCAACAAAGAACTGGCCGTTCTCGTCGGAGAAGAAGGTGCCCAGGCTGTTCAATTCGCCGGTGGTCGTGTTGTTGGAGCCGTACCAAACCTCAAACTTGGCCCCCTTGATGGGACTGCCGGTGATGCTGTCCACCTTGTTTACCGTCAGGGTCGGCTTTTTGTGGTTCTCAAAATAGATGGTGTGGTCGCGGTTGGGGTAGAGGGTCACAAGCTGGCTGGGTGCGTCCATGAGCCAGGGGGCGGGGACGGACTTCTCGCTTACCTCGTATACTCCGGGCAGAAGGTTGTCCAGCGTGGCCTTACCCTCGCTGTCCGTCTTGATCTCGTCAACGGAGTGGCCATCTGCCGCCTTTACCAAAAAGACGGTGTTGGGAATGGGGTCGCCGGTGTCGGCGTCCTTTTTGCAGACGATCAGGTTGGGCCGCTTCTGGTTCTCAATGGTGATGGTGCTGGTCTGGCCGGGGAACAGCTCCACATGGTACTCCTGCAAGTCCAAGATGTGGTCGGCAACGGTGTAGGTTTCCTTGATGGAGTACACGCCCGGTTCCAGGTTGGCGATGTTGATCTCGCCGTTATCGTCGGTGATACGGTCAAGGTAGTGGGTGCCGTCCTCAATGCGGGCGATTCTGAAATGGACGCCGCCCAGCCGGGTGCCGTCCGAGCTGGTCTTGATAAGCCGCAGGGAGGGCTTGGGCGTGTTGGTGAACACAAAATTGGCGTTTTCGTCCGGGTTGACTTGAACGACACGAACAGCATCGTCGATCAGGTAGCCGTCCGGGGCCTCCAGCTCCCGCACTTCGTATGCGCCGGGGGTCAGCTTGGAGAGGTCGATTTCCCCGTTGATGTCCGTGGTGAACTCCTGCCGGTAGCTGCCGCCCACCAGCTTGAACTCAAAGCGGACGTTGGGCAGGGATTTCATGGTGATGCTGTCCACCTTAATCAAGTGGATGCCCGGTTTCAGGGAATTGAAAAAGACCAGCTCCCGCGTCTGCGTCTCGCCGGCCTTTAGCTCAATCTGCTGGGGGGTGCTGTTCACCACATGAGCGTCATCCGTGGCGATTTCCTTCACCAAATAAGTGCCGGGGTCGAGGTCATACAGAAAAATCTCGCCGCTGGCGTTGGTGGTGTACTCCCCAAAGAGGTCGCCGTCATGCCAGACCTCAAAGGTCACATCAGGCATGGGGGAATTGCTTTTCAGGTCGTACTTCAAAATACGCAGGGCGGGCCGCGCCCGGTTGGTGACGGTCAGCACAGGGTCGTCCTCGGTGGCGGGGTCATACGGGTCAATGTGGATGCCGTGAGGGGTCTTATCCAGCACATACCCGGCGGGGGCGGCGGTTTCCACAATTTCGATATACGCCTCTTTTTGGATGCCGGTCACGCGGGCCTCGCCGTCGTCGTTGGTGGTGACGGAGGTAATGAGCTTGCCGTCCGCGAACACATCAAAGCTGGCGTTGGGGAGGGATACGCCCGTCTGCTCGTCCACCTTGATGATGGTCAGGCTGATGTCCCGCACGTTCTCCCAGGTGATAAGCACGTCCTTGGTGCCGTCCCACTCCACCGTTTCCACACGGGTGGACTTCACATAACCGTCCGGGGGCGTCTGCTCCGTGATACGATAGGAACCGTAGGGCAGCTCGTTGCCCTCAAAGGAAATGGTGCCGTCAAAGCCGGTGATGCCGGTGGTCATATAGGAGCCGTCGATCTGCTCAAAGCGGAACACGGCCCCCTGCAAGCTGCCCTTATTCTGAGCGTCCACCTTTTTGATCGTAAAGCCCCGTTCCACGTCGTCCGTGATGGTCACATACTCGGTGCGGCCAGCGGTCAGGGTGACGTTCATGGGGGCCACGATCTGATAGCCCTCCGGGGCTGCGGTTTCCGTCAGGGTAAACTTTTCGTCGGCGGGCAGGTCACGCCACACGATCTGGCCGTTGCGGTCGGTGGTGCCGCTGACGCTGGTGCCATTATCGCCGGTCAGGGTAAACTCGGCCCCCTCCAGGGGAGCGCCGCCCGCCCCGGCCTTGATTACCTGCAAGCTGGCGGTGTCGGGTTCCTCCGTGCCGCTCCAATTAAAGGGGATTTGGGCGTCCAGGTTGGTGTAGCCGGGGTCGGAAATGATATAGGACTGCTCCGACGCGGAGGGGTTGTAGGCCAGATACAAGTTGAACTGCGCCACGCCGCCCGCCGCCTTGATGGTGAAGCTGCCCTCGGCGGCAGCGGTGTCCACGGGGATGCAGACCTTGAACGCGCCGTAATACTCGCCGCCGTTGGAGTTGAGGGTGGTGGTGCGGTTCTTGCTGGTGTCCACCTTGTAGCAGGTGGCCCCGTTTTCCTGCACCGTTTCCAGGGGCGAATTGTTCTCCGCCACAAAGATGGTGCCCTGGGGGGCGTCGGTGGAGTACACCTTGGTCTTGTAATCGTCGATCCAGGTGGAGGTGGCGGAGGACACATACACCACGCGGGTGTAATACTCCCTGCCGTTGATGCGCTCCAGCTTGATGCCGTCGGTGCCGTCCTCTGCGGCCCCTTCCAGGCCGAACTCGTTCACCACTTCCACGCCGCGCACGTCCCGGTTTTCCTCGGCCCGGAGGGACAGGCCGGTGTGGAGGTGCTGCGTCCAGCCGTTGGCAAGGCGCAGGATGGCCTTGATGCTGTCAAAAACGCGGATTTTCTGAGCGTCCGAGGTGGGTTCCGTCAGAACATCCCGGCCAGCGGTAAAGGAGGTGCCGGGGACGGAGAGCTGGCCGCAGGTGGCCCAAACCGCCATCTGGGTGGCGTATTTGTACTCGTCCTCCGTCAGACTGGCGATGCCCCGCACATCATTGGCGTGAAGCTCCTTGAACTGCTCCAAGGTGCGGTTCGGATAGCCATTCGCAAAGGCTCCCATCGTCTTAGGTTCCCGGTTGTACTCCTGCACCGTCAGGGCCTTAGAGGGGGATACCCCTTTCAGCCCGTGGTTGACGCAGTAGGCGGTGCCGGTCACGCCGTTGTTGCTGGTGTACTTCCAGTAGCCGCCGCCGATGGTGCCGCCGTTCTTCTTGGACAGATAGTTGCCGTATCCGGCCTGTTGGATGGTAACAGTGCCGCTGTCGCCCAGCGAGGCGGCGCTGGCGGGGACGGCCATCAGGCCGAACAGCGTAGCCACCACCAGCAGCATGGACAGCAGGCGGTTGAAATGCTTGTGTTTCATGGTTTCTCCTTTCTTTCCGGGCATAAGAAAAGGCAGGCTGCTCTCACAGTCTGCCTATCCGATGCGCTTGTTCGGTTGTCTTACTTAGTCGAGCCGGGGACGAACAGCTCTTTCAGGAAAGCCGTCTGTTCCGGCACTCGGTCTGGATGGTTGGGGTAGGTTTCCCGAAGCAGCATGGAATGGCTGCTTGTCAGGTCGTTCAGGGACACGTCTACATGGAGCCACTGGCCGTCCACATAGACCATATTCCAGGTGTGGTTGCTGGTGCTGATGGTGAAGCAGGGGATGCCAGCCGCCCCGCACAGGAATTTGAACGCTCTGGCATAGGAGCCGCAGGCCGCTTGAAGTTCCCCGCTGTGCTGGGTAAAGGTGCGGGTCACGCCCGCCGTCTTGCCCTTTTGGTAGGCCAGCAGGGTACACAGGTAGTCGTTCAGGTACTCCACCTTTTCGCTGTCCGTGTCCAGCTCCGACATTTCCGTGATGATGGGCTGGATGAAGTCAAAAGGCGCTTGGTAGTTCTCCGGCATGGCGGCGGACATGGCGAAGTAGTCCAGGTACTCATAGTAGTTGGTGAAGTTCTCCGGGACGTGATGCTCGTACCGCGTAACGCCCTCCATCCGGGCCAGCAGGTTCTTGACGGCGCTGTACTCGCTGTCGCCCACCATCGTGTAGGCGGGGGCGGTGTCACTGGTGCCATCCACCAACGTCTGCCGGATGGTATTGTAGAGCGCCCGGTCATAGGTGGCGGTGAATACGTCCGGGTTGGCGTCCTGGGAGAAGTCCTCCCGGCTCCATTGGGCGGCACTGATCGTGTACGCTTCCGGCTGGGCTTCTGCGGCGTGGGCCGGGACGCTCAGACCGGCGATAAGGACAGTGCAGGCGATCCCGGCGATAAAACGGTTCAGACTGTTTTTCATTATGAACGACCTCCTATGTGATATGTTCGGGGCTTTGCTGTCCCAACAGTACCACAAAGGGAGAAAACAGTCCAACGTGCGAATACCTTTTCAGCGGGTATCAGACCTCCACGGCCCGGACAGCCCAGCGGTAGGCGCTCTGATTGCGGACGCAGGTAAACAGGGTCACGCAGTTTTCAGCGGTGGGGGCCAGCAGGGAGTTGTCCGTTTCGCTGATCTTGTTCACGCTGGCGACGGAGTAGGTGCGGGTGCCCAGCCGGGTGGTCAGGGTGATGGTGTCGCCCACGTTCAGGTTGTGGATGTCGCCAAAATAGCAGTTGGCCCCACGGTTGTGACCGGCGATGGCGC
>JAETOQ010000033.1 GCA_021771635.1 Oscillospiraceae bacterium | reverse complement strand
TTTCCCGCCGTACTGCGTCGTTTTTCCTTGCCATACGTCAGTATGGCTGCGGAAAATCTCCTTGTCTGACAAGAAAAATCCTCGTCCATCCGGCATTCCCCGGTTATGAATACAGGCTCTAACTTTTCCATAAGGAGAACATCTCTATGAAGATCACCTCTTTGTGTGTGGGTCCCATCGGGACCAACTGCTATATCCTCTGCGATGAGCAGGCGAAGGCCTGCGCCGTCATCGATCCCGGCGGGGACGCCGCCCGGGTGGCCGCTGCCGTGGAAAATACCGGCTGTGCCCCCTGCGCCATTCTGCTGACCCACGGCCACTATGACCACACCGGCGCGGTGGCGGAACTGCAGGCCAGGTGGCCGGAGATTCCTGTCTACCTGAACCGCCGGGATGTGTATGAGGGAGACGCCTATTTACAGCAGCTGTTTCCCCCGGTGGCCGGTGCGAAAAACTATGACGAGGGGGACACCCTGTCCGTAGGCGGCCTGACGGTGGAGGTCCTTACCACCCCCGGCCACTCCGAGGGTTCCGTCACCCTCCGGTGCGGCGATGCGCTGTTCTGCGGGGACACCCTGTTTGCCGGCTCCTGCGGCCGGACGGACTTCCCCGGCGGCAGCATGAAGAAGATCATGGCCTCCCTGAAGCGGCTGGGTGAGCTGGAGGGCGATCTCCAGGTCCTTCCCGGCCACATGGAGCCCTCCAGCCTGGACCGGGAGCGGCGGATGAATCCCTATCTGCTCCAGGCCATGGGAAATTTTTAAGGAACTGCTATGAAACTTGTTTTAAACGGCCACGACGAGCGGTACGTGGTGGAACAGAGCCTGATGAACCTGCTCCCCGGCGAGCTGCCGGTCTATGAGCCCATTCAGCCCGGAGACGACGCCTGGGCCATTGTCTCTCTCTCGGAAGCGGAGGGCCGCTGCGGCGTCACAGTGGAGCTGTCCTACCGGGGGCAGGGAGCCGCGCAGACTGTTGACGCCCCTCTCTCCGGCACGGATTTTGACCGGGAGGGCCAGCGGCGCCATGCCATCGCCCGCTGCTTCTTCCTGGCAGTCCAAAAGGCCGCCGGCGTCACGCCCCCCTGGGGGATGCTGACCGGCGTCCGGCCCGACAAACCCGTCACCTGGGCACTGGCGGATGGAAAGACGCCGGAGCAGGCCAGGGCCATGCTGGAAAATGACTATTTTGTCACGCCGGAGCGGGCCTCCCTGGCCCTGGAGACCGGCGCCGCGGCCCTGGCGGCCCAGAAAAAGCTGGGGCCGAGGGACATTGCCGTCTACGTGGGCATTCCCTTCTGTCCAACCCGGTGCGCCTACTGCTCCTTTGTCAGCCAGTCGGTGGAGCGCAGCTTTTCCCTGGTGCCGCCCTATGTGGACGCCCTGGTGGAGGAGATCCGGGCCGGCGGCGCCATGGTCCGGGAGCGGGGCCTGCGGGTCCGTGCCCTCTATATGGGCGGCGGCACCCCCACCACCCTGACCGCGGAGCAGATGGACCGGGTGCTGACGGCCTTTGAGGATGCCTTTGACACCGCTTTTTGTGAGGAGATCACCGTGGAGGCGGGCCGACCGGATACCATCACGGCGGAAAAGCTGGCGGTGCTGAAGGCCCACGGCGTCACCCGTGTCTCCGTGAACCCCCAGACCATGGAGGACCATGTGCTGCGGGCCATCGGGCGGCATCACACCGCCGGGGACATTGAGGCCGCCATGGAGCTGGTGGCGAAATATGGATTCCCCCATGTGAACATGGACCTGATCGCGGGCCTGCCGGAGGATACCCCGGAGGGCTTCCGCCGGTCTCTGGACCGCTGTCTTGATTTTGGAACGGACAATGTGACCGTCCACACCCTGGCGCTGAAAAAGGGGAGCCGCATCCTCCTGGAAGGCCTCGCTATCCCCGGTCCTGAAGCGGTGGGAGAGATGCTGGACTACGCCGCTCCCGCCTTGCGCGCCGCCGGATACGGCCCCTACTACCTGTACCGGCAGAAGTACATGTCCGGCAGCTTTGAGAACATCGGCTGGTGCCGCCCCGGGGCGGAGTGCTGGTACAATATCTATATCATGTCGGAGCTCTGCTCCATTCTCTCCTTCGGCGCCGGCGGTTCCACCAAGATGGTGGAGCCGGGGACCAACCATATCCAGCGGGTGTTCAATCTGAAATACCCCAAGGAGTACACGGAGCGGCCCGAAAAATGTCTTACCAATCAGGCCGCCTTTGCGGACTTCTATAAAGAGTTAGGAATAAGAGCTGAGGAGTGAGGAATTGTGGTACTCCGCCCGCGGCGGGACCACTTCAAGCTGTCCGGCAAAGCCAGACGCCGAAATTTCTGATTTCTGACTTCTAAGGAACCTCTGAATAAATCCACGTACGTTGACTTAATCAGAGCTTCCTTAATTTCTCATTTCCCCGCCCATCTCATTTCCCTGAAAGGAGCCAATCGATATGCCGTATTCTCTGACGCAGCTCAACGAAGCCATCCGCAGCGATCCCCGTGCCTTTGTTGAGGAGTGTGACGCCGCTTTCGCCAAAAAAGTGGAAAACGCGGCAAAAAGGATCGCCGACCACCGCACGGAGTCCCATATCATCCTGCTCTCCGGCCCCTCCGGCTCCGGCAAGACCACCACCGCCCTGAAGATCGAGGAGCAGTTGGAGAAAATGGGGATCGAGACGCACACCATCTCCATGGACAACTACTTCAACACCGTGGACCCGGAGACCGCGCCCCGGAACCGGGAGGGCGCTATCGACTTCGAGTCCCCCTTCTGTCTGGACGTGGACCTGCTGAACCGGCATTTCACCATGCTGGACCGGGGGGAGACCATCCACGTGCCCAAGTACGAGTTTGCCCGGCAGATGCGCTCCGACATTCTGTCTCAGCCCATGCGCCTGGGGCCTGACGAGCTTGCCATTTTCGAGGGCATCCACGCCCTGAACGACATCATCGTGGGTAAGAACCCCCGCGCTTTCAAGCTGTACATCGCCGCCCGGAGCAATCTGGTGGACGACACCGGAGCCATCGTGTTCCAGCACGCCTGGCTGCGGCTGTGCCGCCGCATCGTCCGGGACTTCAAATTCCGGGGCAGCGACGCCAGCTTCACCCTGAAAATGTGGGCCAACGTCCGCCGGGGGGAAAAGCTGTATATCTCCCCCTACAAGGAGAACGCCCACATCATGTTCGACTCCTCCCTGGCCTTTGAGTTCGCCGTGCTGAAGCCCTATGTGGTGCCCCTGCTGGAGGCTATCCCCGCCGGCAAGTACGACGTGGTGGCCGATATGCTGCGGGGCTTTGAAAAGATTGAGCCCCTGGATGACGCGTATGTGGCCCCCGATTCTCTCGCCAGAGAGTTTATCGGCGGAAGCACCTATGACAATCACTGATGGAGGATTTGCTATGAACGAAAAGCTGTACGAGCTGCTGGAGACCGTCCAGCGCACCGCTGTTCAGGTCAGCGGCACCGCCGCCGACGCCGCCTACGGCGTGGGGAAGAAGGCCGGTGAGCTGCTGTCTGTCGCCAAGGCGCGGGTCCGTCTTGCCACGCTGGAGGGCGATGTGGATGGCTGCCTGATGGAGCTGGGCGAGATGCTCTACGCCACCCATACCGGCGATCCCACGGATTCCGAGACGCTGCTTGCCAAACTGCAGGAGATCGACGCCCTGAAGGCGCAGATCCGCGAACTGCAGTCTGAGATCGGCCGGGAGCAGCCCGCCCCCGTCTGCGCCACCTGCGGCGCCCCCGTTCAGGACGGCGATCAGTTCTGCCGCGAATGTGGAGGAAAACTATAATGGAAGCTTATACTTACGCGCAGTATCAGGAGAGCGCCGAGGCGCTTCGTGCAAAATTGGGGGACTTCCAGCCCCGCATCCTGCTGATCCTGGGTTCCGGCCTGGGCGCTCTGGGCGATGAGGTCCAGGACTCCATCACGGTCCCCTACGCCGAGGTGCCCCACATGAAGCGCTCCACCGCCCCGGACCACAAGGGCCAGTTCGTCTTCGGGCGGCTGTCCGGCCAGGACGTGGCGGTGATGCAGGGCCGCCTGCACACCTATGAGGGCTGGTCCTTCGCGGACGTCAGCTATCCCGTCCGGGTGCTGCGGCTGCTGGGGGCGGAGACTTTGATCGTCACCAACGCCGCCGGTGCCGTAAACACCGGCTTCTCCGCCGGAGACATCATGCTCATCACCGACCACATCAAACTCTTCGGCGTCAGCCCCCTGTGCGGGCCCAACATGGAGGCCTTCGGCCCCCGCTTCCCGGACATGAGCCACGTGTATACCCCCGCCCTCCAGGACGCGGCCCGGCAGGCAGCGGGAGAGTTGGGCATCTCCCTGCGTCAGGGCGTCTACATGTACTTTCCCGGTCCCCAGTATGAGACTCCGGCTGAGGTGCGCCTGGCCCGGACACTGGGCGCCGACGCGGTGGGCATGTCCACCGTGCCGGAGGCCATTGTGGCCGCCCACTGCGGCATGAAGGTGCTGGGCTTCACCCTCTGCACCAATATGGCGGCAGGCGTGCTGGACCAGCCTCTGTCCGGTGATGAGGTCATCGCCGCCGGGGTGGAGGCAGGTCCCAAATTCGCCGCATTGGTGAAAGCGTGTTTGGAGCGGGTATAAAGCGTGTCACCGGGCAATAACATGGACCATGACCCCTTGCGCATCTTTTTGTAAATTCGAGGTAATCTCTTCATGTCGAATCAAAAAAAGCAATCCTTTCTGGGCGGCGCCGCCATCCTGGCGGCGGCGGTAGCCATCGTGAAGGTCATCGGCGCTGTCTATAAGATCCCCTTCGGCAATATTGTCGGCAGTGAGGGACAGACATATTTTAATGTTGCCTACAACATCTACAATGTGCTGCTGACCATTTCCACCGCCGGTCTGCCGCTTGCCATCTCCAAGCTCACAAGTCAGGCACGGGCCCAGGGCCGGGAAAATCAAAAGCGCAAAATTTTCCGCACCTCTATCTGGCTGTTTTTCGTCCTGGGCCTTGCGGGCTCCGCCCTCATGTATTTCGGCGCGGGCTATCTTGCGGAGCTGATCCACGAGCCGAGGGGCTACTGGCCCATCCGGGCGCTGGCTCCTGCCGTGTTCTGCGTGTGCCTGCTGGCCTGCATGCGGGGCTATACCCAGGGTCAGGGCAACATGAAGCCCACCGCGATCTCCCAGATCCTGGAGGCTATGTGCAAGGTGTGCATCGGCCTGCCCCTGGCCTGGTATCTGCTGAAGCTGGGCAAGGGCCTTGACATCGGCGCGGCCGGCGCGATCTTCGGCGTCACCGTGGGCACGATCCTGTCCATGCTGTTTTTGATCGCCTATATGCTCACCCACCGGGACCGTGCCCAGGCCCTGGACACGCCGGACAGCAGCGGCTCCATCATGCGGCAGGTGCTGGCCATCGGCGTGCCCATCACCCTCAGCAATTCCGCCATGAGCATCATCACGCTCATTGACACCTCCAACGTATTGGGCCGCCTGCGGACGATCCCGGAGCTGTCGGACTCCGCCGCCACGCTGTTTGGCCAGTACCAGTTCGGCATGAACCTCATCAATCTGCCCCCCTCCTTTGTGTTCCCCGTCACCATGAGCCTCATTCCCTTCGCGGCGGCGGCCATCACCCGCAGGGACGCTGTGGAGGCGGACCGCATCATCTCCTCCGCCTTCCGCATTATCGCCGTGCTGGCCATTCCCGCGGGCGTGGGACTCAGCGTGGTGGGCGGCAGCGCTCTGGTCATGCTCTATCCCGCCCAGCAGGCCGATGCCCTGGCCGCCGGTCCCCACATGCGCTGTCTGGGCATCGCCTGCATTTTCATCTGCTTGATGAACCTGACCAACGCGGTCTTGCAGACCTACGGCAAAGAGCACATCCCCATCGTCACCGTGATCATCGGCGGCATCACCAAGGTCGCCCTGAACTACCTGCTGGTGGGAAACCCCAACATCAACATCCACGGCGCGCCCATCTCCACCCTGTGCTGCTACATGGTCATCGTGGGGCTGAACCTATTCTTTGTATGGAAATACTCTGAAAAGAAGCCCCACTATATCCAGCTGTTTGCAAAGCCGGTCCTGGCATCCCTCCTGATGGGCGCCGCGGCCTGGGCGGCCTCCGGCTTCGCGGGCCGGGCCCTTGCCGGCCGGTCCGTGTATCTATCCAACGCCGCTGCCGCTCTCTGCGGCATTGCGGCCGGCGTTGTGGTGTATGCCATTCTGGTCATCGCCCTGCGCATCCTGCGGGCGGAGGATGTCCGCGCCATTCCCCACGGTGAAAAACTTATTAAACTTCTGCACTTAAAATGAGAGGGCGGGCCGTTTTTGCGGCCCCGCTAGTAAAAATCCTTGAAAATCAAGGGTTTTCCAACGAAATTCCTTGCAAAGGCGGGCAATGTATGGTAGATTTTCAATGTAAGCCTCATTACGGCTGGGAGGACTTCCTGGAGATCATGAAGCTCCTCCGTGCTCCCGGCGGCTGTCCATGGGACGCAGAGCAGACCCACGACTCCATCCGCCGGAACTTTTTGGAGGAGACCTACGAGGTCCTGGACGCTCTGGATCACGATGATCCCCACGCCATGTGTGAGGAGCTGGGAGACGTTTTGATGCAGGTGGCTTTCCACACGCAGATCGAGACGGAGCGGGGCCGCTTCACCATGGATGACGTTGTGGATGGCGTGGCTCAGAAGCTGGTGTACCGTCATCCTCACGTATTCGGCGGTTCCATGCAGGCCGACACCAGCGAGCAGGTCCTGGTGAACTGGGAGGCTCTGAAGCGCAAGGAGAAGGGCCAGCGCTCCACCGCTGACGCCATTGAATCCGTGCCCCACACCCTGCCCGCCCTGTGGCGGGCGGAGAAGATCCAGAGCAAGACCGCCAAGGCCGGCTTTGACTGGGATAACGCTGTCAGCGCTTTGGGCAAACTGGAAGAAGAAGTCCGGGAGCTGCGGGAGGCCATGGAGTCCGGCAGACCTGCCGGCAGTCCCCATGGCGTCCGGGAAGAGCTGGGCGACGTCCTGTTCATGACCAGCAAGATCGCCCAGATGTCCGGCGTGGACCCGGAGGACGCCCTCCACCGGGCCTGTGACAAGTTTGATACCCGTTTCCGCCGTGTGGAAGCGGCGGCGGACAAGCCCCTCTCTGCCTGTACGGAGGAGGAGCTGATCGCCTTCTGGAAGGCCGCGAAAAAAGAGTCTTAACCGCTATTCTGCGTTAAGAGAATAAATCTGAGTTCCAACAAATGATAATCAGGAGGATATGACCTATGAACAAAGCAGAACTGATCAATGCCGTCGCCGCCAGCGCCGAGGTCTCCAAGAAGGACGCTGAGGCCGTTATCTCCGCCACCCTGGACTCCATTGCCGCCGCTCTGAAGGAAGGTGAGAAGGTCCAGCTGGTCGGTTTCGGCTCTTTTGAGGTGAAGAAGCGCGCCGCCCGCATCGGCCGCAACCCCAAGACCAAGGAGTCCATCGAGATCCCCGCTTCCGTCGTGCCCGTGTTTAAGGCCGGCAAGGCTCTGAAAGACGCTGTTGCGAAATAAGCGAAAGGCGAACAGATTTTGAGGCTGCCGGCACATCCGTGCCGGCAGCCTTATTGCGGAGGATCATATGCGTTTGGATAAATACTTGAAGGTCTCGCGGCTGATCAAGCGGCGGACCGTGGCCAACGAGGCCTGCGACAACGGGCTGGTCACGGTCAACGGAAAGCCCGCCCGGGCCTCCTATGACGTGAAGGTGGGAGATCAGATCACCCTGCGGTTTGGCGTCCGCACCGTCACTGTGGAGGTCCTGTCCGTTCAGGAGACGGTCAAGCAGGCCGACGCCGCCGCGCTGTATAAAGAGATCGGCCGGTGACACGGACTTTTTGAACAGGCTGATATTTTTGATGTGCGTCCCTTTGGTCAGATCATATAGGGCCGCGCTTCAGAGGCGCTGAAAAAGCCGGTGTGTGGACAGCGCGCTCCCGTCAAGTCGAAATGTTTTGCGCCGTGAGCGGTATCAGTCATATTCTCTCCCATCCCCCCATATCATGGGACAGGGGAGGGACGAGTAATGAACGATTATAATACGATCCCGCAGGCCGCCCACCGCCTGGAGCTGACGGGGCGGGAGCATTTGACGGTCTCCGGTGTGGAGGATGTGGAGCGCTTTGACGAGACGGGCATCGTCATGTCCACCTCCGCCGGAACACTGGTCGTCACCGGGGAGGACCTCCACATCGGCAAGCTGTCTCTGGATGGCGGCGAGCTCCATGTGGATGGCCGCATTGACTCCGTGTCCTACGAGGACCAGGCGTCCGGCCGGGGCGGATTTTTCAGCCGCTTATTCGGATAGCGATGAGGATCCAGATCTCCCAGCAGCTGCTGGTGTTTGTCCAGTCCATTCTGCTGGGGCTGTCCGCCGGACTGCTGTACGACCTGCTGCGTCCCTTTCGCCTGCGGCTCCCCCGGCTCACAGGGCTGCTGGACACCCTGTACTGCCTGTCCATTGGAAGCGCCATGTTCCTGTTTCTTCTCCGCCGTTCCGATGGCCAGCTGCGGGGATTTGTGGTGCTTGGCGCCATCGGCGGCTCGGTGCTTTTCTTCTGCGCGTTTTCCGAAGTGCTTCGCCCTGTGTGGTCCTTTTGGGCGGACACACTGGCCTACTTGGTGCATTTGTTGTCTTTTCCTCTGTTTTGGGCGAAAAATTTCTGCAAAAAAATAGCCCGCCGGGGAAAAAACCTCTTTTATTTTGCGCGGAAATGCTATACAATAAGAAAAACTGGGTATCGATCTCTACCCAACAAAGGAGGCAGCAGGCATGGCAGACGTGAAAAAAAAGCCCAGAAAGAAGCGCCGCGCCCGGGCCAGCCTGCCGACAAAAATTCTGATCCTGGCGCTTCTGGCGGCCATCGGCTGGCAGCTGCACAGTCTCAACGGTCAGTTGGAAAGCGCCCAGGTGGAAAAAGAGCGCCTCGCCGCCCAGGTAGAGGCCACGGCGCGGGAGAATGACGCCCTTGCCGCGGATATCGCCGAGGGCACCACGCCGGAGAAGATGCAGGAGATCGCCCGGGAGGAACTGGGCTGGATCGCCCCGGGAGAGTATGTGTTTTACAACAGGAACAATTGATCGGTGTCGGGCGACGAGGAGGGCGGCCGCTTTCCGCTTGCGCCGGCACCGGTCTTTTTTAAGCTGTTCTCAAATCGGGAACAGCGAAAATCATGGAAGGAGAAACAAATTACTGTATGGAGCCGCAGGTTGGGAGCATTCTTGAGGGCAAGGTGACCACCATCACCAAATTCGGCGCGTTTGTCGCCCTGGAGGGCGGGAGATCCGGTTTGGTACATATCTCGGAGATCGCCAACACCTTCGTCAACGACGTACATGATTTTCTGCAGGAGGGGCAGGCCGTCAAGGTCCTGGTCCTGGCCACAGAGAACGGAAAGATCAATCTTTCCATCAAAAAGGCTCTGCCGCCCCAGGAGCGGCCCGCTCCCCGCGGTCCCCGGCCCATGGGCGTCCGGCCCGCTGCCGCCGGCACGGCGGCTCCCCGGCCCGCTCAGCAGCCCCGTTCTTTCAGCCGTGGGCCGCAGCAGCCCCTGCCGCCCTCCGGTGACCAGTCCTTCGAGGATAAGCTCAAGCAGTTTCTCACCTCCTCCGAGGGGAAGATGGCCGATCTGAACCGCAGCATTGACGGTAAGCGCGGAGGCCGCAGAAGAAGATGATCCAACGGGACCGCGCTGCGGCCCCGTTTTTCTCTTTTCGCACAGGAATAAAAAAGAGCCGCCCGGCGATTCTCGCCGTGCGGCCCAAGCGGGTGGGATATTGGAAAGCTTCCTTCATCATAATAGCACCAGCCCCATCCTATGTAAATAGGAGCTTTTGCCGCTTTTCCTCTGCTTTTGTCGAAAGATCACGTCCTTGAACAAATTGTAAAATCCGCCATATTCCCCCTAGCCAAGGGCCGGCATATGTGTTATACTGTACAAAAGAGAGGATCCCGCCTCTCTTCCACACGAAAGGAGCGATCTCGATGAAGTACACCTACGCCTGCAAGAAAGTCTCCCTGAATGATTCGATCAAGGAGTACGCCGAGAAAAAGATCTCCAAGCTGGAGCGCTACTTCCGGGAGGAGGACACCACCGCGTTTGTGACTTTTTCCGTGGAAAAAGACCACCTGTGCACGGTGGAGATCACCATTCGCGGCGGCGGCACACTGCTCCGCGCCCAGACAGAGGCGCCGGATGGTGATATGCGCGGCGCCATCGACGCCGCGGTGGGATATATCGAGCGTCAGATCCTGAAGAATAAGACCCGCCTGTCCAAGCGCCTGCGGAGCGAGGGCTTCCCGCCGCCTGCCCCCGCCGACGACTTTGAGGTGGCCGAGGAGAAGGAGTTCAACATCGTCCGCACCAAGCGTTTCTCCGTCAAGCCTATGAGCCCGGAGGAGGCCATTCTGCAGATGAACCTGCTGGACCACGACTTCTTCGTGTTCCGCAGCAGCGAGGATGACAGCCTGTGCATCGTCTATCAGCGCAAGAACGGCGGCTACGGCTTGATCGTCACGGGTGAAGAGGAATAATCGCAAATAGAAGCGGGGCCGCTGTGCGGCCCTGCTTTTTGGTCTCCACCTTCAACTGTCCAGCCAGATTCCTCCCGGAAATTCCGGAGCATTCAGAACAGATCCATCGGGAATTTTTCCCTGCGGGGCGGCGTGCGGGATCCCCGAACTCATCGCCCTGGTATACGCCGAATTTTGCCGCAGGCAGTATTTTTCTCCGTCTTTCTTGCGTTTTTTCATCTCTTTTGATATACTGTTTTTTAAATGTCCTCCGGGACAGAAATACACCAAAGGAACAAGCATCTTATGAAAATGATATTTTTAGTGGACGGCGACAACAATATCGGCACCGGCCTGAAGGGCATCGACATGCTCTCCGAACAGGACGCCGTTTTGATTTTTTACCAGAAGGCCGGCCTGGCCCTGACCAAAATCCAAAAGCTCTGCGCCGGGACCCGCGCCGAGGTCCAATATATTGAGAGCGTCCGGGGCGGCAAGAACTCCATCGATTTCCAGATCATCACGGAACTGGGCGTGCTGGTGGGAAAGCGGGAGGCGGACTATGCCTACGTCATCAGCCAGGACAAGGGCTACGCGGCCTCCATCGACGCTCTGCGGACCCGGTACGCCGACGCTTTCCAGGAGGTGGCCCTGCGGCCCTCCATTGAGGACTGCCTGCACCTGCCCTTTGTGCTGAAAGCCGCCACCCGCCAGGACCTGCAAAACGCTCTGGTGAAGGAGTACGGCGCCGCCCAGGGCGGGATGCTGTACAACCATCTGAAAGCGGTCTTCCAATGCCAGGAGGCGCCGGAGGGACCTGCGCCGGAAAAGGCCCGCCCCCGGCGGAACTACCGCCGGAAAAAAGCCGCTGTGGAAAAAGAAACCGACTGAACCATACACGTCCCGGAGGAATTCCTCCGGGACGTGTTTTTTATAGTCCACGCAGTTGAAAAGAAGTAAAACTTCCTTTCAATTTGTGGGGGGGGACATCTTATCCCACAAGGCCGCAAAGCGGCCTTGCGTCAGACTTCATAGTCCGCACACGGGCGGCGCCCGGCAGCGGCTCTGCCGCTGTCAGAAAATCGGTATTTTCCGATTTCCAAGTGTGCCGACTATATCAGGCGTTCCGCGTATCCACCGCGTGCATGTGGGCGATCAGGTCCAGAAGCTTGTTGGTATAGCCCCATTCGTTATCGTACCAGGCAATGAGTTTCACAAAGTCATCGTCCAGCATGATGCCCGCCGTCTCGTCGAAAATACAGGTCTGGGAAAAGCCGGTCAGGTCCGAGGAGACCACCTGATCCCGGGTACAGGTGATGATGCCCTTCATGCTGTTCTGGGCCGCGTTCTCCATGGCAACGCACACGTCGTGGTAGCTGGCGGGCTGGATCAGCCGGGCGGTCAGGTCCACCACGGACACATCATTGGTGGGCACCCGGAAGCTCATGCCGGTCATTTTGCCCTTCAGCTCCGGGATGACCTCTCCCACCGCCTTGGCAGCGCCGGTGGAGGAGGGGATGATGTTGCCCAGCACGCTGCGGCCCGTGCGCCAGTCCCGGCCCGCCCGTGCGTCCACGGCCTTCTGCTTGGCGGTGGCGGCGTGGATGGTGGACATCAGGGCCTGCCGGATGCCAAAGGTGTCGTTGATGACCTTGGTCATGGGCGCCAGGCAGTTGGTGGTACAGGAGGCGTTTGAGACCACGTCCATCTCCGGGCTGTACTGCTTGTGGTTGACGCCCATGACAAAGGTGGGCGTGCAGTCATCCTTGGAAGGGGCGGAGATCACCACCTTTTTCGCACCTCTCGCCAGGTGGATAGACGCCTTTTCCGTGGTGTTGTACGCGCCGGTGGACTCGATGATATACTCCGCGCCGCAGTCGTCCCAGTGGAGTTGAGACGCGTCGCTCTCACTGTATACCCGGATCTTCTTGCCATTGAGGATCAAATGCCGGTCGTCCCGCTCCACGCTGCCCTGGAACGTCCGGAATACGGAGTCATATTTCACCTGATAGACCATATAATCCAGATCCGCGTTCCGCAGGTTGATCCCGCAGATCTGATAGCTGCTGCAGCCCCGCTCCACCATGATCCGCAGTGCCACACGGCCGATCCGCCCAAAGCCGTTGATACCCACTTTGATAGCCATAATCCTGTTTTCCTTCCAGTCCTTATATTTTGCCGGCAGTTCCGGCAAGCGCTGGCTTTATTATAACAGTTCTATTCTTTGAATGAAATAAATCTTACGTAAAATTACGCACGAAACAGGAAAATTTTCTTGGGACAATTGCACAGTCCTCATTGTTTGGTCCGCCCCCACCCGGCCTCATTCGACACAGTTCGACATAATTCGACAAAATTCTTGTTTTTCAGGCAAATCTTTGCTATCCTATTGGTGCGGCAGGCAGGGTTTTCCTTGGTTGTCCGGCGGCTCCGCCGCAAATGCTATATCCAGTGCGCAAAACGCCCGAAAGGAGCTTTCCATGGAGCAGGATCAAAATCAACTGGCGTCCCTGTTTCCCAATATCGCCGCACAGATGCGGGGCGCCCTCAGCAACCTGCATTTGGCCGCCGCACAGCTGGCCCCAGCCAGCGCCCGTGACCAGGACCCCGCCCTGGACGCGCAGGCCGCCCTGCTGGACCAGAGCTACTATCGGCTTGTGCGGCTGGTGAACAGCCTTTCCTCCGCAGCCTATCTCACCAACGACGCGCCGCTCCCTCTCCAGGACCGGGACATCGTGGAGCTGGTCAGCGACCTGTGCGACCGCACCGCCGCACTGGCGCCGCTGCTGGGCCTTGAGCTGCGGTTCGTCTGTGCCCTGGACCGCCACATCTGTGCCATTGCCCCCGACGCGCTGGAGCAGCTTCTCTATCACCTGCTGTCCAACGCCTTCAAATTCACCCCCGCAGGGGGGACTGTTACCGTGGAGCTGCGGGTACGGCAAAAGCACGTGCTTCTCTCCGTGGCCGATACGGGCTGCGGCATTCCGGAGGAGCGCCTTCCCACCTTGTTTGACCGCTATCTCCATGGGGGATCGATGGACCCGCCGCCCCATGGGCTGGGACTGGGACTGCCCCTGTGCCGCCGGATCGCGGAGGGGCAGGGCGGCACCTTGATGGCGGAATCCCATCCCGGCAAGGGCAGCCGGTTTATTCTCTCCCTGCCGGACCGGCAGGTGGGAGGCGGCGTGTCCGATGTGGCCTTCGACTATTCCGGAGGCTTCAACCGAACGCTGCTGGCCATGTCGGACGCTCTGCCGTCCAAGGCATTTCTGCTGCGCAGTCAGGACTGATCGCGCAAAAGGCCGTGGAGGACTTCCTCACGGCCTGAATTTTTAGTTGCTTTTGATGCTTGAGCGGGTATAATAAAACTGATTTGGATCTATCGATTGGGAAGGGGGAAGAGGCATGCGGGTGTGCGTGGCGATGAGCGGCGGCGTGGACAGCTCTGTGGCGGCGGTTTTGCTGCGGGAGCAGGGCTGTGAGCTTGCCGGCGTGAACCTGCGGATGTTCCATAACGAGGACCTGGGCGAAAGCCGGGAAAAAACCTGTTGCTCCCTGACGGACGCCGAGGACGCCGCCCTGGTGGCCCGCCGGATGCGCTTCCCCTTTTATGTGTTTGATTTTTCTCAGGTGTTTCGGGACACGGTCATCCGGGATTTTGTGGAGGAATACCAGGCCGGCCGCACGCCGAACCCCTGCGCCGTGTGCAACCGCGCCGTGAAGTTTGGGGCGCTGCTGCAGCGGGTGCGGGCCCTGGGCTATGAGTTTCTGGCCACCGGGCACTACGCCCGGGTGGAGCGGGACCCCGTCAGCGGCCGGTATCTGTTAAAGCGGGCCGCGGACCGGAGCAAGGACCAGACGTACTTTTTGTATATGCTCACCCAGGAACAGCTGGCCCATACCCTGTTCCCGCTGGGCGGCCTGCATAAGGCTGAGGTGCGGCAGATCGCCGAGGACAATGGCCTTGTCAACGCCCGCAAGCACGACAGCCAGGATATCTGCTTCGTGCCGGACGGGAAATATGCCGATTTTATCGAGCGGACGGTGGGGCATCCCTTCCCCGCTGGGCCATTTCTGGACCAGGAGGGCCGGGTGCTGGGCCAGCACAAGGGGATGATCCGCTATACCAGGGGCCAGCATAAAGGGCTGGGCCTGTCCACGGAAGAGCCGCTGTATGTGCTGGAAAAGGACGTGTCGTCCAACACCATCCGTTTGGGGCCGGACAGCGGCCTGTACACCCGGGAACTGACTGCGGAGCATGTCAACTGGATCTCCATTCCGGAACTGACCGCCCCCATGGCAGTCACCGCCAAGACGCGGTACAGCCAGCGGGAGGCCGAAGCCGTGGCGGAGCCGCTCCCGGACGGGCGCATCCGTGTCATATTCGAGGAATCCCAGCGGGCCATCACCGCCGGACAGGCCGTTGTGCTGTATGACGGCGAGAAAGTGGTTGGCGGCGGCACGATCTGCGATTAAACGCAAAAGGACGCCGCAGCTGCGGCGTCCTGCATCATTATCGGTCGCTGGTGATCCAATGATCCTGAAAAATCAGATCGTCTACATCCCCCACGCGATTTGCCTGGACTTCCATATTGACTTCCTCCTTTGCGTTTTGTGCTCCCATCAGTATATGCGCCACGAGGCGCGAAATTGCATAAAACGATGCAGCGCAAAATCTGTCGAAGGATTTTTTGATATTTTCTTCTCATTTCCTTGACAGAAGGGGGTGGGATGTGGTATCCTAATCATTGCCGACAAGCTGCCGGTGTGGTGGAATAGGTAGACACAGGAGACTTAAAATCTCCCGGTAGCAATACTGTACCGGTTCGAGTCCGGTCACCGGCACCACAAAATAAAATATCGCGGGGTAGAGCAGTTGGTAGCTCGTCGGGCTCATAACCCGGAGGTCGTAGGTTCAAGTCCTGCCCCCGCAACCATAAACGTCCTGAAATCTTACGATTTCAGGACGTTTTCTTTGTATTCACAGCAGAAAGATTAGACAAAAAATTGAGGTCAGCGGTCTGACCCAAACCGTGATCCAAACGCGGATAGATTCGGAAAGCGCCAGCCGGACAATTCAGTATGTCCGGCTGGCTTTTCGCTTTTTTGGCGGGGTGTGAGCGAAATTTTTCTGTCCAGTTTTCGGGGTTCAGCTACTCTGAGCTGCACAGGATAAGACGTTTGCCATAATATTTGCTGCCTCCTTCTGGGCGACGGTGGTAACGTGGGCATAGGTGTCCAGGGTGAAGCCCGCCGAGAAGCGGCCCAGCATCCCGGAGACCGTCTTGATGTCCACGCCGTTTTGGAGGGCTAAGGTAGCAAAGGTATAGCGCAAGTCGTGGAAACGGACCATTGGCAATCCTGCCCGTTTCAGTACCCGGTGGAGCATATGGAGGACACTGTCCGGGGAGATGGGGCCACCCGTGGGGGATGGAAATACGTATCGGCTGTTGGATAGGCTGTGGGCGGAAAAATTCCTATTCTTTGTCCACTGTGACGCAAATTTTGGCATGGTCATGCTTAACTTTCAGAAGTTGAGCATGACCTTTTTTCATACATGGGGCAAAGAGAGCGGAGGCCTGTTTCTCTATAAAGCAAGGGATAGGAGTATGTGATTGCGATAAAATAGAGCTATTACTTGAAAGCTGGAGGTCTTAGCGTGAGCAACCACATTCTGAGCGGAGAATCCATCGATGCATTTACTGTTTATCTGAAAAATGAGGAGCGGGCTCCAGGCACAGTTGAAAAATATCTGCGGGATGTGCGGACATTTACTGTCTGGCTGAACGGCAAACCTGTCACAAAAGAGGCCGTGACCGAGTGGAAAGAGCATTTGCTCTCCCAGCACTATACACCTTCTACCATCAACGCAACTTTAGCCGCTTTAAATGGCCTGTTCCATTGTCTGGGATGGGAAGACTGCCGGGCGCGCTTTCTCAAAGTCCAGCGCCGGATGTTCCGGGATTCCTCCCGGGAACTGACGCGAAGTGACTATGATGCGCTGGTCGCAACGGCTAAGGAACGGGGACAGGAGCGGTTAGATCTGCTCATGGAGGCCATCTGCGCCACCGGCGTCCGGGTGTCCGAGGTGCGGTATCTCACCGTGGAGGCGGCCCAGCGGGGCCGGGCGGAGATTGCTTTGAAGGGTAAAATCCGCACGATCCTCCTGCCCTCCAAGCTGTGCCGCAAATTGCTGAAATATGCCAAAAAAGAAAAAATCGTTTCCGGTGAGATATTCCTCACCAGAAACGGAAAACCGCTGAGCCGCGGCCAGATTTGGGCGGAGATGAAACGGCTCTGTCAATATGCACATGTGGATCCTTCCAAGGTGTTTCCCCACAACCTGCGGCACCTGTTTGCCACCGCCTTTTACCGGGCCTGCAAGGATATTGTAAAACTGGCCGATGTGCTGGGCCACAGCTCCATTGAGACTACCCGCATCTATCTCCTGACCTCCGGGGCGGAGCACCAGCGCCAGCTTGACCGGCTGGGGCTGGTCTCGTAGGCAGAATTAACATTTCGTCCTAAAAATGCCGATATCAATACATAAGACAAGAGCATAATACCATGTCTCCCGTTGAAAAGCAAGGTGAAACCTAGCTTTTGGGCGTAAAAATACCGGCCGCGAAAAAGCATTTTTTGGCGGCCTGCTTTATCTCGGCCTTTTGCCTCCCTCATGGGAGGCAGGGCCGTTCTTTTTTTGCCTTTTTCCTCCGTTCAGCCTATGCGAAACGGCCGGACAGTATGCGGAATGTTAATTCTGTAAACAAGGGAGGGCGCATGTGGAGGGCAGAACCGCCGCGAGAGCGGAGACGCTGAACAGCCACCTGGGGACAGCCCCCGGCTTTGCGTTGACACCGGAACGCATTGAGCAATTCCTGACCGCCCTGCTGGAGCAGGGCCGCACCCCGGATACCATTACCACCTATCGCCGGAACCTGACACGGCTCCATCTGATGCTCCCGGAGGATGATCGTGTCATCCGGGAAGGGACGCTGGCGGAACTGCGGGACAGGCTGCTGGAAAGCGGATACTCACACAGCATGATCAACTGCTGTCTGGCCGCCGCGGACGGCCTGCTGGACTTCTATGGCCGCCGGGACCTCCAAACGGGGCGGCGGGTGAAAAAAGATACGGGCGTCCAGCCGGAATTGACCAGGAGCGAGTACCTGCGTCTGCTGTCCACCGCCCGAACGCTGGAAAAGGAGCGGGCCTATCTGCTGGTCAAGGTGTTCGGCACGATGGGACTGCCGCTCCGTGCCCTGCCCCGGCTCACCGTGGAGGCGGTGCGGGAGGGCAGGCTGGTTTTCGGCGCGTCCATTTTACATATCCCCGCCTGCCTGCGGGAAGAACTGCTGGACTATGCCGCGCGGGAGGGGATCGGCGCCGGTCCTGTATTTGTCACCGGCAGCCGTATCCCCATAAACCGAAGACATGCTTTTAAAGCGATCCAGGACCTCAGCGCGGACGCGCGGGTGGCTGAGGAAAAATGCAATCCCCGGTGCCTGAAAAAGCTATATCAATCCACGCTGGCGGGGATTTCAGACAACATTTCGCTGTTGATCGAACAGACCTATGACCGTCTGCTGGACACGGAGCAGCTCACCATCGGCTGGAGGCAGGGGGAGATCATCGGCAAATGACGGCGGCGAAAAGAGGGGGGTGATGAATTGAGAACAACTTTATACGACTACTGTCTGGAGCATGACAGGCCCGAACTGCTCCGGGAGTGGGACGAGACGAAAAACGCGCCGCTGTCGCCGAGGGACGTCACTTACGGCAGCAGGCGGAGCGTTTGGTGGAAATGCGACGAGGGCCACGCGTGGCGGGCCATGGTCTACACCCGGGCCGGGGCCGGGAGCGGCTGTCCCTACTGTGCAGGGAAAAAGGCATGGGCTGGGACAAATGACCTGGCCTCCCAGCGGCCGGACCTGGCGCGGCAGTGGCACCCCGTCAAAAACAGGCCTCTGACCCCGGCGGACGTGCCGCTGGGGAGCCACCATAAGGCGTGGTGGCGCTGTGAAAAGGGCCACGAGTGGCAGGCGGAGGTGAAATCCCGGGCCATGGGCGGAACGGACTGCCCGTTCTGCGCCAACCGGCAGATCATCCCCGGCGAGAATGACCTGGCCGCCACCCATCCCGACCTTGCCCGCCAGTGGCACCCCACGAAAAATGGGAGGCTGACGCCCCGGGACGTGCTGGCCGGGACCCGCAGGAAAGTTTGGTGGCGCTGTGAGAAGGGCCACGAGTGGGCGGCGGCGGTGGCGTCCAGAGCCGTCAGCGGGGCGGGTTGTCCCGTTTGCGCGGGAAAGACGGTGCTCCCCGGCGAAAACGACCTTGCCGGCCTGTTCCCGGAGCTGGCCGCCCAGTGGCATCCCACCCGCAACGGGAATCTGACACCGGACAGCGTGACGCCGTACAGCAACAAAAAAGTGTGGTGGCGCTGCCCCCTGGGGCACGAGTACCAGGCCAGCGTGGGGGCACGGGCGGTCAGCGGCTCCGGCTGTCCGTACTGCGCGGGGCGCAAGGTGCTGGCGGGTTTTAACGACCTGGCCACGCTGGAGCCGCAGGTGGCGGCCCAGTGGCACCCAACGTTGAACGGCGGCCTGACGCCGTCGATGGTGACGGCGGGGAGCCACCGGAAGGTCTGGTGGATGTGTCCCAGCGGACACGTCTGGAAAGCGATGATCTACGCCAGGGCGGGGCCGCAAAAAAACGGCTGTCCCGTCTGCGCGGGGAAAGCGCGGCCCGACCGCATGGAGCGGTACAGGCTGACTCTGGCGGATGGGGCACAACGGGAGCTTTGGGCCAGAGTGTCCCAAACTGATGGATAAAAACAAGGAGGCAAACATCAAATGAAAAAGCGTGTTTTAAGCCTGGTGCTGACGTTTGTCATGTTGGTCGGGTTGTTCCCGGCGACTGCGCTGGCGGAAGAACCGGCTGGCCCTGATGTCGTCTATGGCTCATATAATGAGGACGGCGAATGGGTCGAAAGCACAGGCGCTGATGGCACATACGAAGACGAAGCCACCGGCGTCACACTTTCCAAGCAAGCGGAACCGACGGGCGATCCCAATACATACGAAATCACCCTGACGGTCCAGACGTCCACCACCACATCCACCACGCCCCCCGGCGCGGCGGCGACGGTGCTGGTGATCGATGTGTCCGGCTCCATGGATTTTTGTGCGAATTGCGGCGGGGAGTATTGGCACGCAGCTGATTGCGTTCATCATTCGGACGATTGGCGGAACAACGGCGTAACCGATGAGCAATCCCGTATGGCCGCAGCCAAGAAGGCGGCGATCAGCTTCCTGGATTCTTACAAGGGCGATACCCCCGGCACAGGCCGTTATGTTGCTGTTGTGAGCTTCTCTGACAACGCCACTACTAAGCAGAACTGGGTAGACGTTTCTACCGAGGCGGGATATGCCGCCGCCGAGAGTGCGATCAACGGACTGTCCGCAAAGGGTGGTACGAATCTGGATGCGGGCCTGGCATCCGCCGATCGCCTGCTGAGCGGCACAGCTGTGGGCAATATTTCCGCGGCGCAGAAGAATGTGGTCGCACTGACGGATGGCGTGCCCACTTATTCTCAGAGTCACGGCACTGGCCAGAATTGCAACGAGACCATTCTTCGTGAAACGGCTGCTACTGCCAGCACGCTGAAAGAAAGTGCCCAGGGCGGTCTTTACACAGTCTGCTTCGGCGCTTCGGAGGACAGCTGCTATCGCAACGGCCCCACTGTCGGTGCGTTCCTGCGTGACAGTGTCGCCACGGAGGCATACGCAGACGCCGAAGGGGAGGAGCACACCTTTGCCTACGATGCCACAGACACAGATGAACTGAATGCTGCGTTTAAGGCCATCACGGAGTCCATTACCACCGGCATCACCGGCGCGGGCCTGAAGGTCACCGACCCCATGGCCGACGGCGTAACGGCTGCGATTCCTTCTGATGAAAGCGTGGAGAAAACCGCTGACGGCTTCAACTGGGACCTGAGCAAGGCCACGCCGGAAACACGGGTGGAGGGCGACACCACCTATTACACCTACACCCTGACCTACACGGTCACGCTGGATCCCACCGAGATCGATGGTTTCGAGGAGGGCAAGTACTATCCCCTCAACGCCCCGACCACGCTGACCATCCCCGGAGAAGAGGATATCACCATCGACTTCCCCGTCCCCGGCGTCCAGAGCACCCTGCCCACCTACACCGTGACCTATGCGCCCGGTGAACACGGCACGCTGTCCGGTGCGGATGAGAGCGGCAATGTGGTTCATGAAAATCTGAAGCACGGCACGAAGACCCCCGCCGCGCCCGCTGTCGCCGTCACCGATGAAGACAACTACTACTTCTCTGGATGGTCCCCTGAGATCGCCGAGAAGGTCACAGAGGACGTGACCTATGTCGCGCAGTATGCTGCGAAGACACTTTCCGCGACCATCACAGGCGGTTCCGATGCCAAGACCTATAACGGCGCGGAGCAGACAGTCAACACTTATCAGCATACGCTGTCTGAGGACGGCTACACCCTGGATACAGGTGCCCTGCGTTACAGCGCCTCCGGCACCGAGGTGGGCGACCATCCCGGCAGTTTCAGCGGCCCTGTCCGGATCACGGACAGCAATGGTGTTGACGTAACATACATGTTCCGCATTACCATGACGACCGGTACTCTGACGATCACCCCCAGATCCATCACCATCAAGGCCGACGATGACACAAAGACCTATGATGGCTCTGCGCTGACAAAGGACAGCTACGAAATCACCAGCGGCACTCTGGCAGGCGGTCAAAGGATCGACTCTGTGACCGTCACCGGCAGCCGGACCGAGGCGGGCAGCTCCGCCAACGTGCCCAGCGCCGCCAAAATCGTGGACGCGCAGGGCACTGATGTGACCAGCAATTACAGCATTACCTATGTAAACGGTACGCTGACCGTCAACGCGGACACCAGCGCATCTATTTCCGCGACGGGTTATACCGGCACCTATGACGGCCAATCCCACGAAGGCGTGACCGGCATCACCCTGAAAGACGGCAAGGGCAATGAAATTCCCCGGGAAGGCTGGACCATTACCTACAACGGCCAGTCCACCATGCCCCAGTATCAGGACGCGGGGACCTACACCGTCGAAGTGAAGGCTTCCAACCCCAACTACTGCGATGTCACCGCCACCGTCACGGTTGTGATCTCTCCCAAGCCTGTGACGTTTACTTCTCCCGATAAGACCCAGGAGTATAACGGTCAGGCTCTGGTAGGCGACTCCCGCGAATTCACGGCCGATGGCCTTGTGCCTGGCGAGACCGTGACTTACGAAAACCTCGCTTCCATCACCGATGTTGGCAGTACAACGAATACCATCCAGGTGGTTTGGGGCGGCGTTAATGCAAGCAACTATGCGGTCACCAAAAACGAAGGCACCCTGACCATCACCAAAAACACCAACACCGATCAGAGCGTCTCCCTGACCGCCACCGCCTACTCCGGCACCTATGACGGCCAGTCCCACCCGCTCATCACTGACAAGAGTGTCACCGGCGATGTGAAGGGCAACACCTGGACCTACACATACAGCACCGACGGCACAACTTACAGCACTGAGATGCCCCGCCGTACCAACGCCGGCACCTATCCCGTTTGGGTAAAGGCCAGCTGCGGGAACTATGAGGATCTGGTCGTCGAGGTCAATGCGGAGATCAGCCCCAAGCCGGTCACCCTGACCTCCGGGAGCCAGTCCTGGAGCTATGACGGCGATGCGCACAGCATCGAGGAAGTGACCACTGACGGCTTCGTCGGCAATGACGGCGCGACCTTCAGCAGCTTCGCCTCCATCACCAATGTCAGCGACAGCCCGAAGAAGAATACTTTCGAGTATACTCTGAATCCCGGCACGGTCGCGGGCAACTATGCAATCACGCAGGTCTATGGCGAGCTGAAGATCACTCCCAGCGAGAACGCCAGCCTGACGGTGAATGGCTATACCGGCACCTACGACGGCCGGCCCCATGAGGTGACGGCCAGCGTCGCGGATTATGCCGAGGGCAACGAGTGGACGCTCACATACAGCACCGACGGCACAGCTTACAGCTCCGAGATGCCCACCCGTACCGACGCCGGCACCACCACAGTCTATGTGAAGGCTGAGAGCCCCAACTATAAGCCTCTGACGGCGCGGGCCGATATCCAGATCGCCAAGCGCACCGTGACCCTGACCTCCGCCTCGCATACAAAGTCCTATGACGGCACGCCCTTGACCGATCCTACTGTGACGGTCAGCGGTATGGGCTTTGTCGATGGCGAAGGCGCGGAGTACCATGTCACCGGCAGCCAGACAGTGGTGGGTGACAGCGAAAACAGCTTCACCTATACGCTGAACCCCGGCACGAAGGCCGCCAACTATGAGATCACGCAGGTACTGGGCACTCTGAAAGTCACGACCTACGACGGCGAGCAGAGCCTGGTAGCCACACCCTATACTCAGATGTATGACGGCGGCAGCCATAACGCTGTGACGAGTTATACGGTCTCCGGCGTTGACATCGAGGGCGTCGAGTGGACCTACGAATTCAGCACCGACGGCGGCAGCAGTTACAGCACGGGGGTGCCGCAGTGCACCGACGCGGGCAAGTATCCCATCGTGGTGAAAGCCTCCGCCCCCAACTTCGAGCCTGTGACCGCCGAGGTCACGGCTGTGGTCACCCAGCGGCATGTCACGCTGACGTCCGGCACCTCTGAAAAGACCTATGACGGCAACGCCCTGGAGAACCACATCGTTGTGGTCACCGGCGACGGCTTTGCCACGGGCGAAGGTGCGGACTACAATGTCACCGGCAGCCGGACGGATGCCGGCGAGAGTGACAACACGTTCACCTACGCCCTGTGGGACGGCACCGTCGAAGACAAGAAGGAGACCAAGGCCGCCAACTATGTGATCAGCACCGTTGCGGGCACGCTGACGGTCAAGAAGAACGGCACCGTCGATGTCGAAGACGGCGTCCGCCTGACCGCCACCGGCTACGAGGGCACCTATGACGGCGCTGCGCACGTGGGCGTCTTCAATGAGACGGTCACCGGCGATGTGAAGGGCAACGTCTGGGCCTACACTTACAGCACCAATGGCGAGGACTACGGTGCGGAGCGTCCCGCGTTCAAGGACGCCGGCACCTACACCGTCCATGTGAAGGCCACCACCAACAACTATGAGGACCTGCACACCACCGTCACCGTGAAGATCACGCCCGCTGTGATCACGGTCACAGCCGACAACAAGAGCAAGCTGGTTGGCGAAGCGGACCCCGCGCTGACCTATCAGGCCGCTACTCCCGTTGCCAGCGAGACGCCCGCCTTCACCGGCGAGCTGACCCGCGTGGAAGGCGAGACCAGAGGCACCTATGAGATCCAGCAGGGCACCTTGGCGCTGACCGACGGCGAGGGCTTCAAGGCCAGCAACTACACGCTCAGCTTTGTCCCCGGCACGCTGACCATCCTCCTGAAGGAGCTGACGGTCACCAAGACGGTCAGCAGCAAATCCGCGGAGGTCGGAGACCGGCTGACCTACACCATCACAGTCAAGAACACCGGCGATGTGAATCTGACCGGTATTAAGGTCAAGGATCAGATGCTGGGCGTTGACAAGGCGATCGGCGATCTGGCGGCAGGCGAATCCTGGACGGATAGCTTCACTTACACCGCGAAATCCTCCGACGCCGGCAAGACGATCATCAACACGGCCATTGCCAAAGCTGATGACGGCACGACCGGTGAGGGCAGCAGCGATGGCACGAAAATCACATGGCCCCGCGACGACGATAAAGACGATGACCGTCCCCCTAAATTGAACACCGACGACCACTACTCCTACATCATCGGCTACAAGGACGGCACGCTGCGGCCCTACGGCACCATCACCCGTGGCGAGGTTGCCACCATCTTCTTCCGCCTGCTGACGGACGAGGCCCGGGACGAGTACTGGGATCAGGACAGCGGCTACTCCGACTGCGGCCCTGACCTGTGGTGCAACAACGCCATCTCCACACTGAGCAACATGGGCATCATCGACGGCTTCCAGGACGGCACCTTCCGTCCCTACGCCAAGATCACCCGTGCCCAGTTCGCCAAGATCGCGGTGGGCTTCTTCGAGACCACCACACG
>JAETOQ010000032.1 GCA_021771635.1 Oscillospiraceae bacterium | reverse complement strand
AGAGCATCCACCCAGCCGACCGCAGACGGCGCCGGCCGGCCGCTCTCCTAGGCCGTTGTGCCGGTTGCCGGCACGTCTTCGCTCTCTCCGGCGCCGTCTCCGGTTGGCTGGGTGGACATCATATCAAATCCAAGGAGGCCCTTATGACGAGAAATCAGAAACGGCAGAGCCGGCGGGAGCGTTTGCTCCTGCTGGCCGCTGTCATTCTCCTGGCGCTCCTGCTGGCGGTGGTGCTCCGATGAAGCCGAAGCCGCCCTGCGGGAGGAACTGCCCGAAGCGCTCCGCCGTCCCCAACTGCCACGATCCGGCGGTGTGCGGAGACTGGGCTGCGTATCAGGATGCCCTTGGAAAATGGAATGAGGCCTGGAAGGCCGAAAAACGGGCCAGGGCGGATGTAAAGGCCGCCAAAAGCCGGATGGCCAGAATTTGTGAAGCGAGGGAGCGTGATAAACCGTGAAGTTTGCGATGAGCGACAACGAGATCCGCGTCAGCTATAACACCGCCAAGAATAAAAAGAACAGGTGAAGATCCTGGCGGAGTTGTATCCCGGCCTTTTGCTTACCGTCAACGGCACCTGTGTGCGGTCTGTGTGCCTCAATGTGCGGGTACTGATGGGCGGGGATACAACAGCATCAACTCTGAATTTGGAGGTCGGATAAATGCTTAATAAGATCATTCTCATGGGCCGCCTCACCCGAGCCCCGGAACTGCGCAAGACCGGGAACGGCCCGGCGGGCCCGTCCTTCACCTTGGCGGTGGACCGGGACTTCAAAAGCCAGAGCGGGGAGAAGGCGACAGACTTCATCGACGTGGTGGCCTGGCGCTCCACGGCGGAGTTCGTGTTCAAGTATTTTTCAAAGGGCCGTATGGCTGTGGTGGAAGGGCGCCTCCAGATCCGGGACTGGACGGATAAGGACGGCAACAAGCGCCGGAGCGCCGAAGTGATCGCCGACAACGTGTACTTCGGCGACAGCAAGCGGTCCGAAACTGACACACCCAAGCCGGCTGAGCCTGGCGGTAACCAGGAGTTCGCGGAAATTGATGAAGAGGACGGGAGGCTTCCGTTTTGATGAATGATGAGATTGTAAAGGGCCTTCGGACTTGTACGGCGGTAAACGGCTCCTGTGAAGTTTGCCCGTATGATGATCCCGATGACGCTCTTTGCGAATGTGCAAACAGAGTAAGTAACGATGCTGCTGACGCCATAGAAAACATTCTGGCAGAAAATGCCGCCCTCCGGCGTCAGATCGATAACCTGACCAGCGCCCAGGCGGTGATGGTGAAGGAGTTTGAGGAGAAACTGGAGGAACTGGCGGAGGTCAAGGAGGAGCGGAGATGGATTAGCGTAAAGGACAGGCTGCCGCAGAACGAAAAAGCAGTTTTGTGCCGGTATGAATATTTCAGGTATGGAGACTACAACCGAATGTTTCAGACCTTTGGCATTGGATTCTTTATGGACGGGCGCTGGGGCGGAGAAGTATCAATCGGAGCAAAATGTCGTGTATTGTACTGGATGCCGCTGCCGGAGCTGCCGGAGAAGGAGGCGTGAGCTATGGTCTTATATCATTTCTGCGCAAAGCGCTTCCTGCTCGGAATCCTGCGGGACGGTCTGACACTGGGAGGAACGCCGATCATTGAAGGCGGAATGATGCGCCTTCAAATGGGGGCCATCAATGGCTCACATCCGAAAAGGACCCCAGAAAGCAGAGTTGGAACACGCACAACCTTGTGACATACAGCCGGACGGCTGTGCGCCTGACGGTCAGCATCCCTGACAGCTACCGGAAGAAGCTGGTCAAGGAGACAGACCTCGTAAAAACGCTCCCGCCGGAAGGACGGTGCATCATCACCGACTATGCCGGAAGCGAGGCGTGGTATATCTACAAGGGCCGCATACCGCCGTCATGGATCGTTGGGTATGAACTGATGAAGGAGGCGTGAGCTCATGACGAACTGCAAGTATTTAACGAAAACCGGGAAATGCGGATTAAAGGGCAGTTACGCATATCGGCGTAAATGCTTTGGAGAAGATTTGTGCCGATGCAGAGAGCCCATGACCAACGCCGACCGCATCAACTCCATGACCATCGAGGAAAAGGCGGAGTTCCTTTCCAGCATCGCATATGGAAGAAAAACGCCATGGAGTGAGCCGTTTGCAGAGAAGTTCTGCAAGAGCTGTCCTACGGTGCATTGCACATACGAGAGCGGCGAAGAGGATGATTTAAACGAGTGCGACTTTGTAGACGGCAAATGCCCTCACGGGAGCGATATTGTGTGGTGGCTGAACCAGCCTTTTGTGGAGGATGAGAAGCAGAATGGAATGTAAATGCGAAAAGTGCGGGAATGTAAAGGAAATAGCCGCGATGGTTGACGGACTTCCGTGGTGTGAGGATTGCTTTGACGCTGCGCTGGCGATGAAGTGCTATTCCTGTCAAAACACCATGCTCCACGAGGACCGGAGCTTTGACAGGGCCGTAGAGTTCTTTGAGCATCACGCAGATCTTCTTCAGGCCGAGAAGGCCGGACAGCTGGTGGTGCTGGATGAACCTCGAAAGCCGCTTGTGTGGGATGACGATGATCACGATTCCATCCTGTGCCCAAGCTGCAAGCATGACCTCATGGGAGGATTCCCGGAAGCCGAATCCAGCGAAACTACCATGTATCAATGCCCATATTGCGGTCAACCGATTGACGGAACACGGGCACTGACCCGCGAGGAGGCAGAGGCGGAGCTGAAAGGAGGTGAAAGCTGATGGCTTATGTTGTGGAACATAAGTGCGTTCCAGAAAATTGTTCGACTTGCTTATATGGCCCCAATGCTGTCGGTTACGGTGGAAAGCCTGTTGGAAGGATAGGCTGTGCCCACGCAGACCGCCAAAAGGACTTCATGTTATATAGAATGGGATTTAAATGGCCTTGCCCCTCTTTTTGGCTTGACCAAAACAGATTTGAAAGGCGGTGACAAGCGATGACCAGAGAAGAAGCGATTAGAGTGCTTAAATATGAAACCGTCGAAAGGAAGGAGACCGGGAATGGATGACGGTCCTTTTATCTGCGTGCGGCAGCGGGCAGGGCCTCTTTTCAAAGAGTGCCGCAGTTTAAGACCAAGGCTGTGCAAAGATGATTCCCCGTTTGATCGGTTGCAGAAGAATAAGATCCTTAAACCAAGGGGAGATTCTTCTGTTTGCCGATCCCGGACAGACCGAATAGAGCTGCGGCTGGCCCTCTATGGATACGAAGGGACTTTTTACACGCTTACATTTGATGATGAACATCTTCCGCCATCTTTTCAGGAAACCGAAAAAATATGGAGGCGCTTTTATTACCGGCTTCAAAAATGGAAAAAACAGCCATTCGATTACATATATGCCATTGAGGGGCGCCATGGCGACCATCGGTATCATATCCATTTGGTCGCGCGATACAGCGACTTTTCCCCGGCGGAGATCCAATTCCTCTGGGGTATGGGATGGGTTGATGATGAACCTGTCCTCCGCGGACCGGGAGACAGTTACCGGCGCCTCGCAAGGTATCTGACAAAAGAGGCAACGGATGGCGTGGTCATTCCTGTTAACAAGCGGATCGTCCGGTGGTCTCAAACTTTGAATAAAAAGCTTCCACCACCGGAGAGGTTTTCGTCCAAAACTGGATTTATCCGCATACCAAAGGGGTCTATGAGCCGGGGCACATATCAGGTGGAGAATGAATTTGGAGTCTATCGGTATGGATGGTATATTAAGCCCCAAAAAGAAAATAGTTAGTTCTTTTATTTTAGAATATGTACCTTATTACTTGAAATTAAGTGTGTTAATTCACGAAACATTAAGAAACGGAGGAAAAGGCCTTGCAAACCAATTCTCAAACTGGTATACTTCGGGTAAAGGACGGCAGAATCATCTGTCCGGCCTGTAAGCACAAGACAAGCACGGAAGTCCGTCCGGACACAAGAGCAAAGGCTCTTCCCGTGTACTGCCGCAAGTGCAAACAAACGTATATCGTCGACATTGATGCCAACCAGCGTTGTATGACCAACCCGCGTTGCTAGTTCTCCCGAGGGAGGATGGGCGGCGCGGGTTTTGATTTTTGCAGGTGATAGCGCAAACAAACCGGCCGCCGTATCTCTCTTGATGGGGATATGGCGGCCGGTCTTTGTTTTCGGAGGGATTTCTTTGAGCATATCCCCTATGCGGCTGCAAGAGCTCAACCAGCTGATTGCAGCCGGGCAAGAAGACAAATTTTACGATTGGACCGAATGGGACCACGTAAGAAAAGACGTTTTAGACCTGGACAACCACGAGTGCCAGCGATGCAAGTATATCAAACACAGATTCCGAAAGGCGGTTCTGGTCCACCATGTCAAGCATCTCAGGGACCGACCAGATTTGTCTCTCAGCATCTGGAACGGAAAAAAGCGGCAGCTGGTGAGCTTGTGCCGAGGGTGCCATGAAGAGGTTCACCCAGAACGCCAATGGCGTAAAGTTGTGAAGCAAGAATACGTCACCGAGGAGCGGTGGGATTGAACGATACCCCCGGTCCAAAAAAACGAAAAAGGAAACCCCGACTCCAATCGCAAAGGGTCCAAGACAAGGGAGAGATCCTCGCGTACGCGCGGTGCCGCGGTGCGCGTGGGCGCGAAAATGGCGGGCCAATTCCAGGAAAACGCGCCAAAACCCACCGGAATTTTCGGAAATCCGGCAAAAACACAGGATAACTCGAAAATGTGCCCAAATCGGGCGCGAAGCCTGATCCGGTCCCCGGCGTTGAGCCGGCATCTGATTTTCTACTACCCCGCGCCCTGCGGACACCTCTCAGGGCCGGGGAGCGGACCAGGCAATTCCTCCAGCGTATCCCCCAGCTTTGGCAGCTGGCATACTTTTCTCCCCTTTCTTTCCTGGTCCCACGGTCGGGGGATGCGCTGGAGAATTTGACCGCCTGGCGGCGCCGAAGGCCTGCGTGCCTACGCGGGGTGTTGATGTAGACGCCCCGGGCGGTACCGAAAATCAAATACGCGGTCTTCTGCCGGGCGGCCTCATCCTACGCCCGACGTCTCTCCAACCGGAGACCAGCCGGAAACGGCCGGCCTTCCGGCAGAGGGCCGCGGGAAAGGAGCGGCGGCATGAAAAACACAGCAAAATCAAAAGCGTATCAGTCTCTGCGAAATGCCATGCTGGAAAGCCTGAAAAACCGAGGCCTGGATTCCGCAGCATATACCGACAAAGTGGATGAATACATGGATTTTTGGACACGGCGGCGGGAGCTGCGAGACGATGTGGCGGAGCGGGGCCTGACGGTGGTGGATGACCGGGGACGGATCATGGAGAACAGAAGCGTTTCTCTGGAAGTCCAGGTATCCCGCCAGATGCTGGCGATCTTTAACGCACTTGGGTTCAAGCCGGACGAGATCAAGGCCGCGCCTGATGATGACGATGACCTGTAAAATGCCGCCGGAGGTCCTGGAATACATCGAGCAGGTGGAGAACGGCCCGTATCGGGCATGCCCGGAGCAACACGCCCTGGCCGCCTATATCCGAAAATGCTTTGAGACGGAAGCCATTCATGTGGATACCGTGCAGCTTGTCAATTACCTGAAGCTGGAGAAGTATTTTCCCTTTCGGCTGTACCCATGGGAGAAGTTTTTGACAACCCTATGGGACTGCACCTATTGGGATGATACCGGGCTTCCCAGATGGGATACAGTTTTCTGCATGATCGGGCGGGGAGCCGGAAAGGACGGATATCTCTCCTTTGAGGGCATGTGCGCCGTCTCTCCCTACTGTGAAAGCACCCGGTACGACATGGACATCTGCGCCAACCTGGAGGAGCAGGCCACCCGGCCGCTGAAGGACCTGGTGGAGGTATTGGAGACACCGGGGCAGTTTGAAAAACTGCGCAAGCACTTTTATCACACAAAAGAAGTGGTCCAGGGGCTGAAAAACCGGGGCAGTGTCCGGGGACGGACCAATAACCCCAAGAGCCGGGACGGCATGCGGACCGGCAAGGCAGTTTTTAATGAAGTCCACCAGTATGAGAACTACGACAACATCACCGTGTTCCGAACCGGCCAGGGCAAGGTCCCCCATCCCCGGGTGGGCTATTTCACCTCCAACGGCAAGGTCTCTGACGGGCCGCTGGATGACCTGCTGGCGCAGGGGCGCCGCATCCTCTTTGAGGGGGAAGCGGACCGGGGGTTTCTCCCATTTATCTGCTGCCTGACCAACAAGGACGAGGTCCACGATCCCGAGAACTGGTACATGGCCAATCCATCTTTGCAGTACAGCGAGAGCCTACTGCACGAGACGGAGAAGGAGTACCATGACTGGATGGAATATCCGGAGCGAAACCCAGACTTTCTGACCAAGCGGATGGGTTTGCGGGTCCAGTCCGCAGAGGTGGCGGTCACAGACTACGACAAGGTGCTGGCCACCAACCGGGAGCTGCCCAGCCTGTATGGCATGGCCTGCGTGGTGGGCATCGACTACGCCGACATCTCCGACTGGGCGGCGGTGAATCTCCACTTCCGGCGGGGCGACCAGAGGTTTGATATCAATCACGCCTGGGTATGCACCCAGAGCAAGACGCTGACACGGGTCCACGCCCCCTGGCGGGACTGGGCGGCCCAAGGAGACATCACGGTGGTAGACGATGTAAGCATCCACCCGGATCTGCTGGCGGGTTGGATTCAGGCGGCGGCCACCAAGTACGTCATCAAGGGGCTGGCCATGGACCACTACCGGTGGACGTTGGTGAGCGAAAGCCTGAAGAAAATCGGCTTTGATCCCAAGGACCGGAAAAACGTGAAGCTGGTGCGGCCCAGCGACATCATGCAGGTGGAGCCGGTGATTCAGGACTGTTTTGACCGGGAACTGTTCGCCTGGGGCAATGTCCCCCACCTGCGGTGGTCGGTGAACAACACCAAACGGGTCCGGTCCAGCCGGACCATAGGCGTGGACACCGGAAATTTTATCTACGCAAAGATCGAGGCGAAAAGCCGAAAGACGGACCCCTTTATGGCGCTGGTGGCCAGTATGACCATCGAGCCGCTGCTGGGAAGCGGTTTGCCGCCGGCGGTGCCACCTCCGGTGATCGTTTTGAGAAAATGAAAGTGGAGAAAGGAATCAAGGCATGAAAAATGAATTGGCCGAATTGCTAGGTGCTTTCATTGGATGGCTCTGTTCGGTGGCCGTTTTCTGGGGCGCGACGATCGGTTTTATAAAACTCATCACTATATGCCTCTCGTTAGATTTTTCCATGTTAAGGGCCACAGGAATTTGGTTGATTTTGTGCCTGCTCAGATTTATGTTCAGGCCAAATATAAGCAACAAGGGCTGAAAATGTATGAATTTTAAATTGGAATGAGGTGAGACGTTGGCTCTGAAGTTTTTCGAACGCATCATCGGAAAGAACAGCAGTGTCACGACACAGGAAGTGTCTGTGGCGGATCTGTGCCGGATGGCGGAAGAGTGCCGGGCGCGGGAGCTGGCATTCCAGTGCTGTGTGAACATGATCGCCGGGGCGCTGGGCCGCTGCGAATTCCGGACCTATGTGAACGGAGAGGAGCGTTTTGACGAGTATTACTGGCTGTTCAACTTTGATCCCAACACCAACCAGAACAGCACGGCATTTCTCCACAAGCTGGTGCATCAGCTGTACAGCAAAAACGAGGCGCTGGTCATTCCCACCCGGCGCAAGAACAAACGGGCCGCCTACGTGGTGGCGGACTCCTGGAACACGCCGGAAAAATGGCCGGACAAGCAGAGGGAATACAAGGGCGTTGTGGTGGATGATCTGACCTATGAAAAGACCTTCTATGAGAACGATGTCTTTCACTTGGAACTTCACGGCGTGGACATCAAGCCGGTGCTGGATGGAGTGACCAGGGCCTATCAGAAGCTGATCCGGTCGGCGGAGGGAAATTATGTCTTTTCCAACGGCCAGCACTGGAAGGTCCACGTCAGTCAGATGGCACAGGGGGAAGATGGCTGGGCGGAGCAGTTCCAGAGCATGGTGACGGCTCAGATCGACCCATTTCTGAATTCCGCCTATGCCGTGCTGCCGGAGATGGACGGCTGGCAGTACGAGAACGCAGACAAGAACGTGGAGGGCGGCCGGGACGCCAAGGACATCACGACGCTGTATCAGGACATCTTTACGTTCACGGCCAACGCCTTCTGCATCCCGCCGGTGCTGCTGCTGGGTCAGGTCCAGGGGACGCAGGACGCCGTGGGACGGTTTCTGACGGCCTGTGTGGACCCGCTGGCGGACCAGCTGAGCGAGGAAATCACCCGGAAGCTGTACGGCTTTGAGGAATGGCAGAATGGCAGTTATCTGCGTGTGGACACCAGCACCATCAATCACTTTGACCTATTTGCCAACGCCCCCAATGTGGAAAAACTCATCGGTTCCGGCTACAGCTACAACGACGTGCAGCGGGCCGCGGGCATGCCGCAGATCAACGAGCCGTGGGCAAACGAGCACTTCCTGACCAAGAACTTTGGCAGGGCAGAAGATATTTTGAAGGGAGACCATTTGAAAGGAGACCAGACGAAATGAAAAAACTCTGGGAACTGAAGCAGGCGGCGGACCCCGGAACCGTGGATCTGTACATTTACGGTGACGTGGAAGGTGACAGCTACGATTGGTGGAGAGATGAGACCATAGAGAGCGAAACCAGTGCCAACCACTTTAGGGACGAGCTGGCAAAATACCCTGATCTGAACCAGATCAATCTGTACATCAACAGCTATGGAGGCAGCGTGTTCGAGGGGACCGCCATCTATAATCAGCTGCGGCGCCATCCGGCAAATAAGACGGTCTACATCGACGGCTTTGCCTGCAGCGTGGCCTCCGTCATCGCCATGGCGGGCGACGAGGTGGTGATGCCCAGGAACGCCATGATGATGATCCACAACGCCTACATGTACACCTGTGGCAACGCGGCGGAGCTGCGGAAGGCAGCGGACGATCTGGACACCATCAACAAGGGCAACCGGCAGGCGTACCTTCAGAAGGCCGGAGACAAGCTGACGGAGGAGGATCTTGTGTCCATGCTGGACGCGGAGACCTGGCTGACGGCGGAGGACTGCATCCGGCTTGGACTGGCGGACCGGTACGCGGAGAAGGACGCCGACATGAGCCAGGCGGCCAAGGTTCTGCAGAAGGCGAATCTGAACCTGGAGCAGCGGATCAATCTGCAGAAGAGCCTTTCCGCACAGCTCCGGGAGCTGGTGCAGCAGAGCAAACCACCCCAGGCACCACCTTTACCTGAGCCTGAGCCGGAGCCCGAGGAACCGGAACAGAAGAGTATTTTGGCGATGTTCGGCGGAAAATGCTGAGCTGATAGGAGAGCATATGAAAAATTCGGCTTCAATTTCCGTTTATATTTCAAAATTTCTAACAGCAGAGCAATCAAAACAGCTTGACCATTTACTCGAAAAAGGGGAACGAGTGGAATTGTCAAAGGATAAAGACAGCCGTGTGAAAATGCGAACTGTTTGGCGAAAAGAAGTAAAAATCTAAATAAAGTGCCCACGGCATAAACGGTTGCCGGGAAGGACCAAGTGGGGTCAGCTGACAGGAGTTCTCCTGCCGGCCGGCCCCGCGCTTTTTGTTTTTGGGGCCGCCGACAGGTTGATATTTCAAATTTTCAATAAGAGAAAGGACGGTACCCAAATGTACAACATGGAACTCATCAAGCAGCGCATCACCGACGCTCGTGCGGCTATGCAGGAGGCCACCAAGAGCAATGACAGCGAGGCATTTGCCAAGGCCCAGCAGGACATGATGCAGGCGCTCATGGAGCAGATGCTGGCGGAGCGGGAGGCGGACGACGGCCAGGCCCAGGACCGCCAGGTACTGGCCCAGCGGGGCGTCCGGCAGCTGACCGGCGCGGAGCGGACCTATTACCAGAAGGTAATGGAGGCCATGCGCAGCGACAACCCCAAACAGGCTCTGACGGATCTGGACGTGGTGATGCCCACCACCGTTATTGACTCCGTGTTTGAGGACCTGGAGCACAACCATCCCCTGCTGAGCCGCATCGACTTCCAGGGAACCAACGGCCTGATCGAAATGATCATGAACACGGACACCACGGAACTGGCCACCTGGGGCCCCCTGTGCGGTGATATCACCAAGGAGCTGAACTCCGGCTTCAAGAAGATCTCCACCACCCTGTACAAGCTGAGCGCCTTTATCCCCGTGTGCAAGGCCATGCTGGACCTGGGCCCCGAGTGGCTGGACCGGTACGTCCGCACCATTCTGGCGGAGGCGCTGGCCTGCGGTCTGGAGAACGGCATCATCAACGGCGACGGCGCGGAGCAGCCCATCGGCATGATCCGCCAGGTGGGCGACGGCGTGTCCGTCACCAATGGCAAGTACCCCGAGAAGGCCGCCGTCAAGGTGACCAATTTCAGCCCTGAGACCGTGGGCAACCTGCTGAGCATCATGTCCATGGGCCCCAACGGCAAGAGCCGGACCGTGAACGGCGTGATTCTGCTGGTGAACGGCCAGGACTACTACCAGAAGGTGATGCCCGCCACCACCCTGATGGCCCCGGACGGCAGCTACCGCAACGACGTGATGCCCTATCCCATGACCGTGATCCCCACCTTTGCCCTGCCCCGCAGCAAGGCTGTGATGGGTATCGCCTCCAAGTATTTTGCACCTGTTGGCATGGCCAGGACCGGCCGCATCGAGTACTCCGACGAGTACCACTTCCTGGAGGACGAGCGGGTGTATCTGATCAAGCTGTATGCCAACGGTATGCCCAAGGACAACAACGCCTTCCTGGTGCTGGACATCTCCGGGCTGCAGCCTGCCACCTGGAAGGTGACCCAGGTCACCGCGCCCACCAAGTCCACGGATGCCACCCTGTCCTCCCTGAGCCTGGGCAGCGCCACCCTGAGCCCCGCGTTTAGCGCCGCCACCACCACCTACACCGCCTCCACCACCAACGCCACCAACGTGATCAACGCCGTGCCGACGGATGCCAGCGCGAAGGTGGAGGTGACTGTCAACAGCGCCGCGGTGGATAACGGCAGCGCCGCCACCTGGCAGACCGGCAGCAACACCGTGGCGGTCAAGGTCACCGCTGAGGACGGCACCACCACCAAGACCTATACGGTCACCGTCACCAAGTCCTGATCATGGTGAGTCGGGACAGCCTTCCCGGCGGCCTGCTGGATGATGTGAAAAATCATCTGAATATCACCTGGACCGATGAGGCCACCGACCGCAAGATCAGCGGCCTCATCGCCTCCGGGATGCTGTATCTCAACGGCAAGGCCGGCGTGGAGATGGATTATACCATGGACGGCCCTGGCCGGACGCTTCTGATGGATTATGTCCGGTATGCCAGGGACGGAGCCATGGACGTGTTTGAGAACAACTACCTGCATCTGCTGCTGGCGATGCAGAACGAGAGGCGGGTGAAGGCCTATGCAGAAGCGCAAGACGCCCTTTCGCCCTGGGAATGAGATCTCCCAGGCGTTCAACGACGGTGTGGTGACCGTGTACCGCCTGGAGGACACTGCAAAACCGGGATATATGCCCAAACCTACGCCTCAAAAGTCCGCTGTTCTGCGGTACGCCGAGCAGCGGCTGGGGTTGACACGGTACTACGCAGCCAAACAGAACAACGTGGATGTGGAGCGGGTGCTGCGGGTGCCCCGGGGCGCGCCAATCGCCGCTCAGGATCTCGCCGTGACGGAGGACGGGCAGGAGTACCGCATCGACCTGATCCAGACGGTGGACGGGGTGTCCCCGCCCAGTCTGGACATGACGCTGGCAAAGGTGAGCCAGCGGCGGGTGACGCCGCTCCCAGGCGGGGAGGTGGACGGATGACCTGGTATGAACGGATCATCGCGGCCCACACCAACGTGACGGATCAGGTGAGTCACATCACCCGTATGTCCTCCGAACGCTATTTCGTGTGGCAGGAGGATGGTCGGAATGACCTGATCGCCGACGGGGCCCACGTGGATGGAGCGGTGACGGGTTCCACGGACCTGTTTACCAAGATGGAGTTCGATCCCTGGGCGGAGGCGCTGGGCGAAAGCCTGAGCAGCCGCGGCGTGGCCTGGTCGCTGAACAGTATCCAGTACGAAGAAGAAACCGGATTTTACCACTACGAATGGAACTGGGAGGTTCTTGGAGATGGCGACGATTGAGATGAAAGGCATTGATGAATATCTCATCAAGCTGAGCCGCCTAGAAAAGGCCTCCAAAGAGGAAATCTGCGGAAAAGCCATTTACGAAGGCGCTAAAATCGTGGCTGACAGCATCAAAGCGAATATTGAAGCCCTTCCTACCGATGACAGCTTTGGACCATCACTCCCTGGTGAGCCACCGCTAAAGGGGCCTACTCAAATTCAAAAACAAGGTCTGTTGGAGAGCTTTGGTATTACTGCCATGCAGGATGACGGAACTGGATTTTTGAATGTGAAATTGGGATTTGACGGCTATAACGCCAAGAAAACAAAGAAATGGCCCAACGGCCAGCCTAATCAAATGATTGCTCGGTCTGTGGAGAGCGGGACCTCTTTTATGAAAAAACACCAGTTTATAAAAAACGGAACTGCGAGATCCAGAAAAAAGGCCAAAGACACAATGAAAAAATCAGTTCAAAAATCTGTTAAAGAAATCATGAAGTGAAAGGACGGTTTGATATATGGCAACCATTGGCGTGAGCAAGCCCTATTATGCCGTTTACGGTGTGACAGGAAATGTGGTCTCCTATTCCAACGGCGGGAAGCTGGGGAAACTGACGGAGGTCAATTTGGAGATCGAGACCAGCGAGGACAACAACCTGTACGCGGACAACGCGATCGCGGAGACGGACCGCACCTTTTCCAACGGTTCGCTGACTCTGACACCCGATGACCTGAGCCAGGAGGTCAGCAAGGCCATTCTGGGCCTGAAGGAAGAGGCCGTGGGGACGATCGAGGGCATCCAGGACACCGAGGTGAAGGAGCTGATCTACGATGACACCCAGGTGACGCCGTATCTGGGCATTGGGTTCATCGTGAAGAAACGGAAGGGCGGCCTGGACCGCTGGCGGGCCGTTGTGCTGACCAAGTGCATGTTTGCCGTGCCCAGCGACGCCGCCACCACCCAGGGCGATAGCATCGAGTGGCAGGTTCCGGAGCTGAGCGCCACGGTGATGCGGGATGACAGCGAAAACCACATGTGGAAGCGTGAGGCCGTTTTCACCACCGAGGCCCAGGCAGAGGTGTACATCAAAAACCGTTTGAACATTACGGAGGCGGCCTGATGAAAAAAGTGACGATTTCCATGCTGGGCACGGAGTACCCCCTTTGCTTTTCTCTCCGGGTGGTTCGGTCCTGCGGCGAGCATTTCGGTGGTCTGGAAAACATGGATATCGCCCTCACCAGCGGAGGGGCGGAGAACTCCATCGCAGAGTGCATCTGGCTTTTGAGCCAGATGCTGGACGCTGGATACCGCTATGAGCTGTGCGAGGGAAAAGAGGCACAAAAGCCGCCCACGGAGGACGCGCTTATGGACCAATTTGGCCTGGATGATCTGGCGGACCTTCAGCAATGTCTGACAGACACCATGAACGCCGGAAAGGAGCGGACCGTGGAGGCGGAAGCGCAAAAAAACGGCGAGGCCCAGGAGGAGAAGATCGGCTGACTCCCCCGTGGTTCCTGTGGTACGGCATGGAGATGGGCCTGAGCCGGACGGAAACCCTGGACTGCCCTTTGGGAGAGCTTCTTGACCTGATAGCCGTACATCAGATCAAGAAGGAAGGGGCCAAGCTGCGCAGGGCGCTGTCAGACGAGGACATTATCCCGGATGTGAGGTGAGTACATATGGCCGGATACGATATCGGGCCGAAAATCGGCATTGACGGCGAGGCGGAATTTCGAAAGCAGATCAACGACATCAATACCCGGATCAAGACGCTGGGGACGGAGATGGGCGTGGTGACCGCCCAATTTGCCAGAAACGCCAGCGGACAGGAGGCGCTGGGGGCCAAGACAGCGGTCCTTACAAAACAAATCGAGGCCCAGAAAGAGAAGCTTTCTGCACAACAGGAGATGCTTTATAAGGTAGCTTCTGAATTTGGCATAGCAGATAAACGGACCGAGGAATGGCAGCAGACCGTCAATAAGACGCAGGCGCAGCTTTACAAGCTCGAAAACGCCCTGGCAGACACGGAAAACGCTCTTGATGATACCGGGGATTCCCTGGATGAAGCTGGAGACAGCGCACTGAAATTCGGCGACGTCCTGAAAGCGAATATCATCGGTGACGCCATCGTGAGCGGCATCAAAAAGCTTGGAAGCGCATTGTTGGGGTTTGCGAAGGACTCTGTAAACGCTGGAATGCAGTTTGATGCCAGCATGTCCCAGGTGGCCGCGACCATGGGCGTTTCCGTGGAGTCCATTGAGGATTTGCGGGACACGGCGCTGGAGATGGGTAGCACAACCAAATTTACAGCGACAGAGGCGGCGGATGCCCTGAACTACATGGCCCTGGCAGGCTATGACGCGCAGACCTCTATGGGTATGCTTCCGACTGTGCTGAATCTGGCAGCTGCCGGTGGGATGGACCTTGCCAGCGCATCCGACATGATCACGGACAGTCAGACCGCTCTCGGCCTTTCTCTCAAGGAGACCACCACGCTGGTGGACCAGATGGCAAAAACAGCATCCAGCTCCAACACCAGTGTGGCACAATTGGGAGAGGCAATTCTGACAGTAGGCGGCACCGCCAACTATATGGCAGGCGGAACCGAACAAATCGCCGCGGTGTTGGGTGTTTTGGCCGACAACAGCATCAAGGGCGAGGAGGGCGGCACAAAGCTCAGAAATATCATTCTTTCTTTGGCCGCCCCTACGGACAAAGGTGCAGCGGCATTGGACAAGCTTGGCGTCAGTATATTCGATGCTGAGGGGAAAATGCGGGATTTTTCCGATATTTTTCCGGAGCTGAAAGAGGCTATGTCCGGTCTGACAGAACAAAAACAGATAGAGGCAATATCCCAAATCTTTAACAGCAGAGATATCGCGGCTGTCAACGCTCTAATGGGGACGTCTGTGGAACGGTGGAATGAGCTGGGAATCGCAATATCGGGCTCAGCGGGAGCAGCGGAGCAGATGGCCGATACACAGATGGACAATCTTACGGGCGATGTGACACTATTCAAAAGTGCTTTGGAGGGAGCGCAGGTCGCGGTGTCCGACCAGCTGAATCCAGCTCTGCGGGAGTTTGTTCAGTCCGCCACAGCTGGGTTAAGTGAAATCACAGAATCTGGTCAGCTGGCCGAGTGGGTCAACAATCTCATCAATGGATTCCATGAACTTCTTCCCGCTATCACCGGCGTGACTACGGCCATGATCGCCTATAAAACGGCGTCGGCCATCAGCGGCGTGATCGATAAGCTGAAAGCTGCTACGGAGAGCCAGACCATCGCGCAGGCGGCTCTTAATGCGGTGATGAACGCAAACCCCTTTGTGCTGGTCGCCACGCTGATCGCGGGCGTTGTGACGGCTTTGGTGACGCTGTATAAGACCAACGAGGATTTTCGGGATAAAGTCAATGTAGCCTGGGTGTCCGTCAAACAGACGGTTTCAAGCGTCGTCTCGTCTGTCGTTACATTTTTTACAGAGACAATTCCAAATGCCGGTCGGGAGATGCTGGAGTTTTTCAAGAGTATTCCGGGTATGGCACTGGAGTGGGGGCGGGATTTGATAAAGAACTTCATTGATGGCATCAAGGAAAAAATCAGCGCTTTGAAAGACACGGTTTCCAACGTTGCGCAGACAGTCAAAGACTTTTTGGGTTTTTCGGAACCGAAAAAAGGGCCACTGTCCAACTTCCATACATATGCCCCGGATATGATGGAGCTGTTTGCCAGTGGGATTCTGGCTAATAAGAAAACTGTCCAGAACGCACTGGAAGATGCATTGTTTTTTCCACCAAATGTGTCCGGCAGCTACGCGGACTTGGCCGGAACGATGCGGCAAGGCAGCTCGAACCTGGACAGCAGTCTGGACCGGGCCACGGCCAACATGGTCAACGGCGTGAGCACGGCCATGGCCGGCGGAAGCGGGAACCTGACGGTAAAGGTAAATGTGGACGGAGCTGAGCTTGCCCGTGCGACGCTTTCGGATTTCCGACGGGTTTCCAAAGCAAATCCGGAGGCGGTGAACGACAGATGAGCATGATCCAATTGATCCTGGACGGGGAAGAACTTCCCCAGAGCACAAAAGATCGATATTCCTGCTGGGAGGAGGAGCTATCTGTGAGCCTCACCATGGCGGCGGGGAACATGGTCAAGGAGGTCAAGGATCCCGGAAAGGTCTGGCGAGCCACCTACACCTATGACTACATGGGGAACGAGAAGTGCCGCAAGGTGCTTGAGATCCTCCGGCGGGGGACCGCGTTCAACGCGGCGGTCCTGCCGGACAACGGAGACCAGCTGATCACCAGCCGCTTTTTCTGCACCAGCCTGACGCCTCCCACATACGCATTTTCCCGGAATGGGACGCCATATTGGCACAATTTGTCCTTTGAGCTGCGGGAGGTGGAACCCCATGCTTGACCGCTCCCAGGCGTATCTGGCCGCCATTACGGCGGAGGCCCGGCGCATCCGGGTCCGGGCCTCTGTCAACATTATTGACCCGGATATTGCGTTTTTGCCGGCGGACAGCTCCGGGGCGGCGCCCTGGTCCAAGCCGGAGCAGCTGACCAACAAAACCATGGAGCTGGACAGCCGGTATGCCACGCTGGAGCGGAACCGCTGGATTCTGGACGGAAGCTTCCGCCTGATCCCGGACAATCCCCAGCAGCTGGCCGGTGAGATCGGCCATGTGGGAGATGTTCTATCCGGCGACGACGGGACCTTCCCCCAGGCGGTCTGGGCGGAGGAACGATTTTCCGGCGTGGATATCCTCCAGGCCTGCTCCGTGTACTTCTCTGACAACGATTTTGACGGCATCCCGGTGGACTTCACCGTGGAGGTCCTCCAGGGCGGCACGGCGTACTACACCAAGGAATTCACGGGCAACACGGCCACCTTCGTCTCCATGGACGGCTTTACCGTGTACAACCCAGATTCCATCCGGGTCACGGTGACAAAATGGTCTCTGCCGGGGCGGCGGCTGCGGGTGGCGGAGATCATCCCAGGCGTTTATGAGGACTGGGACCTGCGGATGATCGCGGAACTGACCATCGTGCAGCAGGGCGATGTGAGCTGCATGGCGTTGCCCTACGGCACCTGTACCCTGAAACTGGACAACACCACCAAGCGGTTCGAGCCCCGGAAGAAGGCCAGCCTATTCAAGTCCATCGAGGAGCGGCAGGGCATCGGCTTTGAGATCGGGGCACGGCTGGAGGCCGGCGGAATCGAGTGGAAAAAGACCGGCGTTTACTACCAGAAGGGCGACGGGTGGAAAACAAGCGCCAACGAGCCGACGATCGTGTGGGAGCTGGTGGATATCATCGGCCTCATCACGGACCGGACCTTCATACCGCCAAGCACCCTTCCGGCGACGCTGGCGGAGTGGGCGGCGGCCCTGGTGGCTCAGCTGGGGAGCAATTTCACGACCTCCTACCACGTGGATCCGGACTATGCCGGACTTGCCGTCACAGCCAACAGCGCGGAGGAGGTCACCGGAAAGAAGTGCGGCGACATCCTCCGCTGGGCCTGTCAGGCCACAGGCACCTGGCCCCGGGCGGCGTCTGATACCGGCTATCTCACCGTGGAGCCCCTGTGGAGCCAGGGCAACCAGGTCACGCTGCGGAGCATCATGCACTATCCCACCATGAAGGCCAACGGCGATATCGCCATGCTGATCTTCAAGCTCCATGACGGCAGCGACACCCAGTACATCGTCTCCGGCACCAGCGCCAGCGCGGCGGACAGCAAGACAATCGACAACCCCTTCCTCCACACCCAGGCCCAGGCGCTGGCGGCGGCGCGGCTCATCCTGGCCACCTACGGCGGCAACCGCATGGAGACCACCGGCCGGGGCGATCCGTCCAGCGAGATCGGCGACGTGGACACGGTGTGGCTGGACGAATCCAGCGCCACCACCGGACGGCGCATCATGCAGACCTTCACCATCCAGGACGGCGTGCTGCAGAACTGCCAGAGCGTGTTTCTCCAGGCCGACGGCGGCTTCCTGTTCCAGGACTGCGCCCTCATCACAGAGAGCGGCAAGTGGAAGGCCCCGGCGGGGGTGTCCAGGCTGCGGGTGGTCATAGGCCAGGGCGGCCAGGGCGGTATGAAGGGCCAGGACGGCAGCCTGGAGCGCGGCAGCCATCCCCACATGAACGCGGACACCGGCGAAGTGTCCCAGAAGGGTACCTACAACGCCGACTACGGCGCGGACGGTGAGCCCGGCTCCGGCGGCAAGATCTGGTACGGCACCATCGACATCAACCCGGAGCAGGAGTTTGTGGTCCACATCGGCCAGGGCGGCGCACCGTCCCAGACCTACGGCGTAGCCGGGGCCATGGGCGGCGAGACCACCTTCGGCCCCTATTCCAGCGCGGGCGGCAAGGTCTATCCTCTGGGGTATACGGACATCGCCAACGGCGACAGCTACGGCCGCAGCGGCGTTCCTGTGCCGAAGGACGGCACCGGAGACGGGGCCGCAGGAGGAAAGGGCGGCACGCCGGGTGTCGGCGGCTGGGGCAAGGCGTCTCTCATCATCGAAGGCAGCGGCAGAAAAATTTATTATAGCTACTGGGACCCGGTCAAGCAGCCAGGACCTGGCGGAGATGCGAACAAGGGCGCGGACGGCTTCGTGCTGGTATTTTGGGATAAATCTTAAAGGAACGGGGTGTGAATCCGAATGGTATTAAAAAACCTGATTCCCGTTCCAAGCATGGAGTCCGGGTGGAGCATTTCCAAAAGTACAGACAGAGGTTATGAGGGCGGGCAGTCTGTTAAGCTGACTGGTACAGCGTCAACCCCTGAAGTTACCGTGAATACCACCGGGTCAATACCACTGATTCCGAGCCACATCTACTATGCCCGTGTGTATGGATATCAAACAGAAAAAGCAGGCGGAAGCGTCGGCTTTTACTGGCCAATTGCAGAACCGAGTTTTAAGGAAGGCATTGCTCTGAAGGAGGCCGGAAGCTGGCAGATGTATAGCGCTCGGACAGATCGAGCAAGTTTTTCCGCTGGAAATTATCAATTCCGCCTGGATTTCAACAATAACTACATCGCGGGCATAATGTATTTTGATGCGCCGATGCTGATAGACCTCACGGAAGCGTACGGCTCAGGAAATGAGCCTACGCAGGCGTGGATGGACAAGAACATCCCGTTTTTTTCCGGTTCTATGATCGTATCAGCGCAAGCCGGTGACATTCTTGATTTTGACTATACAGGTGCGGCGCAGGCGGTAACACTCCCTCCCGGCCGTTATAAGCTGGAAGCCTGGGGCGCACAGGGCGGATACCGTTCATCCCCCACATATGGAGGAAAAGGCGGATACTCCGTCGGAGAGCTGACACTCAATGAGGAGACCGTTATCATTTCGCAGGTTGGCGGCTCCGGAAATACCGGCGGTACATCCGGTGGTTATAACGGAGGCGGCAAGCGAGGCTCCTACAAAAGTGGCGGCGGTGCAACGGACTTTCGCATCAAGCAGGATAGCCTTCTTGCCCGCGTTCTGGTTGCTGGTGGTGGCGGTTCTGACGGCGCGTCGAATAAAACCGGCGGCTATGGCGGAGGTACGTCTGGCCAATCCATTACTGCAAACTACGGAACAGGCGGCTACGGAGGTACACAGACAGGCGTTTCGTCTTCTTCATGGCAGACTACGAGCAGGCCAACCAGCACCACAACACAAGCTGGCGCATATGCCGGATTCGGATTCGGCGGAAACGGCATTACACGCTCCAGTGGATACGGCGGTGCAGGCGGTGGCGGTTGGTATGGCGGTAGCGGATCCTATCCGGATTCTTCCGGAGATGATGATCGTGGTGGCGGCGGTGGCTCCGGCTTTGTCTGGACCGGCGCAAATGCACCCAGCGGCTATCTGCTTGGCGCAGAGTACTGCCTGACCAATGCAAAAACCATTGCTGGCAATACGTCCTTTACCGGACCGAGCGGGACGGCAGAAACAGGCCACAGCGGCAACGGATATGCCCGCATCACGGTCCTGGAGATCTTCCCACAGACGCCTGATACACCGAGCAACTTCCGGCAGACCGGAAAGACCTATTTTGAGATCGGTCTTGCATGGGACGCTGTCAGCGACGCATCCGGATACAAGCTGTACAAGGACGGCACTCTGATTTCCACGCAGACAGGGACTACCTATACCGACACCGGCATGCTCCCGGCGGAGAGCCACGTTTATACGCTGCTGTCCTACAACGATGACGGAGATTCTGATCCGGCCTCTCTGACAGCTGAAACCGAGTTTGCGTACTACGTCATCCAGCCGGTTTTCCACAGTGCGTATCTTTCCGTCAATCCGGCGGCAATGAATGAGCAAACAGTCCTGTCCGTGGATGTGACAGATGAATTTATGATCCTGGAGCCGGACTTTTTCCGTGCCGGCGAAATCCATTCCGGGGAGGCTTAAGCTATGGCAATTTCACAAGTGCGCGCCAAGGTCAATGGGGCCTGGTACACGCTTACATACAACAGCAGCACCGGGAAATACGAAGCGACCATCACGGCACCCGGTGCCACGTCGTACCATCAGAGTGGCGGCTATTACAACGTGGAGGTAGAGGCCACCAACACGGCCGGCACAAAGGGAACGGCAGACGGAAGCTCTATGACGGGCCTGCGTCTTGTTGTCCGAGAGCGGGTGGCTCCGGTCATTACGATCCTGTCCCCGTCTTCCGGGGCGTATGTGAGCAACAGCCAGCAGCCGGTGATCTTCACCGTTGTGGATGAATCCGGCGGATCCGGTATCGACCTGAACACCCTGGTGGTAAAGCAGGACGGCACGGATGTTGGCTCCGGCGCCATCCAGACACAGGCCGTCACCAACGGCTACAGCGTGACCTATACTCCGGAATCTGCTTTGGGTGACGGCAGCCACACGGTCACCGTTGATGTCAGCGACCACGACGGTAACGCAGCCACGCAGAAGGCCACCACCTACACGGTGGACACGGTCCCTCCCACCCTCAACATCACATCTCCGGCTGACGGCCTGATCACGGCGACTGCTTCTCTCAACGTGGCTGGTACGACCAACGACGCTACCAGCAGCCCTGTGACCGTGACCATCAAGCTCAACGGTGTGGACCAGGGCAATGTCACCGTCGGCTCTGACGGCAGCTTCAGCAAGAGCATCACGCTGGCGGACGGCACCAATACCATCGAGGTGACTGCCACGGACTCCGCCGGGAAGTCCTCCAGCGTCACCAGAACCGTCACACTGGACGCCAGCATTCCGCGTGTGGTTTCCGCATCCATCACGCCGAACCCCGTTGACGCCGGTGCCACCATGATCATCAGCGTGGAGATCACAGAATGAGCACACGGACACTGACCACGACACTGCCGTCTGGCACTCTGTATGTCAGCGGCACGGTCAACGGTGTGGACACCACCTGGACCAATACGTCCGGACAGACCTGGGAGACCGTGGCGGAGCGGTCTCCACAGGATGTCTATGTGGTGGCCCTCACCATGATCAACAGCCTTGGCACCGCCACGGAGACCACGTTCACGCTGTACTATGGACTGCATCTGGTGACGGACCGGACGCAGGCAGACGTAAACGCCGGAAATGAGAAAGGTACCTATGGATCCGACGATCTGAACCGGGTGGGCGCTGCCATGCTCTATGTGGCGGAGCGGCTCAAGGCGCAAGGCTACGACCCGAAAGTCAATCCGAAGACGGACTGGAAGGAACACGAATGGGTGGACCAGGCGGCTCAGACCGTCTATCTGGGCGACCTGGCGGAGCTGCGGAAGCAGTTCGCCCTGATGGAATCCACGCCCAGTGTGCCGCCCAGGATCCTCGCGACCACCATCAATTCCAGAGATGGACTGACTTATGGCTTGGCCAACGATATCGAAAAAATTTTGGAGGACATCGACCGGCTGCTGACCAATGCCGTGCAGGCGAGGTTTTACAGCGGCGAGCTGTTCTCCGGGGAGGTTTGAACATGAAAGACAGAATCCCGACAAAGCCTGGACGCGTTCTTTTGACGCCGGAAGACGGAAGCACTCCATTTTACGCCACGATCACCAGAGCGGATGAACCGACCCAGGAGGGTACGCCGCTCAACAAAGCAAATCTATTGTCCGACGAAACCGAAAAATCCATCTGGGATGTCGCTCAGGGCCGGACTGTCAATGACGCCCTGAAAATGCTGGCGGATGTGGCCTATGGCCGGGTGGCAAGCCTGACCCTGACGATCAATGACACGGACGGCAATCCCATCCCGGACGTGACTGTCCGCCTGGACAGCGCCCCGACCGTCGGCGAGGACCCGATCACCGGCACGAACGGCAAGATCAAACTGGACACCAATGCCGGAGAGCATACGGTCTATCTGGTGTATCCTCTGGGCTACAGCGCGGAGACAGAAAGTAAGACCGTTCAGGTCACAGGCAACACGGCAACTACCGTGCAGTCAGTTTCCAGAAAAGCGGAATCCACCATTTTCAATTTGACGGAAGCAAAGACCTTTTATATTGCCCGGTTTCTATCCCCCGTGCAGTTTGATATTCGCGGCGGAGGCGGAAGCGGCGCAGTCATCGCGGCGAGATGGAATACAAGTACCAGCACAGCCAATCGGACAAAGCGAGCATCCGGCGCAGCCGGTGGCTATGTGACAATCACGGAGGCCGTGGACGTGGCTGGAAAGCTGATCCGTGTGGTCCCAGGCGCCGGAGGTGCGCCAGCATCCATCACCAGTGCTCCGTCTGCCGGGAGTTTCAGAACCGCATCGGGCAGCAGAGGAGGAACAACCACCCTGTATGTGGGTGACCAATCGTTTTCCGCGTCCGGTGGTGCCGGTGGTGTTCTGAACAGCAGCGCATACAACACCGATGGCGGTGCTGACGGAGGTGCAGGTGTAAACAGAATTGAAGCACAAGTCGGAACCGGAGACGCCGCGGACGGAAAAGAAGGACGAAACCTGTTTGATGATACTGCGCAGGCGAAAAAAGGCGGTGCAGGTGGTGGTGCTTACGTCAAATATGATGCTTCATCATCGAGTGACCACAGCCAAATGGATGGCCCAGGTGGTTCGGGAGGCGGTACTGCCGGAAGAGCATCCGCATCAACAACATCCAGCGCCGTTTCCTCCGGTGACGCAACCACAGCAGGCGGATCCGGCTCTGTGGTTTACGCAATGAATACAAGCTCCGGCCCCATTTCTTCCGGCAGAGGCGGCCCCGGCTTCGTGGCGTTCAGAAAGGCGGTGTAAGGATGGATGCGTGTATCGTAGAAAACAACATCATCGTCAACGTGGTGGTTTTGCCGGATGGCGCGGACCCGGCGGCCTTCGGCTGCAAGCCTCTCCCGCACGGCAAGTGGATCGGCGACGAGTACGACTCCGATGCTACGCTTTCCGCTCGCTTGTCAGCTATGGAGCAAAACCAGGAAAACAGCGCCGTATGGGACGAGCTGGACGCCGCCTATCAGGAAGGAGTGAACACCGCCTATGACAGCTAAGGAAAACGTGCTTTCCCGCGAGCGGGGCCGGGGCCGTGCGGATGCCCTGAGCCTGGCCGCGCGGGCCTCCGGTATGGATGGCACCGCCATCATCGCGGAGGAGGACCATATCCCGCTCTGGCGGGAGGACGCCGTTTATACGGCGAACATGGTGGGATGGCCTCTCCGGGACGGGGAGCAGGTTTACACCCTCCTCCAAGCCCACACGCCCGCCAACAACCCCGGCAGCCGCCCGGCGGATCTCCCTGCCATCTACTCCCGCAAAAACACCACCGATCCCAAGCGGGCCAAGCCCTGGATGGCGCCTAACGGCACCAGCGGCATGTACATGAAAGAGGATTGCGCCGTGGACGCGGGCCATGTTTGGAGGTCCAAGATGGAGAACAACGTGTGGAAACCCACCGAGTACCCGGAAGGGTGGGAGGACTTGGGGCCCATTGAGGAGGTACAGGGGTGAGTGAGATCATCGTTGCACTGATTACCGGCGGCGTGACACTGTTGGGTGTCCTGATCGCCAACAGTAAGGCCCAGGCCGTGACAGACACCAAGCTGGAGGAGTTGACCCGCGAAGTCCGCGCCCACAACAATTTCGCCCAGCGCGTCCCGGTGGTGGAGGAGCAGATCAAGGTCATCAACCACCGCATTTCTGATTTAGAGGAGTATCACAAATGAGCGGCCTGACCGCTATGGCCGCTGTGGGCGCGGCGCTCCTGCTGGGCATGGTGTGGGGCGTGAAGCTGGAGGACAGCGCCTGGAGGCGGGCCGGGAAGCGGAGGCCGTCAAACGGGAAAAAGAGGATCTCCGCCAGCAAGCTGATCGCCCTGGGCGTCCTCTTTGTGGACGGGACCGCTACATATATCGTCCTGGGCCTCTGCGGCCTCGCCATTCTGCGGGACTTCGGCGGGGCACTCCCGTACCTGACCACGCTGATCGGGGCCTTACAGGCGGCCACAGGCTACGTCCTGGGCCATTATTTCAAGAAGAGCTGCAAGGAAAATACAAAAGGCGGCATCACCTACGACGCCGCCCTGGGGACTGTGTCCAATTCGGACACAATGAATGATCTGTAAAGGAGATAATGATGAAT